>NZ_LGHM01000006.1 GCF_001908185.1 Bradyrhizobium sp. AS23.2
GACGCTTGAGCGCGATAGAAGAACTTATTCGTCCAAGATCGTTCTAGCGCCCAGGCTCGCAAGTGCCTTCAACCTAAACGGCGAACTGAAGAATGTAATTCTAGTCGTGTTTCGATCCTGCGCGTTTTCACACAGCCAGGGTCACAATCCGAAGTCGGGATCGGCCCCAGCCTCGGTCCGCTCCTACCCTGAAAGCGGACTATCGCTCCGCGCTCGGTCGAGGTCAGCTAAGGGACCCAAAGCAGACCTGCGGGTTTGGACGACGTTCAGGCTCCAAGGGATGAACCAGACAAGGGGCCCCAGCAACTAATCGCGAGAGGAGGCGAGCCTGCGCACTGCGCAAGCACCAGCGGTATTGGTTGCCTCCGACAGAGCAGCAGGGGCGAACCTCATGCCATACATCATCGTGCAGATTGCCGTGATCGGCATCGTGGTTCTGCAAATGACCGGTACGATTCCGATGGACGCCGTCGGTGGGGGGCTGGTGATCGCGGCGGCTACGTTTGTCGCCGCACTGGCTATCGCCGTCCACGAGGCATGGACGAAGAAACGGGGTGTGCTCGGCTGGATCGCGAACATCGTCGTCTCGTTTCTCGGTGCCTTCTTTGCCGCCCAGTTCGGCGGCCCGCTTGTGGCGATTCCACTCCTGATGCTCGCGGGCGGGGGCAGCAGCTCGCTGGCGGCCGCGGGAGGTGGCGTGATGTCTGTCGCGCTCGCCCTCATGATGGTCGTCGCGCTCGCGGGATCGTCGGGCGCGCTGTGGCTCGTGAACCGGCGGCGATGAGTTTGTTCAGTGGCGAGTGTGCAGCAGCGACGACTGCTACGATTGGTCTTCTCCATTTCCGACTGGACGACGGCCGCTTATGGCCCAAATGCGAAGCCGTTCGACCGCTAGGTTAGGTCGGTTCTCCGGAGCTGAGCGGACCACTCTGCCATGACCTTCGACCGGCGCTTGTGACCCAAAGCCGCCGTTAACGAAAGAGCGGAGCGTGCCCGCTCCGCCAGGCGATTCAGACCTCGACTCGTTCCGCGATGAGAAGCGCGTCGTCCACGTCGCGAGCTAAATATCAAGCGGTACTCCCAATTTTTATGTTGCCGAACAAGAGTGCGGCGTTAACCACCGCTAACGGTTCCAGTCTGAGCGAAATCGCTTCGAAGTTTCTTAAATTTTACTGGGTACCTCTTCCAGGCATGGTGACCTGGGGAAAGATATGAGTAAGCGGGCCAAACGTGGAAAGGCAGAGACGCTCGCACTACCAATGGTCGGGAGAGTTGCAATTGGCGCCGTGGCCGTCGCCGCATTGGGGTACAGTTTGCTGTCTCGCCCGGCGAGCGTGCAGCCGATAGGGAAGCCGTCCGCGCACCAAGCCATGGCGTCGTCAACTCCGGTTTACGTGTCAGCTCCTGCTCGTGCATCACCTCCGGCTCCGATTCCGGCCCCGGCGCCTCTGGTCGAACCACCAAAAGCCGCTGACGGTCCCGGAGCATTCGTTCGGCAGGTGGTTGACTACACCAGCCGCCAGACGCCGGGCACCGTGATCATCGATACCAAAAACACATTCCTTTATTTCGTTCTGAACGACACGCGAGCCCTGCGCTACGGCATCGGTGTTGGCCGCGAAGGTTTCACATGGTCCGGTGAACAGACTGTGGCCCGTAAAGCAGAATGGCCGGATTGGCATCCGCCTGCGGAGATGGTCTCGCGTCAGCCTTATCTGCCGCGGTTTATGGCAGGTGGCCCCGGTAATCCGCTCGGCGCCCGGGCGATGTATCTGGGCGAGACCGAATATCGAATTCACGGCACCAACAATCCCGATACGATCGGGAAGCGGGTTTCGTCCGGCTGTATCCGGCTGACCAATGAGGACGTCGTGGACCTCTATGAGCGGGTGAAAGTCGGAGCGAAGGTGATCGTGCTTCCGGCAACCGCTGCCCGTCGACCATCCCAGGGAGCGCCGCCCGACGCCGCTTTCCGATCGCCGGACCCGGCGTCGCCGTCGAACCGGCCCTCGGCAACTAACGCGCAGATGCTGTCATCTGGACCGAAGATCGCCGAGGTCCAGTAACTCAGTCCTCCGTCCTCGGTCTGCAACTGAGGACAAGGAGGCAATTCAAGTCGTCCCTTCTGAGTCAGCTTCTGGCCCTGAGCTCAACAGCGCAACAGCCGCTGCCATGTCGGCTGGTTGCGGGAAAGCGGACGCCACAGGATCGTTGGGCTGACTGCCGCATTTGACTCTAAGCCGCCTCTTACGCCGTTAGCAGTGCGGAGGTTGAAGCTACACAAGACGACCAAGACGGCGTAGGGCAATGCTCAGCCCTAGCCCGATCCTACTACAGATTTTCAAAGCATTGATTTGGAGTAAACCCTGAGAGAGATTGCTCGTTGTTCAAGTGTTTTTGGGGCATTCCCATGGCTTGGCTCTTCCTGCTCATTGCTGGCCTGTGCGAAATCGCCTGGGCGATCGGCCTCAAATTCACGGAAGGCTTCGCACGCCTTTTACCAACAATCGCCACAGTCGTCGCTATGGCGGCCAGTATTGGGTTCCTTGGCATCGCCCTTAAGTCGCTGCCGGTCGGTACGGCCTATGCGGTGTGGACGGGCATTGGCACTGTTGGCACCACCGCGCTCGGCATCTATCTATTTGACGAGCCCCCAACGTTGCTTAGGCTTGCTTGTATCGGCTTTATTCTCTTGGGCATGATCGGACTGAAAATCACCACTTAGGCGGAACGGTGCGACGAGAACCTGTTGGAAGTCGGCTCAAAAATAGCTCTCCAACGTGCCGCGCCGCCGGACGTCGAGCGTGGCGCAATGGAAGGCGCCACCAAATGCCGCATAGTGTAAGAACTCGCAGGGAATCGGCTCGAATCCCCAATTCTCAAACGCACGCATCGTTGCGGTATGATGTGGATCTACGATGACGCGCTTCTCATCCACCATCAATACGTTCATGTTGAGCCATTTCCCGCATAGCGAAGTGATCCTCAGCACAGGATCGGTGATCGGGTCGGACTCGGGGGCCACGAGGATGTCCCATCCTTTCAAGACGGCCGGAAGATGGTCGACGTCTATGTACTCGGGATTGATCAGGATCTTGCCGGGCCCAAGCGGCAATATGGTGGTGTCGATGTGCATTGGATTGGGACAGCGGCTCTCGATCTCATGGATGCGATAGCCGTCGCCAAGGTGGCGACGCAGCCATTCAATACCAGACGCATTGGTGACGTTGCTGCGGGTCACGAACAGGTCGCGCCCGCAGCGAAAGAAGTCGGCAGCATCAAAGACCGGTTCGAATTCGGTGAGAATGTATGAGATCGGCTCGCCTTTCTTCGGAACGCGAAATTCAGGGTCGAACAGTTCGTCCGCCAGTTGCGGTCTGGGCGCGCTCGTCCACCGCGCGCCACGTTGGAAATAGTCCTTCAGGATCGGACGATAGGAGTGCGTCTCGAAGTAGCGACAGGGCCAAACCATTGGGGTTTCGATGATCTCGTCGCCGACCACGAGCATGCTGTCGCGCGGGCAGGAATTGCAGAAGCCGCGCGAGGACCATTCCGGCGTGCTGAAGCGCTTCCTGTGGTCGACAGCGTCCGGCCGTCTTACGACGATGCCCAGCGACTGTAGCAGCGCAACAAAGCCATCAAGCTCACGCTGCGCTGGTTCGACCAGGATCCTTGGGTAACGAAAGCCTGCGAGCAGCGACTGAGCACGCGCTGCCATGCCGGGAATGTTGCAGGTGACAACCGGATGATCGGACGGGATAACCGCACCCTCAAGCCTTCCGACGATCACTTCCTCCAGCGTGCCCCACTCGTTGTGTGAGTTCACTGGAGAAACTTGTCCCGATGGGACGACATCCGAACCGCGAGCGCGCGTGACCATGTCCATGCATGAGGCCCTCTGTGCGCTACAACAGCCTTTGATCCTGGAAGTTCCAGAGGTCCGACTCCGGTCGCCGGATCGATCGCAAATCCTTGGTGTCGCCTATTGGCCCGAAGCGGCCGCTGGCCGATGGGCAGAGCATGTCCGCTCTGCCCTGGTGATTCAGACCTCAACTTGTTCGGCAATCGCGAGCGCGTCGTCAACCTCGATGCCGTGATAGCGGACCGTGCTTTCGATCTTCGTGTGGCCGCGCAACAGCTGCACGGCTCGCAAATTCCCCGTGCGGCGGTAGATCAGCGTTGCCTTGGTTCGGCGCAGCGAGTGGGTGCCAAATACCCTTGGGTCAAGCCCGATGCTTGCCACCCAGTCCGCAAGAAGGCGAGCATATTGGCGGGTTGTCATCGCCCGACCGCGCCCCCCCGGCGCCCAGTGAACAAATACTCACCTGGCCTCTTGCCGGCTTCCTTCAAGAAGTCGTCAACGGCTTGCCGCGTTTGATCCGTCAACTCGAACTTGACCTTTCTCCCGGTCTTCTTCTGCCGGACGGTCGCACGATCGACCGCATAGCCATTCGGAGCGACATCTTCGACCCTCAAGGCGACGACGTCGCAGCCACGCAACTTGCTGTCGATCGCAAGGTTGAAAAGGGCAAGATCGCGGGTCCGTCTTTCGATCAGGAGCCGGGTTCGGATCGACCAGACTTGGTTTGGCCGCAGCGGAGGTTTGGCTCCGATCAGCTTGCCCTTGTTCCAGGGTGTGCGACGAGATTTAGTGGAGAAGCTGCATTCGTCAGGCATGATCGTACTCCTCGGGCTGTGAGGGCACCGAGCATGCGTTATGACGCGCAGATCGTGTCTGCTTTCAGAGGCTTGCGGCCATGGAGGACCGCGGGGCCGCTTTAGGTCCGCAGCGAATGACCCTGGCTGTGTAAAAACGCGAACTTCGGCGGATGGCGGAGAATCTACTTCTCAGATCACGCGGCACCGAAGCTCTGTATCCTCTTCGCAGTCTCAGAAGCGGTGTTTGATGGAATTCTTTTCTCCGAAATTTGAGCGCCGTAGCGTCGACCGCGGAGTACAACAAGCTCGCGAACCGCTGATCGGGTCCGATCTTTCACGGGCAGTCGACCCACGAGTGAATGGAGGGACCGCAGGCGATTGATTGTCAAACTTCGACTGCATGACGGGTCCATGACCTTTAACCCGATCCAATCAGCGGGCACGTAGGTGATATATTTGGATCTTCCGGGCGTGACGATGAACGTCACGGGTGGGGTCGCGCGAAGGTGCACCGTAAGCCGATGACTCTCGAACTCGGCAATGCCCTATTGCCGCTCGCGGTTGCTGTCCGATCTACAACAGCAACTAGTTCGTGAACTCGAATAGGAGCGCTTCAAGGGAGGATCACATGTTAAGCTTCATTGCGCGCGCGCCGCCTGCACGAAAGGCACAAGCTATTGCCGTCGTGGTACTGTTGTGTGTTCTCTTTTCCGCAGGGCGAGTGGCTGCCCAGTCCGCTGGGTTAGAGAGAATTCAGCATGTTATCGTGATCTATCAGGAGAATTGGAGCTTCGACGGTCTGTACGGCAAGTTCCCCGGCGCAGATGGCCTCGCCAATGCGGGTGAACGCATTCGGCAGATCAAAAAAGACGGTACGCCCTACCTGACACTTCCACAGCCACTCGATACGTCGAAGAAGCCGCCAATCCCGGATTCCCGGTTTCCGACGGACCTACCCGTCGCGCCGTATGACATCGCCCAGTATGTTCCGCCGCATCAGAAAGTTGGCGACATCGTCAACCGGGCGCAGCAGGAGAAGCGCCAAATCAACGGCGGCCGAATGGATGGGTTCGTCGCCTGGAGCGAGAACGGCGGATTGGCGATGAGCTACTATGATGCGACCGACTTGCCTATTGGTCGCTTGGCTCAGCAGTACACTCTGGCCGATCGTTTCTTCCACTCGGCATTCGATGGCTCGATGATCAATCATCTTTGGTTGATCTGCGCTTGCACCCCCAGTTGGTCGAACGCACCGGCGAATTTGAGAATTCAAATGGACGCACAGGGCATCGTGGTTAAGGACGGATCGGTCACTCCAGACGGCTACGTGGTCCACACGGTCTACCCCGCTAACCGACCTTATCCCGGAAACATCGAGGATCCGGGCCAGCTCATACCGTTGCTGGATCTGCCGACGATTGGTGATCGGCTAAGCGAGAAGGGCATCTCTTGGGCTTGGTACTCGGGCGGCTGGAAAGACGCCGTTGCAGGCCATCCCGACGCACTGTTCCAATTTCATCATCAGCCGTTCAACTACTTCGCCCCCTATGCCGAAGGGAAGGCTGCCCGGACCGAGCACCTGAAGGACACCGAGGATTTCCTTGCGGCCCTGCGGGCTGGCAACCTGCCGGCCGTGGTCTTTATCAAGCCGATCGGCGCCGACAACGAACATCCTGGCTATTCGGACTTGCTGCGAGGGGAGCAGCACGTGGCAAGTTTGGTCAACGCGGTGCAGGAAAGTGTCTTTTGGAAGGACAGCGTGATTATCGTCACTTATGACGAGGGCGGCGGACGTTGGGATCACGTTCCGCCACCGCCCGGCGATCGCTGGGGTCCAGGGGTTCGCATTCCGGCGGTTATCATTTCGCCCTTTGCCAAACGCGGGTTTGTTGATCACACGACGTATGAGACCGTTTCGATCTTGAAGCTGATCGAAACTCGCTGGAACGTGGCGCCTCTCGGTAGTCGAGACGCCGCGGCTAACAACCTCCTCAACGCCTTCGACTTCTTTCAGACTCCTTGATGCTGAAGGCGAGAGTGGCCAGAATCGTCGCGGATGGGATGTCTCCTATCGGCCCCGAGCCGAACAACGCGCTGGCTCAAAAAGTGCTAGGCGCGAGAACGCTGCATAGAAGGCCTCAATTGCAGTGGCCATCCCCAAGCCTAAGGGAGGTTGATGCAATGCCGGTATCGTACACCCTCGAACAGTATGTAAACGATCTCCGGGCAATCACCGCTAAGGAAACCGATCCGGTCAAAATCACTGACCTGGTCGCACCCGTTGCCAAGAAATTTGCGCAATCGGCCGAATGGTTTCGTCCTCGCACATTTGATCGATGCGAAGCTCGATACGTCCGTCGAGGCCCATGATAAATGCGCGGTACTCTTGCATCTACCGCCCCCCCTGCAAAATGAGAGGTCACCAACTGAGGCGGCCTTATTCTTCGGGGGGTTGCAGGCCCGGCGAAGTCAGCCACCCGTCTATATGAGAAACGGTTTCGAGCTGGCGCAGTTTGCTTTCTAGAAGATCACGCTGCGGTCCTGGCCGTGTGTTTTCCAGTTCCGCTATAATGCGGGCTCTCTCCGCGTTCAGATTGTCGTCAAATGTGTGGGATTGCGAGCGTCGTTTCATGGCACTCTCCTTTCCCTACGTGAATTGGGCAGGAGCGCAACCGGCGTTCTGATCACCGATCGAAGCAATGGTGCCGTGTGCGGTGATGGAACCAGTATGCACCCGGAACCGGAGCGACGCCAGAATAAAAACTTAAGTGGTCTCAGGCAGGCCGCTCGCGGCCTTACCGCACGAAATAGATGCTCGTCATCGCCACAGCAACGAGCAGCGCTGCGCCGAAGGTCCCAACGCCAAGGCAGATGCGTGCTTGGATTGAATAAGAATCGAAATGAGGAGGGGCGATGGCACGCTCCTCCTGGTATCTGGCGGGAGCGCGATTGGTCTCTCAAAGGGGACCTTTCGGCCCCCTAACCGCAAATCGAAATCATTGTCCCCGCGCTTAATCGCAGTCCTGCCCCACCTTTTGCTCGGACGGTGCTTGCTCGGCCTCACCGGCCGTCATTTTCTTTGAGTGTTCAGTGGGCGCGGGACGGGTCTGCTCGACCGTGCCTGCCGTCCGATCCGGTGACTGCGAGGAGGGTGCGGGCTCGATCTTCTTTGATTGCTCGGCAGCTGTAGGCTCGCTCTGCATCTGGCGTTGAGCGTCCTGCGACGATGTTGCAACATTCTCGGAGGCTTTGTTCATCGCAGATGTCGGCGGATGTTGGCTGGAATCAGTTGCTGTGGAACCAGTGGTTTGTCCGGTATAGCCTGGGACATTCCCCGATCCTGCATCGCGGCTCGCCATATTGCAGGGAGCCGCATACACGGCGCTGGCACTGGAGGCTAGCACCGCACCCAAGATCATAAGCCTGTTAGCAAGCATAGTCTTTCTCCTTCGTTAGACACTAAACGAACTAAACAAAACTTCTGTTCCGGTGTTTCGCCGCTGCATGATCGGCACGTCGGTCGATCACGTTGTTCGTGTTCGGATGATAGCTGCAGCGCACCAGAGCGTGTCGATCTGCTCGGCAAGGATGGATAGGACGCCGAACGAGGCGCCCGGTCTCTAGCCGGCGACCATGACGTTGAGCTGTGGCAGGAGGATCGCCGCCTCGCAACGTTCCGGCACCACGAGTGGCTTAGTGCCTAGATCGCTTCCCGCCCAAGGGAGCGTTCTCTCCGGCTACCGCTCGAGACGACGTTACGATGGTTCTTTCGAGAGGAATGCGTAATGCGCTGCGGCAGGCGCAGCTTTATGGCTAATTAGTCCGGCTGAACACCATGCTTCACATCCCCGGAATCAGCCATCCGGTTTGCACCAAGTCTTTCGCGCTTCGTATGGTCGAGGGCGGTTGGTTGACAAAGGACGGAGATCGATACCAGCTACCCCACGGCGTGAGACACCTGACTTGAGCGCCAGGACGCAAGCGGGCTCGCAGTTGGAGTTGACTGAACCTGGGCATCATCGCTGAAGACAGCGACTGCGAACTTCGCGCTCGGAAAGTCCGGTCAGGCCCTCAAGAGCCTGCCGTTGGTCTCATCGGGAGTAACGCACATGGTAGATCTTCCGTCTCAAAACGACATTGAGCAACGCGCATATGAGCTCTGGCAGCAAGCCGGAATGCCGGAGGGGCGAGACCAAGAGTTCTATTTGGAAGCAGAGCGACAGCTGAAGGAAGAGCTGGTTCGCCACGAACT
Organism: Bradyrhizobium sp. AS23.2; assembly: GCF_001908185.1. Taxonomy (GTDB): domain Bacteria; phylum Pseudomonadota; class Alphaproteobacteria; order Rhizobiales; family Xanthobacteraceae; genus Bradyrhizobium. The sequence continues at coordinate 8,912 of NZ_LGHM01000006.1, forward strand.
CAAGACGCCAGATACGCTGTAGAGCTGCGGTGAGAGTCGCTTCCGCGAAACTCCAATCGACGCGGCGTACTTTTCGGCGGTCCAAATTCGCTGTTCGCGGCAGATCGGCTGAAACGTCATCTGGAGCACGCTGACGAAACAAGGAGCGCACCAAGCCATATGAGGGGCATCCTCGTCTCCTGCACCGGTGAACGCCGAGAGGTTGCTCCCGCCTAGGACCGCCGTCCATTCGAGGTCCGACCGGAGCTCCCGGGATTTCGAAGGAACCTTGGAAACCACCGGACGCAGTAAGCGCGCCGCATGTCCGCTGCGGACCACACTCTCCGAAACTGAGACTATGCCGATCCTGGTTCTAGAAGCATCCTGCTTACTCTTCGTCCGGCTCGCGCACGACCGGCAGTTCGTCTGCGCGGTCCTCTTCTTCGTCCTCTTCGTCCTCGTCCGCTTCGTCTTCATCAGGATCTCGGGGCGGCATCGTGTTGCCCATGATCACGACGGGACGCCAGTCGATCAACCTGGTGGAAAATTCCTCGAGGTTGTGTGGGGTCATGTTGTTGCTCCTCGGATGTGCCCCTAGGGAATTTTATCCCCGGGGGATCACCGGCCGGCAGGATTTCTGGCCGCCCCGTTGCCCAACACCGGCTGGCCTGGTGCGCGGTCCAATGGCGGATGTGGCCTAGCGAGGCCCGTCGCACCGGGCGGAGTCTCGTTGTTAGCCGTCCTTGTGTCGACCCGCTCAAGCGTGGTGGCGAGCGCCGCGAGTATTGCGATTATCATCGAGGCGGCGAAAAGCACGACGGCGTTACGGTGGCTGTTCCGCTCGTTACTCATGAGGGACCTCCACTCTAACGTAGAAACGTTATCCGGCTTGGATGGTTCCCACGCGCAACCGGCTGGATTTGCAGACGTTCCCGGCCGGTCAGGCCATGTCTGCCCTGCCCCTGGAAGCGGACAATCCCGGATTTATAAGTATACGCCTTAGTACCTACTATTCAACGATCGGTACATGATTCGCCGCTGTCCGCGGTGCCGTTCCATCAATACGCGGGTCGTCTGCAATCTCGATCTGGCGGCGGAACGCGCGGAAGCCGGAGCGCTGATAGAACGCGACGGCTGACGGATGATCGAAGGTGCAGGTGTGCACCCAGAAACGGCTGACGTCCCGCGACCAGGCGATCTCCAGCGCACGATTCATCAGGAATCGGGCGGCGCCGGTGCCGATGAATTTTGCGGTGACGCCGAAATAGAGCAGCTGGCATTCGCCAGGCACACTGAAATCGAGTTCCAGCAGGCCTTCATCTTGGCCGTCAACGACCAGCCCGTAGAGCTCGACGCCGGGCGCGTGGATCCGCCCGGCGAGATCGGCGTCATCGATCCCGACCCGGGTGAACCACAGCCACTCCTCGCCGACGCGGCGGTAAAGATCGCGATACCAATCGAGCGCGGGCGGCTCGACCTTGCGCAAGGACCACGCGCCCGGGGGATCGTCACGGCGCGCCGGACGCGCGGTCATCTCCAGATGCGTGACGACCGCTGCAATCTTGCCGGCAGGAATGTCGGAATAGCCGTCGGGGAGGATCATGGCAGCCTCTCAGTGGAGTCAGGGCGCTGATCGAAGCGGGAATGCGCCCCTATAGACCTGTACCCCCTCAGCCGGAACGCATCTAGCGATGCGTTCCGACCTCTCCCCGCAAGCGGGGCGAGGTGAAGCGGAGTTTTCGGCGCCGATCACTTCGGCATCAAGGTGATCGCCTCGGCGGTCGCAGCTTCGACCGCCGGGAGGCTATAGAGCAGCGGGACATATTGCCCCGTCGCCCACAGCGGCGCGAGGTCGCGATAGTGGCCGCTGAAGGGATCGCCCGATTGGCCCGGCGTGTTGATGGTGCGGCTCGCATCCCAATTGCCGACATCGAGCACCATGCGAAACGAGGCGCCGGAGATGAGCTGATAGTCGGAGCGGCGGTAGGTGGCGGCGCGTGGCACATTGGCGGCACCGCCAAAGGCGAGCGGACCGACCGACAATTGCGCTGATGTCGCCTTGTCGGCGAGCGGCATCAGCGCGTGGTCGAATTTGGCGACATGCAAGCGGCCCCAGCGCCAGGTGGAGGAGTCGACACCGAGCTTGCCTGCGACGTCGGCAACCGCAGCTCCCAGGCTCTCACGCAGCACCTGGTCGCGTGCGGCGGCCGGATCGGAGCCGAGCGCTGCGTCCGGAGCTTCGAGATAGGCGACGATCGCCGAAATGCTGGACGCTTCGGGCGCGATCAGGCCCGCCGCCTTGGGCGCCGTGGTCTTCAAGAGCACCGGACCGAGATGATTGGCGATCCAGACCTCGAACACGGCGGCCGCGGCGCTGTCGGCGGCATCGCGCGCGTCCCATGGCTTGAGCAGCTCGAGGCCCTTCTTCACGTTGGCATCGTCGGAGGACAGCGGCTGCAACAGCTTGACCAGTCGCCGGCCGAGCATCGCGGTGTCGTCGTTCTGCAGGTCCATCGCGTCGGCGAGCGTCACCTTGCTGTTCGCAGCGAGCACCTCGGTGATCCGCTGCCATCGCGCGCTGTCGGACCATTCGAAGCCAACCTTGCGTTCGCTGACGGGGTAATCGGCCGGAAGGTTCATCTGGTTGGCCGTGGCGAGAAAACCCTGCTTCGGCTGATAGGCCTTCGGCAACTCGTCGAGCGAAAGGAAGCCGTTCCATTCATAGCGGCCGTCGCCGGGCACCGGCATCAGGCCGTCATAGTTGGCGCGGCGCGGAGTCTTGCCGGCGGCAACCCAGCCGATATTGCCGCGCGTGTCGGCATAGACCTGGTTCTCCGACGGCGCGCCCCAACGGCGCATGGCCGCGAGAAAACCGTTCCAGTCCTTCGCGGTCATGTAATCCGACGAGCCGAAATAGGCAGAGGTGCCGGGCTCGAACCAGATCGAACGTACGGCGAAGGCACGCTTGTTGCCCTCATCGACATAGATCACCGGGCCGTGCCGGGTGAATTTCAGCGCGAGGTCGCGATCGGCCTCGCCCTTCACCTGCTCTTTCTCGTGGACGATGCGCATGTCCTCCCAGCCATTGCCAAAGCGGTACTGGTTGGGATTCTCAGGATTGAGCTCGTAGACGTAGAGGTCTTCCTGGTCGACGTTGAAGATGGTGAGGCCGAAGGCGATTGTGCCATTATGGCCGATCGAGATGCCGGGCAGCGCCGGCTCGCCCGCGCCGATCACGGAGAGGCCCGGCGCGTTGAGCCCGACGATGTAGCGCAGCGATGGCACGCTGTGCTCGCGATGCGGATCGTTGGCAAGGATCGGGCGACCCGTCGCGGTGCGCGAGGCCGCGATCACCCAGTTGTTCGAGCCGATGGTGTCGCGCTGCTGGTCGGCCTCGGTGAGGTATTTGTCAGGATCATGCGCGAGCGCGGCCTGACGGTCCTTCGGCTGCGCGAAGGCCACCGGGCGCGTCGCGAGGTCATAGGCCGCGAGCACCGCCTTCGGCACGCTGCAGGGATCGAGGCCGTCCGGAACTTTCGTCGTCCAGGCCGGCTCGAGCTTGACGCGAAACCGATCGGCCTCGAGGCCGGCCGCGCAGGCGACCAGCGAGCGCTTGACCTCCGAGGCAACGTTGCGCGTCAGCCCGTGGCTGCGGATGCGGACGACGTCCTCCGCCGTCCAGGGATCGGGCATGGTGCCGGCAATCCTGAACTCGATCGGCAATGCGCGCTTGCCCGCGCGGACATCGGCGACATAGGCATTGATGCCGGCGACGAAGGCCTCCGCATAGGTCTTCGCCTTGGGGCCATAGGCCGCCCACTCCGCATTCATGTCGCCGCGATAGAGGAAGAGCCGCAGCGCCTTGTCCTGCTCGGCATAGGCCGGGCCGAAATCCCTGGCGAGCAAGCCGAGGCCGCGCTTGCGCCAGAGATCGATCTGCCAGAGCCGGTCACGCGCAGCGTTGAAGCCTTGCAGGAAGAAGAGGTCGTGCTCGTTGCCGGCATAGATGTGCGGAATGCCCCAGACATCGACCAGGATTTGGGCGGGGCCGTTGAGACCGGCAACATCAGTCTTGATCTGCCGTGCGCTTCCGAGCGGGTTCGCCTTCTCGCGCGCGATGGCCGTCGAGGTGAGCAGTGCGGCGCAGATCGCTGCGCCGAAGAGCTTTTGGATGACCCGGTTGAAATCCGTGTTCATTGTCGTTTCTCCCGTTGTTATTGATTGGGGCGCGTCATGCGCGCCTGCTATTCCCCCTCGTCGCTCGCCAGCACGCCCTTCACCGCGCGCTCCCAGCCTGCGAGCTTCCGCTCCCTTGTCGCCTGGCTCATGTTCGGCTTGAAGCGGTGCTCCAGGCGCCAGTTGTCGGCAAACTTCGTCGGCTCGGGATAGACGCCGGCCTGGAGGCCGGCGAGGTAGGCGGCCCCCAATGCCGTGGTCTCCTGGATCACGGGGCGGTCGACGGGCGCGTTGAGCAGATCGGCGAGGCGCTGCATGGTCCAGTCGGACGCGGTCATGCCACCGTCGACGCGGAGCACGTTCTCCGCCTTCTCACCGGGCCAGTCGGCGCGCATCGCCTCGCGCAGGTCGTAGGTCTGGTAACACACGCTCTCCAGCGCGGCATGAGCGAGCTCGGCGGGGCCGGTGTTGCGGGTGAGGCCGAACAGCGCGCCGCGCACGCGAGGATTCCAGTAGGGTGCCCCCATGCCGACGAAGGACGGCACGAGATAGACGCTCTGCATGGAATCGGACTGGTCGGCGAGCGGGCCGGTCTCGGCCGCGTGCTTGATGATGCCGAGGCCGTCGCGCAGCCACTGCACCGCGCTGCCTGCGACGAAGATCGAGCCTTCGAGCGCATAGGTGCGTTTTCCGTCGAGCTGATAGGCGACGGTGGTCAGCAGCTTGTTTTTGGAGACGACAGGCGTGGTGCCGGTGTTGAGCAGCGCGAAGCAGCCGGTGCCGTAGGTCGATTTGATCATGCCGGGGCGGAAGCAGGCCTGGCCGATGGTCGCGGCCTGCTGGTCGCCGGCGATGCCGGAGATCGCAATGGGGCCGCCGAACAGATCCGGCTCGCTCTCGCCGAAGCGGGCGGAGGAATCCTTCACCTCGGGCAGCATCGAACGCGGCACGCCGATGATCTCCAGCAGCTCGTCGTCCCACTGGCCGGTGTGGATGTTGAACAGCAGCGTTCGCGAGGCGTTGGTGGCGTCGGTGGCGTGCACCTTGCCGCCGGTGAGGCGCCAGAGCAGGTAGCAATCGACGGTGCCGAACATCAGTTCGCCACGCGAGGCACGCGCCCGCGCGCCGGGGACCTGATCGAGGATCCAGGCGACCTTGGTGCCGGAGAAATAGGGATCGATGATCAGGCCGGTCTTCTGCGAGATCACCGGCTCCCGGCCGTCGGCTTTCAGCCTGGCGCAGACGTCGGCGGTGCGGCGGTCCTGCCAGACGATGGCGCGGTGCACGGCCTGGCCCGTGGCGCGATCCCACACCACGGTGGTCTCGCGCTGGTTGGTGATGCCGATCGCGGCGATATCCTTCGCGGTGATCCCCGCCTTCGCGATCGCTTCGCGGCAGACCGTCACGGTCGAGGTCCAGATGTCCTCCGGCTCGTGCTCGACCCAGCCTGAGGCCGGAAAATGCTGCGGAAACTCGGCTTGCGCGCTGGCGGCGATCGAGATGTCGCTGCGGAAGACGATGGCCCGCGAGGACGTGGTGCCCTGGTCGATGGCGAGGACGAAAGACATGAAGCTACCTTGGCGTTTTCCCGTAATGGGTCATTGTGTCGCGCCAAAGGGAGCGGATTAGGGCCGGAAGGTCAATACCACCCGCATCGCCTTCGTTCACCTCGCCCCGCTTGCGGGGAGAGGTCGGAATTCAAGCGCAGCTTGAATTCCGGGTGAGGGGGACTCTCCGCGAACTCATCTCCAACGGCGCCCGCGGAGACGGCCCCTCACCCCAACCCTCTCCCCGCAAGAGCGGGGCGAGGGAGTAGACCACCTACACCGCCGCGGTGGTGACGCCGCCGTCGATGACGATGGTCTGCCCGGTCATGAAGCTCGAGGCGTCGGAGGCGAGGTAGGCGACGGCGCCGGCGATTTCGTCGGGTTCGCCGATGCGGCGGAGCGGGGTCGTGGCGGTGCGGCGCTTGAGGTTGGCTTCGTCTTCCCAGAGCGCGCGGGCGAAATCGGTTTTGACGAGACCGGGCGCGATGCAGTTGACGCGGACGCCTTTCGGGCCCCATTCGCCGGCGAGCGAGCGGCACAGTGCGAAGTCGGCCGCCTTGGAGATGCCGTAGGCGCCGATCACGGTCGAGCCGCGCAGGCCGCCGATCGAGGAGATGATGACGACGGAGCCGCCTCCGCGCTCGGCCATTTGCGGGATCGTCAGCGCGGAGAGCCAGATGTTGCTCTTGACGTTCGAGCCCATGATCTTGTCGAAGGCCTCGTCGGTGATGTCGAGCAGCGGGCCGTAGTACGGGTTCACCGCGGCGTTGCAGACGAGGATGTCGATCTTGCCGTAGTGCTTCGTCGCGCCCGAGATCAGCGCCTCGACCTCGTTTTTGCGCGCGATGTTGCAGGGAATGACGATGGCATCGCCGCCGGCCGCATTGATGCCGTCTGCGACTTCCTTGCAGGCGTCGGCTTTCCGCGATGAGACCACGACCTTGGCGCCAAGCTTTGCCAGCAATTCGGCCGAGGAGCGGCCGATGCCGCGGCTGGAGCCGGTGACGACGGCGACTTTTCCGGTGAGATCGAACGGGGTGTTTTTCATTGTTGTTGGGCCTCCCTGGTTCGGCGGACTCCGTCATTGCGAGCGAAGCGAAGCAATCCAGAATCTTTCCGCGGAGAAAGTCTGGATTGCTTCGTCGCTACGCTCCTCGCAATGACGGTGGTGGCGAGATCCCGGGCTCATCGCTTCGCGATGCCCCGGGATGACAGTTGCGACTCAGATCAACCCGCCGGCATCCGCGACGCGGCGCTGGTGGTACTCGGTGTCACCGAAGCTGTTCTCGATCATGGTCAGGCGCTTGAAGTAGTGGCCGATCTTCGCCTCCATGGTCATGCCGATGCCGCCGTGGAGCTGGATCGACTGCTGGCCGACGAACTTCAGCGACTTGCCGATCTGCACCTTGGCCGCGGCGATCGCGTTCGAGCGCTCCTTGGCGCTCTCGAAATCGTTGGCCATGGTCGCGAACATCGACATCGATCTCGCCTGCTCGGCGGCGACGAACATGTCGGAAGCGCGGTGCTGCAGCGACTGGAACGAGCCGATCGCGACGCCGAACTGCTTGCGCGTCTTGATGTACTCGACCGTGGTCTTGAGCGACTCGTCCATCAGGCCGACCGCCTCGGCGCAAAGCGCGACGCGGGCCTCATCGACGACGCGCTCGATCAGCGCGAGGCCGTCCTCGGGGTTGCCGATCGCGGCATCCGCGCCCACCTCGACACCGGTGAAGGTGATGTCGGCGGCGTGCAGGCCATCCTGGGTCGGATACGACTTCTTGGTCACGCCCTTGGCGTTCGCCGGCACCAGGAACACGCCGATGCCGGTCTTGTCGCGGCGATCGCCCTTGGTGCGGGCGGTGACGATCAGGGTCTCGGCGTTCTCGCCGTTGAGCACGACGAACTTTTCGCCGTCGATGACCCAGCCGTTGCCCTTCTTCTTCGCCGCCGTGGTGACATCGAACAGATCGTAGCGCGAGTTCTTCTCGAGCTGGGCGAAGGCGAGCGTCTTGCTGCCGTCGATGATGCCGGGCACGTGGGCCGCCTTCTGCGCATCGGAGCCGGCGTGACGCAGGAAGCCGCCGCCGATCACGACCGTTGCCAAATAGGGCTCGAGCACCAGCGCCTTGCCGAGCGCTTCCATCACGATCATGGTCTCGACGCCGCCGCCGCCGAAGCCGCCATCGGCCTCCGCGAAGGGCAGGCCCAGAAGGCCCTGCTCGGCGAGCTTGCCCCAGACGACCTGGCTCCAGCCGCCCTTCTCCTTCATGTACTTCTTGCGCTGCTCGAAATCGTAGGAATCGGTCAGCAGGCCGTCGATGCTTTCCTTGAGAAGCCTCTGCTCCTCGGACAGATCAAAATCCATGTTTCTCTCCAAATTCGACGGTCATTTTCCCTGCCGTCGCCTCATCCTCAGACGTCATCCCCGCGAAGGCGGGGATCCAGTAAACGCAACCGCCTGTCGTACTCACGACCGCCGCGGCGTACTGGGTCCCCCGCCTTCGCGGGGGACGACAGCGTCCTTTGTTCAGTCGATCACAGCCCCAGCACCGCCTTGGCGATGATGTTGCGCTGGATCTCGTTGGAGCCGCCGTAGATCGAGACCTTGCGGTTGTTGAAATAGCTCGGCGCGATCTGGGCGGTCCACTCCATGGCTTCGTTCGAGCCATCATCGCCGTGCACGTCGTAGGGCGCGGCGAACGGGCCGATCACTTCCATGAGCAGCTCGGTGGTGGTCTGCTGGATCTCGGAGCCCTTGATCTTCAGCACCGAGGAGGCCGGATTGGGCTTGCCCTTGCCGTGCTTGCCTTCGTCGGCGACGACGCGAAGCTGGGTGAGCTCGAGCGCCTTCAGCTCGATCTCGCAGGCGGCGAGCTTTTCGCGGAAGGCGGAGTCCTGGATGATCGGCTTGCCGCCGGACTCGACCTTGCCGGCGAGATCGCGGATGCGGCGCAGCCGCTCCTTGGAGACGCCGACGCGGGCGATGCCGGTGCGCTCATTGCCGAGCAGGAACTTTGCGTAATCCCAGCCCTTGTTCTCCTCGCCGATCAGGTTCTCGACGGGCACCTCGACATCGTCGAAGAAGACCTCGTTCACCTCATGACCGCCGTCGATGGTCTGGATCGGGCGCACCGTGACGCCCTTCGACTTCATGCTGAAGACGATGAAGGAGATGCCCATCTGCTTCTTGGCGGACGGATCGGTACGGCAGAGGCAGAAGATCATGTCGGCGTGCTGGGCCAGCGTGGTCCAGGTCTTCTGGCCGTTGATGATCCACTTGTCGCCCTTGCGCTCGGCCTTGGTCTTGAGCGAAGCGAGGTCCGAACCCGAGCCCGGCTCCGAGAAGCCCTGGCACCACCAGTCGTCGACATTGGCGATGCGCGGCAGATACTTCTTCTTCTGCTCCTCGTTGCCGAATGTGTAGATGACCGGGCCGACCATGCTGACGCCGAAGGCGAGCGGCTGCGGCGCCGGATAGGACTGCAGTTCCTCGTTGAAGATGTAGTGCTGCACCGAGGTCCACCCGGTGCCGCCATATTGCTTCGGCCAGTGGCTGACGCCCCAGCCCTTCTTGTTGAGGATGCGCCACCACGTCACCATCTCGTCCTTCGAGAGGTGGCGACCCTCGACCAGCTTGCGCCGCGTGTCCGGCGGCACGTTGTCGCGGAAGAATGATCGCACTTCCTCGCGAAACGCCTGCTCTTCTTTCGTGAATGCGAGATCCATCGGATCCTCCTGTGAACTAATTTTAGTCTTACCAAATTCCGCCGTCATTCCGGGATGCGCCGTTAGGTGCAGGCCCGGAATCCATATCCCCGATCCGTGGTTATGGATTCCGGGCTCGCCGCTTTGCGGCGCCCCCGGAATGACGAAAAGCGTTACTGCAACACCTCGAACAGCCCGGCCGCGCCCATGCCGCCGCCGACGCACATGGTGACCACCGCGTACTTCGCCTTGCGGCGGCGGCCCTCGATCAAAGCGTGGCCGGTGAGGCGCGCGCCCGACATGCCGTAGGGATGGCCGACCGCGATCGCACCTCCGTCGACGTTGATCTTCTCGGGGTCGATGCCGAGCTTGTCGCGGCAATACAGCACCTGCACCGCGAAGGCTTCGTTCAGCTCCCAGAGGCCGATGTCGTCGACCGTGAGGCCGTGACGCTTGAGCAGGCGCGGCACGGCGAAGACCGGGCCGATGCCCATCTCGTCCGGCTCGCAGCCGGCGGAGACGAAGCCGCGGAAGATGCCGAGCGGCTTGAGGCCGCGCTTGGCAGCTTCCTTGTCGCTCATGATCACCGAGGCGCTGGCGCCGTCGGAGAGCTGGCTGGCATTGCCGGCGGTGATGCTGAACCCTTCGCCGCGCACGGGCTTGAGGCCGGCGAGGCCCTCGGCCGTGGTCTCGGGGCGCGGGCCTTCGTCCTGCGACAGCGTCACGTCCTTGAATGAGACGGCGCCGGTCGCCTTGTCCGTGACCGCCATCTGCGTGGTGATCGGCGCCAGCTCATCCTTGAACTTGCCGCCCTGCTGCGCAGCCGCGGTGCGGCGCTGGCTCTCCAGCGAATACTCGTCCTGCTTCTCACGCGAGATACCGTAGCGCTTGGCGACGATCTCGGCCGTGTCGATCATGGGCATGTAGACCTCGCCCTTGATCTTGAGCAGCGCCGGATCCTGGGCGTGGAAGCCGTTCATCTTGTCGTTCTGAACCAGCGAGATCGACTCGCCGCCGCCGCCGACCGCGATCTCGACGCCGTCGAAGATCACCGAACGCGCGGCGAGCGCGATCGCCTGCAGGCCCGAGGCGCACTGGCGGTCGATGGTGGTGCCGGCGACGGTGACGGGAAGGCCCGCGCGCAGCAGCGCCTTGCGCGCGATGTTGCCGCCGGTTGCGCCCTGCTGTAGCGCTGCGCCCATCACGACGTCCTCGATCTCCTTCGGATCGACCTTGGCGCGGGCAACGGCCTCGCCGATGGCGTGGCCGAGCAGCGTTGCGCCCTCGGTGGCGTTGAGCGCGCCGCGATAGGCCTTGCCGATCGGGGTGCGGGCGGTGGAAACGATGACGGCGTCGGTCAAGAGCGACCTCCTGGTTGCGTGGATTGTGCCGGTTTCTGCTGCTGGCGCAATTCGTGGCGCGACAGCTTTCCGACCGGCGTGCGCGGCAGCTCGTCGACGAACTCGACCGCCGCCGGCAATTCGTGCTTGCCGACCTTGCCGGTGAGCTGCGCGCGCAGCTCGTCGAGCGAGAACGGCCTTGCGTCCGGCTTCAGCTTGATGAAGGCCTTGGCGGCCTCGCCGCGATACTGGTCGGCAATGCCGAGCACGATCACCTCGTGCACGCCGGGGATGGTGTAGATCGCCTGCTCGATCATCTGCGGATAGACGTTGAAGCCGCCGGAGATGATCATGTCCTTCTTGCGGTCGACCAGGAAGAAGTAGCCGTCGGTATCGACATAGCCGATGTCGCCGGTGAGGAAGCGCCCGTCGGAAAAGGACTCCGCCGATTCCTTCGGCTTGTTCCAGTAGCCCTTGGTGACGTTCGGGCCCTTGATGCGGATCTCGCCGACTTCGCCCGGCGGCAGCACCTTGGCGGGATTTTCCAGCGAGACGACGTCGAGCTCGATACCGGGCAGCATCAGGCCGATCGAGCCCGGCTTTTCGGGACCTACGGGCGGATGGCCGGTGCCGGACGAGCAGGTCTCGGTCATGCCCCAGCCGCTCTTGAGCTTCTTGCCGACCTTGCGCTCGAAGAAGCTCGCAATCTCCACCGGCAGCGGCGCTCCGCCGGAGCCTATGGCGTTGAGCGAGGAGAAGTCGCGCGTGTCGAGATCGGGGAGTGCCGCGATCGCGATCCACATCGTCGGCACGCCCGGGAAATAGGTGGCGCGCTTGACCTCGATGTCGCGCATCACGGCTTCGACGTCGAAACGCTGATGAATCGAGATCAGATTGCCGCGGCTGAGCGCGGACAGCAACACGACCGTGAGCGCGTAGATGTGGAACAGCGGCAGCACGCAGATCACGCGCTCGACGACGCCGCCGCGCGCCGCACGCGCCGGTTTGCCCCAGGCGTCGTAGATCGACACCGCCGAGGTGAGATTGCCGTGCGTGAGCATCGCGCCCTTCGGCAGGCCGGTGGTGCCGCCGGTATATTGCAGCAGCGCGACGTCGTCGACGCTCACTTGCGGCCACTGCGCCGGCGTGGTGGCGCCCTCGACGAAGGCCTTGAAGGTGACGATGCGGGGATCGCTCGGGATCGCCGCCTGCGGCGTGCCGACCTTGCCCCAGTTATCGTCCTCGCAGACGATGAGGCGGTCGATCAGCCCCCTCGCCAGGAATTTCAGCGCGGTCGGCAGCAGCGCCGCAAGGTTCGAGGTGACCAGCACCCGCGAGCCTGAGTCGGAGACCTTGTGCGTCAGCGCGATCTCGCCGTCGAGCGGGGAGAGATGGGCAATGCGGGCGCCGGCCTTCAGCGCGCCGAAGAAATTGACGGGGTGGTCCGGCGTATTGCCGAGGAACAGCGCGACGGAGCTGTTCTTGCCACAGCCGGCGCGCAGGAACGCCGCGGCCGCGCGCTCGGCCATCGCGGCGAGCTCGGTGTAGGTGATCGGCCGATCGCGGAATTCGAGCGCGGTGCGCGGACCGAAATCGGCGGCAGCCTTCGACAAGAGGTCAGGGAGCGTGCGCTGGGCGATGGCGTCGTCCCAACGCACGCCCTCGGGATAAAACTGTTCGCCGGGATGGGTCATCTTCTACACCACGATCAGTCGTCATTTCCGGGGGGCGACCAACGGGTCCGCGCAAAGCGCGGCCCGATGACAGGCTCCGTCGCGAGCCCGGAATCCATCAGGCCGCACGCTCAAAGGCGAAATGGATTCCGGGTCTGGCCCTGCGGGCCATCCACGTTGCGCAATTGCGCAACGGGGAATGACGCCCATAGAGGTGGCAGCGGCCATCAAGCCGCTTTCGACGCAGCCGCGAGCGAAGCAAACGTCTTGCCCTCCGCAGCAAGCTTCTTCAGCAGCGGCGCGGGCTCGAGGCTCGGGTCGTTGGTCTCCTTGGCGTAGAACGACAGACGATCGGCGATGTGCTTGAGGCCGACGGTGTCGGCCCAGAACATCGGGCCGCCGCGATAGATCGGCCAGCCATAGCCGTAGAGCCAGACCACGTCGATGTCGGAGGGACGCGCCGCGATGCCCTCTTCGAGGATCTTCGCGCCCTCGTTGATCATCGGGTACATCATGCGCTCGAGGATCTCGTCGTCGCTGACGATGCGCTTCTTGCGGCCAAGACGCAGCAGCGTCTCGTCGATCAGCTTCTCGACCTCCGGATCGGGCAGCGGCGCGCGGGAGCCTGCTTCATACTTGTAGTAGCCCTTGCCGGTCTTCTGGCCGAAGCGGCCGGCTTCGCAGAGCGCGTCCGCGATCTCGGACTTGATGCCGCGATCCTTGCGCGAGCGCCAGCCGATGTCGAGGCCGGCGAGGTCGCCCATCGCGAACGGCCCCATCGGCATGCCGAACTTGGTCACGACGGCGTCGACCTGCTGCGGCAGCGCGCCTTCGAACAATAGCTTTTCGGACTGCTTGCCGCGCTGCGACAGCATGCGGTTGCCGACGAAGCCGTCACAGACGCCGACCACAGCCGGCACCTTGGCGATCTTGCGCGCGATGGTGACGGCGGTGACGAGCGCGTCAGGCGCGGTCTTGTCGGCGCGCACGATCTCGCACAGCTTCATGACATTGGCCGGCGAGAAGAAGTGCATGCCGAGCACGTCCTGCGGACGCTTGGTCGACTTCGCGATCTCATCGATGTTCAGATACGAGGTGTTGGAGGCGAGCACGGCGCCCGGCTTGGCGAACTGGTCGAGCTTGCCGAACACCTCCTTCTTCACCGCCATGGTCTCGAACACGGCCTCGATGACGAGGTCGGCATCGCCGACATTCTCGATGCCGACGACGCCGTTGATCAGCGCCATGCGCTTGGCGGGCGCGTCGGCCGGAATGCCGCCGCGCGCCGCGGTTGCTTCCCAGTTCTTCTGCATGATGCCCATGCCGCGCTTGAGCTGCTCTTCGCCCGTCTCGATCAGGGTGACGGGAACGCCGGCATTGGCAAAGGACATCGCGATGCCGCCGCCCATTGTGCCGGCGCCGAGAATGGCAACACGGTTGACCGGACGCGACTTGGTGCCGTCGGGTACGCCCGCGATCTTGTTGGCTTCGCGCTCGGCGAAGAAGGCATAGCGCTGGGCCTTGGACTGGTCGCTGGCGACGAGCTTGAGGAAGCCCTCGCGTTCCTTCTTCAGACCTTCGTCGAACGGCAGGTCGATGGCCGCGCCGACGGCGTCGGCGGCCGCGAACGGCGCTTCCAGTCCCCGCGACTTCTTGGTTATCGCAGCAACCGCATTGGTGAAGATCGAACGGTCGGCCTTCGCAGCTGCGAGCTTGGAATCGTCGTCGCGCAGACGGCGCAACGGGCGCTTCTCGGCGATCAGCTTGCGGACGAAGGCTTCGCCGCCGGAGGCCGGACCTTCGACGATCTCCTCGATCAGGCCGTTCTTGAGCGCTTCAGCGGCGCCGATCGGATCGCCGCCGACGATCATCTTGACGGCGAGTTCCGGCCCGACTGCGCGCGGCAGGCGCTGGGTGCCGCCGGCACCCGGCAGCAGACCGAGCTTCACCTCGGGCAGGCCGAGCCTGGCCTCTTTCACGGCGACGCGGAAATGACAGGCGAGCGCGACCTCGAGGCCGCCGCCGAGCGCCGTGCCGTGGATCGCGGCCACGATCGGCTTCGGCGAATTCTCCATCTCGGCCAGCACTTCGTTCAGGCCCGGCGGCTTCGGCGGCTTGCCGAACTCGGTGATGTCGGCACCGGCAATGAAGGTGCGGCCGGCACAGGTCAGCACGATGCCCTTGATCGCGGGATCGGCAATCGCCGCCTTCATGCACTCCAGAATACCACCGCGGACTGCGGCACTCAGCGCATTGACCGGAGGACTATTGACCGTGACGATCCCGACTTCGTCATGACGCTCAAGCTTGACCACTTCGCTCACGGCTTCCCTCCTTGGTGGGGATTTACTTTTGTTCGATTTCGCGGTGCGGAATTTAATTCCGCATCTTGACGGCAGGGTTATTTTGAAGCACGGACGTTGTCAACGACTCCGCGCAAGAGCAGATCAGGGATGAAGCGTACAGGAAAGAAGACCGCGACCGATCGGAATTTCGTCGTCGCGCTTTCCCGCGGACTAGACGTATTGCGCGCATTCCAGCCCAGCGACGGACTTCTCGGCAATCAGGAGATCGCGGCGCGCACCAACCTGCCGAAGCCGACGGTTTCGCGGCTGACCTATACGTTGACCAAGCTCGGTTATCTGACTCCGGTTCCCCGCTTCGAGAAATATCAGCTTGCGCCGGCGGCAATGGCGCTCGGTTACGCGGCATTGGCCAATCTCGGCGTTCGGCATTTGTCCGAGCCGTTCCGCGAGGAAATGATGCGCGCCACCGGCGGCGCGGTCGCCGTCGGCGGCCGCGACCGTCACAGCATGATCTATTTTGGGCAAAGCCGTGGCAGCGAGACCGTCGGCGTTCAACTTGACGTCGGCTCCCGCGTGCCGATTGCAACCAGTGCGATGGGCCGCGCCTATTTCTGGGCGCTCGACGACGAGGACCGCGCCGAAGTGTCCCGCATTTTGCGCGAACATTACGGCAGCCGCTGGCCGAAGATGCGCGATGGACTGGAGCGGTCCGGCGAGACCGTCGCGAAATACGGTTTTGCGATTTCCGTCGGCGACTGGCACGACGATATCGGCGCCGCCGGCGTCGCACTCAAGCTCAACGACGGAACCGGACCTTACGCATTCAATTGCGGCGCCCCCCGCGTTCCGCTTCACGGAAGAGCGTTTGATCAACGACATTGGACCGCGTCTGCTGGCGATGGTAAGGAACATCGAAGCGGCGCTCGGGGGGCTGATGCCGCAATCCAAAAAAGAAGTCAGCAAAAAGCTGAAATCAGGAGGAAAAGTTGCGCGTGTGGCCGAGGGGTTCAGATAGCCATTGTCATAACCGGGAGCGGTTCGCATCGCCCCTTCGCCCACTGAACGGTGTGGGCGAGACGAGATGACGCAGGCACAGCTCGCGCGGGGGACATCGCCCCTGCTCGCGGTTCGCGACGTCAGCGTCGTGTTCGGCGGCATCGTTGCGCTCAACGGCGTGTCCTTCGACATGCATAAGGGCCAGATCCTCGGATTGATCGGTCCCAACGGCGCCGGCAAGACAACGCTCTTCAACTGTCTCTCGCGGCTCTATCAGCCGTCGTCGGGCGACATCCTGATGGAGGGCGTGAGCATCCTGTCGCGTCCGCCGCACCGGATTGCCGAGATCGGCATTGGCCGCACCTTCCAGAACGTGGCGCTGTTTCCGAACCTCTCGGTGATGGACAACGTCCGCGTCGGCACCCATGCCCGCACCTCCAGCGACATCATCAGCGACTCGCTGCGCCTGGCGTGGATCCGCCGCAGCGAGAGCGACGTGAACAAGAAGGTGCACGAGATCCTCGCCTATCTCGACCTCGAGGACGTCGCCCACACCGTCGTCTCCGGCCTGCCCTTCGGCACGCAGAAGCGCGTCGAACTGGCGCGGGCGCTCGCGGCCGACCCGAAGATACTACTGCTCGACGAGCCGGCCGGCGGCCTCAACCACGAGGAAGTCTACGTGCTCGGCGACCTCATCCGCCGCATCCGCGACGACCGCCACATGACCGTGCTCCTGGTCGAGCACCACATGGGTCTCGTGATGTCGATCGCCGATCACGTCGTCGCGCTGAATTTCGGCAAGAAGCTCGCGGAAGGCACGCCCGCCCAGGTGCAGGCGGATCCCGACGTCATCAAGGCCTATCTCGGGAGCAAGGACCAATGACGACACTGCTCAACGTCAAGGACCTGCGCGCCTATTACGGCCAGGTCCAGGCGCTCCACGGCCTGTCCTTCTCGCTCAACGAGGGCTCGCTGACGACGCTGTTAGGTGCCAACGGCGCCGGCAAGACCACCACGCTGCGCGCGATCTGCAACATGGTGCGCTCCACCGGTGCGATCGAATTCGACGGCAAGCCGCTGAACAACCGCTCGACCGAGAACATCGTGCGGTTCGGCATTGCCCATGTGCCGCAGGGCCGCGGCACCTTCACCACCATGACGGTGGAGGAGAACCTCCAGCTCGGCGCCATCACCCGCAAGGACAGCGCCGGGATCGTCTCCGACATCGAGCGCATGTATGCGCATTTCCCGGTGCTCAAGCAGCGGCACACCCAGCAGGCCGGTACGCTCTCCGGCGGCGAGCAGCAGATGCTCGCGGTCGCCCGCGCCCTGATGCTGCGGCCGCGGCTGATGCTGCTGGACGAGCCCTCCTTCGGCCTCGCGCCGCTGGTGGTGCGCGACCTGTTCGGCATCCTCGGCAAGATCAACCGCGAGGACAAGGTGTCGATCCTGGTGGTCGAGCAGAACGCCCAGCTCGCGCTCGAGCTCGCCGACCAGGCCTATGTGATCGAGACCGGACGCATCGTGATGTCGGGCAACGCCAAGGACATCGCGAACAACGAAGAAATCCGCAAATCCTATCTGGGTTACTGAGGAGCCGGCACGATGGAGCTTTTCACCAACCAAGTCCTGGCTGGGATTGCCACCGGCGCGATCTACGCCTGCATGGCGCTGGCGGTGGTCATGATCTACCAGGCGATCGACCATCTCAACTTCGCGCAGGGCGAGATGGCGATGTTCTCGACCTTCATCTCCTGGCAGTTGATGCAGTGGGGCGTCCCCTATTGGGCCGCGTTCGTGATCACGCTGGCATTTTCCTTTGTCGCCGGCATCGCGATCGAGCGCATCCTGTTCAAGCCCTTGGCGAAGGCACCGATCCTGACCAACGTCGCCGGGTTCATCGCCCTGTTCGCGATCATCAACTCGTCGGCCGGCCTGATCTGGGACTTCACCATCAAGCAGTATCCGACCCCGTTCGGCTCCGCGCCGTTCCTGGGCAGCCAGCTGATCTCGACCCACCAGGCCGGCATGGTCGGCGTCACCGTGCTGCTGCTGCTTGGGCTGTATTTCTTCTTCCAGTACACACGGATCGGCCTTGCCATGCGGGCGGCCGCATCGGTGCCTGAATCAGCCCGGCTGGTCGGCATCAACACGAGCTGGATGATCGCCCTCGGCTGGGGCATGGCTACCGCGATCGGCTCGATCGCCGGCATGCTGATCGCTCCGGTCGTGTTCCTCGAGCCCAACATGATGGGCGGCGTGCTGATCTACGGCTTCGCCGCAGCGGTGCTCGGCGGACTGACCAGCCCGTTCGGCGCCGTGGTCGGCGGCTTCCTGGTCGGCATCTTCGAGAACCTCGCCGGAACCTACATCCCCGGCGTAGGCAATGAACTGAAACTCCCGATCGCGCTCGCGCTGATCATCTCCGTCCTGGTCGTCAAACCCGCTGGCCTGTTCGGCCGGCACATCGTCAAGCGAGTTTGATCATGAGCGCAGCAGAAGAAGTCGTCGCCGAGGGCCACGAGGCGGTCGAGGCCGTTCCGAAGCGAGCCATGACGCTGGGCACGGGCACCTCGCTGGTGGTGCTCGCCGCGCTGCTCATCGCCCCCCGTCTTCGTCAAGAACTTCATCATCTTCCAGATGACGATGCTCCTGATCTACGGGCTCGCTGTGCTGGCGCTCAACATCCTGACCGGAGGCTCGGGCCAGTTCTCGCTGGGTCAGAGTGCCTTCTATGCCGTCGGCGCCTATACGACGGCGGTGCTGATGGAGCAGTTCAACGTCAATTACGCGCTGACACTGCCGATTGCCGGGGTGGTCTGCTTCGCCTTCGGCTTCCTGTTCGGGCAGCCCGCGCTGCGGCTCTCCGGCGTTTACCTCGCGCTTGCGACCTTTGCGCTTGCCACCGCGATGCCGCAGCTCCTCAAGCTGAACTTCCTGGAGCACTGGACCGGTGGCGTGCAGGGTCTCGTCGTCACCAAGCCGGACGCGCCGTTCGGGCTGCCGATGTCGCAGGACATGTGGCTCTACTACTTCACCCTCGTCGTGACGCTTGCGATCTACATCTTCTCGGTGAACCTGTTGCGCTCCCGTTCGGGCCGCGCCTTCATGGCGATCCGCGACAACGAGATCGCGGCCTCCGCCATGGGCGTTGATGTCGCGCTGTACAAGACGCTGGCCTTCGGTGTGTCGGCTGCGATCACCGGCATCGCCGGCTCGCTCGGCGCCATCGCGGTGCAGTTCGTCGCGCCCGACAGCTACACCATCACACTCGCGATCTCGCTGTTCCTCGGCATGGTCGTCGGCGGCGTGGGCTGGTTGCCCGGCTCGATCGTCGGTGCCGCCTTCATCATCTTCGTCCCGAACATCGCGGAGGGCATCTCCAAAGGCCTCTCCGGTGCGGTGTTCGGCGTGCTCCTGTTCCTCGTCATCTACCTCGTGCCGCATGGCGCAAGGCAGGTTGCAATCCTGGGCCAGCAACTCGCCGGCAAGCTCCGAAAGAGCTGAAAACTCTCATAAGACTATCGCCAAGACTGTTGTTTAACCAAGGAGACCCAATTGCTTTTCGGAAGAACACTGCGAACCGCCGCGCTCGCGACGGCGGTCGCCACGGTCGCCACCAGTGCTGCCCTCGCCCAGAAGAAGTACGACACCGGCGCGTCGGATACCGAGATCAAGATCGGCAACATCATGCCGTACAGCGGTCCGGCGTCGGCCTATGGCATCATCGGCAAGACCGAAGAAGCCTACTTCAAGATGATCAACGACAAGGGCGGCATCAATGGCCGCAAGATCAACTTCATCACCTATGACGACGCCTATTCGCCGCCGAAGGCCGTCGAGCAGGTCCGCAAGCTCGTCGAGAGCGACGAGGTGCTGGCCGTGTACAATCCGCTCGGCACGGCCTCGAACACCGCGATCCAGAAATACCTGAACGCCAAGAAGATCCCGCACCTCTTCGTCGCCACCGGCGCCACCAAGTGGAACGACCCGAAGAACTTCCCCTGGACCATGGGCTGGCAGCCCTCCTACCAGAGCGAAGCGCAGATCTACGCGAAATGGCTGATGAAGGAAAAGCCGAACGCCAAGATCGCGATCCTCTATCAGAACGACGATTTCGGCAAAGATTACCTCAAGGGCACCAAGGACGGACTCGGTGCCAAGGCCTCGTCCATGATCATCATGGAAGAGAGCTATGAGATCTCCGAGCCCTCGATCGATGGTCATATCGTCAAGATCAAGGCCGCCAATCCCGACGTGCTGCTGATCTATACGACGCCGAAGTTCGCGGCCCAGACCATCAAGAAGACCGCCGAGCTCAACTGGAAGCCGCTCCAGATCCTCACCAACGTGTCGATCTCGGTCGGCAGCGTGATGAAGCCGGCCGGCTTCGAGGCCTCGCAGAACGTGCTTTCGGCGGCCTATGCCAAGGACTCGACGGACCCGCAGTGGAACAACGACCCCGGCATGAAGAAGTGGAACGAGTTCGTCGACAAGTACCTGCCGGGTTCCGACAAGACCGATACCGGCATGGTCTACGGCTATGGAGCAGCATCGACGCTCGCCAAGGTCCTGGAAATGTGCGGTGACGATCTCACCCGTGCCAATCTCATGAAGCAGGCCGCTTCATTGAAGGATTTTGTTCCGGACACCTTGCTGCCCGGCGTCAAGATCAATACCAGCGCCACCGACTTCGCCCCGATTTCCCAGCTCCAGATGCAGCGCTTCAAGGGCGAGAAGTGGGAACTCTTCGGCGAGATCATCAGCGGCGACGTCGCCTCCGAGTGACGCGTTGACGTAATAGTCCAAGGGTAATCCAAGTCGACAAGCCCCCGCGGGTGACCGCGGGGGGCTTTTTGTTGACGTCCGCCGTCAATCTTGTTCAATGCGGCGCCGGTCCAGCCAGGGTGGGAGTACTATGACTGCCGTTCGATTTCAGGTTGCGGCCCTTTCGGCCGCACTCGCGTTGTGCACTGCGATGAGCAGCCCGGCACTGGCGCAAAAGAAATACGACAGCGGCGCTTCAGATACCGAGATCAAGCTCGGCAACATCATGCCCTATAGCGGTCCGGCCTCCGCCTATGCCGTGATCGGCGAGGCAGAGGCAGCCTATTTTAACAAGATCAATGCCGAGGGTGGCATCAACGGCCGCAAGATCAAGTTCCTCTCCTATGACGATGCCTATTCGCCGCCGAAGACCGTGGAGCAGGCGCGGAAGCTGGTCGAGAGCGATGGAGTGCTGCTGATCTTCGGCTCGCTCGGCACCTCCACCAACAGCGCGATCCGCAAATACATGAACGAGAAGAAGGTCCCGCAATTGTTCGTGGCCAGCGGCGCCTCCAAATGGAACGATCCCAAGCAATTTCCCTGGACGATGGGCTGGCAGCCGAACTACGCGAGCGAGGCACGCATCTACGCCAAGTACATCATGAAGGAGAAGCCGGACGCGAAGATCGGCGTGCTCTACCAGAACGATGATTTCGGCAAGGACTACCTGAAGGGGCTGAAGGACGGCCTCGGCGCCAAGGCCTCGATGATCGTGCTGGAGGAAAGCTACGATACCTCGGAGCCGGCCATCGACGATCACGTCGTGAAGCTGAAGGCCGCGGGCGCCGACGTCTTCATCAGCATCACCACGCCGAAATTCGCCGCGCAGGCAATCAAGAAGGCCGCCGAGATCAACTGGCATCCGGTCCGCATCATCTCAAACGTCTCGGCCTCGGTCGGCGGCGTGATCGAACCGGCGGGCTTCGAGATCTCGCAAGGAATCCTGTCGGCCACCTACATCAAGGACGCCTCGGACCCGCAATGGAACGCCGATGACGGCATGAAGAAGTTCTACAACTTCATCGCGCAATACAATCCCAAGGCCAACAAGCTCGATGCCGGCGTGGCGTTCGGCTATGCGGCGGCACAGACCATGGTGAAGGTGCTGCAGATGTGCGGCGACGACCTCACCCGCGAGAACGTGATGAAGCAAGCCGCCAGCATGAAGGATTTCGCGCCCGACTTGCTGCTGCCTGGCATCACCATCAACACCGCGCCGGACAATTTCGCCCCGATCGAGCAGCTCCAGATGATGCGGTTCAAGGGCAGGCAATGGGAGCTGTTCGGCGACATCATCTCGAGCGATCTGAACCACTAGGATCCTTCCGCGTCTCGCAATCAGAAATCGATGCGAGCGATGGCGTCAACCTTCGCTGACCCATCCTGCAGCAGCGCCAATCTCGTGGTCCGGCAAGGAATTCATCGCCGCCTGAAAGGGTTGCTGCAAGGCAAGAACTGAACTCGCTGCGGCGGCATGGCCGTCACCCATGGCTTCGTCAAGCCTGACAATGGGGTCCCGGCGCCTTCGGTCTCGCTCAGCCCCATTCGACTAAAGGCGGGTTCTCGGTATCGCCTTCTCGCGGGCGCGTTGCTTGCTGGCGATCCGGGAAGAGCATTGAATGTGCGAGGAGCCGCAAAGAGCTCCCAATCAGCAAAAGCGACACATTCAACCGAATCAAGGGAGACCAACATGCATTCCATCCACGTGCGGGCGGCAGCATTTTCGGCGGCTCTCCTGCTGGCTGCCACCGTGTCTACGGCAGCGCTTGCGCAGAAGAAATACGACCCCGGCGCAACCGATACCGAAATCAAGATCGGCAACATCATGCCGTACAGCGGACCGGCTTCCTCCTACAGCGTGATCGGCAAGACGGAAGCGGCCTACTTCAACAAGATCAACGCGGAAGGCGGCATCAACGGCCGCAAGATCAATTTCATCTCCAACGACGACGGCTACTCACCGCCGAAGACCGTCGAGCAGGCGCGCAAGCTGGTCGAGAGCGATGAAGTCCTGCTCATCTTCAACTCGCTCGGCACGCCGCCGAACTCGGCGATCCAAAAATACATGAACACCAAGAAGGTACCGCAACTCTTCGTGGCGACCGGCGCCACCAAGTGGAACGATCCCAAGGATTTCCCGTGGACCATGGGCTGGCAGCCGAGCTACCAGAGCGAGACGCAGATCTACGCGAAATACATCCTGAAGAACACGCCGAACGCCAAGATCGCCGTGCTCTACCAGAACGATGACTACGGGAAAGACTATCTGAAGGGCCTGAAGGACGGGCTGGGCTCCAAGGCCGCCTCGATGATCGTCGCGGAAGAGAGCTACGAGACGACCGAGCCGACCATCGACTCCCACATCGTCAACCTGAAAGCATCCGGCGCCGACGTGTTCGTCGATATCTCGATTCCGAAGTTCGCGGCCCAGGCGATCAAGAAGGCCGCGGAAATCGGGTGGAAGCCGGCTCACTTCCTCAACAGCGTCAGTTCGTCGATCAGCGCCACGATCCACCCGGCAGGGTTCGATAACGCGCAAGGCATCATCTCGTCTGCCTATCTGAAGGACCCGACGGATCCGCAATGGAAGGATGATCCGGATATCAAGGCCTGGAATGCATTCCTCGACAAATATTATCCCGAGGCCAACCGCAGCGATGCCTTCGTGATCTATGGCTACGCCGTCGCGCAAACCATGGTTCACGTGCTCAAGCAGTGCGGCGACGACCTGACGCGTGCGAACGTCATGAAGCAGGCGGCAAGCGTGCAAGACTACGTGGTTGCGGGCCTGTTGCCCGGGGTGAAGATCAATACCAGCCCGACGGACTTTGCCCCGATTTCGCAGTTGCAACTCCAGCGGCTCAAGGGCAACACCTGGGAGCTGTTCGGCGACGTGATCAGCGGCGACGTCGGTGGTTAACGGCGCCTTCGGCAGAGTGGCAAAGGCCCCCGCGACCACCGCCGCGCGGGCATAAACCTACTAAAGAAGCAGCCCCCGCGACTTGGTCGCAGGGGCTTTTTCTTGAAGCAGCCAGACAAATCGTATTGAATTGCGCGGGCGTCGCCAAAAACAATCAAGACAAGAAAAGGAAACGCAGACACACACCAAGAAAACAGGGAGATAGGAATGCCCGCTGTCACCGGCAAGCTTGCGGCCGCGTCACTGGCGCTCGCGCTCATTGCAGCCTCGACCTCCACTGCCTCAGCCCAGAAGAAATACGATACCGGCGCGACCGACGCCGAGATCAAGATCGGCAACATCATGCCCTACAGCGGACCGGCTTCCGCCTACGGCATCATCGGGCGGACCGAAGCCGCCTATTTCAAGAAGATCAACGACGAAGGCGGCATCAACGGCCGCAAGATCAACTTCGTTTCCTATGACGACGCCTACTCGCCGCCGAAGGCCGTGGAGCAGGCGCGCAAGCTGGTCGAGAGCGACGAAGTGCTTTTCATCTTCAACTCGCTCGGCACGCCGTCGAACTCGGCGATCCACAAATACATGAACACGAAGAAGGTGCCGCAGCTCTTCGTCGCGACCGGCGCCACCAAGTGGAACGATCCGCAGAACTTCCCGTGGACCATGGGCTGGCAGCCCAACTATCAGAGCGAGACGCAGATCTACGCGAAGTGGCTGCTCAAGAACAAGCCGGACGCCAAGATCGCCGTGCTCTATCAGAACGACGATTACGGCAAGGACTATCTCAAGGGACTGAAGGACGGCCTTGGCTCGAAGGCCGCCTCGATGATCGTCATGGAGGAGAGCTACGAGACCTCCGAGCCGACCATCGACAGCCACATCGTCAAGCTGAGGTCGACGGGCGCTGATGTCTTCATGAACATCACGACGCCGAAATTCGCGGCGCAGGCGATCAAGAAAGTCGCGGAGATCGGCTGGAAGCCGCTGCACTTCCTCAACAACGTCTCGGCCTCCGTCGGCAGCGTCATGAAGCCCGCGGGCTTCGAGAACGGGCAGGACATCGTCTCGGCCGACTATCTCAAGGACGTGTCGGATCCGGAATGGAGCAACGATCCCGGCATGAAGCAGTTTCTCGCCTTCATGGACAAGTACTTCCCGGAAGGTGACAAGCTCGACAAGGGCACCATCGTTGGCTTCGCCGTGGCGCAGACGCTGGTCCAGGTGCTGAAGCAATGCGGCGATAATCTCACGCGCGAGAACGTCATGAAGCAGGCCGCCAGCCTGAAGGACTTCCGCACCGAAGCGCTGCTGCCCGGCATCCAGATCAACACCGGGCCGAACGACTTTGCGCCTATCAGCCAGCTCCGGCTTGAGAAGTTCAAGGGCGAGCGCTGGGAACTGTTCGGCGACGTGATCAGCGCCGACGCCGGCGGCTAGCCGCCCGAAATAGCGAGGACGAAAGCCCCCTGCGGAGCTTGCGCAGGGGGCTTTTGCTTGCGCGCCGATCATGATTACGCGATTGCATAATCGAATGATGGTAAAGCCCGCTTACGCTTTGGCGCATGATGCGGTAGGCAGATAAACGGCGGTTTCATCGCCGCCGCTTCGCCCTGCCCGAGATTCTGCCCAAGAGTTTAACGAAGGCCTCCGTCATGACCGACCGACGTCCCCTGCTCCGCGCGCTCTACGACGCCGCCGTTGCCGCCGCCCATCCCAATGTGGTGCTGGCGCCGCATCTGCGGCCCGCCCCCAGGGGACGCGTGATCTGCCTCGCCGCCGGCAAGGGCGCGGGCGCAATGGCGGCGGCTGCGGAGCGGCATTATCTCGACACGCTAAAGCTCGCGCCGGAGCGGCTGGTCGGCATCGCCACCACCCGCCACGGCTACGGCGTGCCGACGCGCCGCATCCGCGTGGTCGAGGCCGGCCATCCCGTGCCGGATGAAGCCGGCTTGAGGGGCGCGGCCGACACGCTCGCGCTCGCAGGCGAGGCCGGCCCCGACGATCTTCTCCTGGTGCTGCTCACCGGCGGCGGCTCGGCGAACTGGATCGCGCCCGTGGAGGGCGTCAGCTTCGCGCAGAAGCAGGCGGTCAACAAGGCGCTGCTGCGCTCGGGCGCGCCGATCGGCGAGATGAACATCGTCAGAAAACATCTGTCGCGGATCAAAGGCGGGCGTCTGGCGCGCGCCGGCAGGAACGCCGCCGAGATCGTGACGCTCGCGATCTCCGACGTGCCGCATGACGATCCTTCCGCGATCGCCTCCGGTCCCACCGTGCCCGATCCGACCACGCTTGCGGACGCGCGTGCCATCGTCGCCAAGTACAGGCTCGACATCGATGATGCCGTGAGGCGCGCGCTCGACGATCCCGCCAACGAGAGCTGCAAGCCGGGCGATGCCGCCTTTGCGCGCGCGCATTTCGAACTGATCGCGCGTCCCAAGCAATCGCTCGACGCCGCGGTGAAGCTCGCCAAGGACGCCGGCTACGAGACGATCGATCTCGGCGCCGATCTCGAGGGCGAGGCCCGCGAGGTCGCTGCCGATCACGCCAGGCTGGCGCTCGAGGCGCGCGCGCAAGGCAGGCGCGTCGCAATCCTCTCCGGCGGCGAGCTCACGGTCACCGTGCGCGGCAATGGCCGCGGCGGGCCGAACCAGGAATACGCGCTGGCGCTCGCCGGCCTGTTGAAGGACACGGCAGGCATCGCCGCCCTTGCCGGCGACACCGACGGCGCCGACGGCGGCGCCGGCAACCCCACCGACCCCGCCGGCGCGCTGATCGACGCGGCAACGTTCGCGAAGATGAAGGCGCAGGGGCTTCAGCCGCAGGCCTATCTCGACAACAACGACGCGTCCGCCTTCTTTGAGGCAACGGGAGACTTGCTGCTGCCGGGCCCGACGCTGACGAACGTGAACGACATCAGGGTAATTTTGGTGGATTAGGGCGACGGGCTCTCCCTCGTCATTGCGAGCGAAGCGAAGCAATCCAGACTGCGTTCGCGGATAGAGTCTGGATTGCTTCGTCGCTTCAGTGCAAAATTGCTTCGCAATTTTGTCACGAGCTCCTCGCAATGACGGGATGTGTGGGCTCACCCCTTCCTGCTGACGTGCTCCAGCAGCGCGAGCAGGCCCTTCAACAAGTCCGTCGGCGACGGCGGGCAGCCGTTGATGTGCAAATCCACCGGAACGGTCTCGGATACGCCACCGACGCAGGCGTAGCTGCCTCTGAAAATGCCGCCATCGATCGCGCATCCGCCAACCGCGACGACCCATTTCGGAGAGGGCGTCGCGTTGTACGTCCGCTCCAGCGCCTGTCGCATGTTCTTCGTCACGGGACCCGTGACCAGCAGCACGTCGGCATGGCGCGGCGAGGCGACGAAGCGCAGGCCGAAACGTTCGATGTCGTAGAAGGCGTTGGACAGCGCGTGGATCTCCAGCTCGCAGCCGTTGCAGGACCCGGCATCGACCTCGCGAATGGCAAGAGAACGCCCAAGCCTGGCCTGGGCGGCGCGGTTGACTTTCGTTGCAAGCTCCGCCAGCGCAGAAACGTCCGGCGCCGGCGCGGGCTCCGTCAGCGAACCGTGGGTGAGGCTTTCGAGCAGGGTCTTGCGCATGGCTTAGAGGTCCGCGCCAGAATAGGAACAGTTGAACGACTTATTGCAGAGCGGGAAGTCGGCAATGATGTTGCCCTCGATCGCGGTTTCCAGCAGCGGCCACTGGAACCACGACGCATCGCGCAGGTGGCAGCGTTCGACGCGCAACTCGCCATCGAGCCGCAGCCACACCAGAACGTCGCCGCGGAAGGTCTCGGTGAGCGCCATGCCTTCACAGGCACCGCGGCCGATCCTGGGAGGCAGCGCAGTTTCGAGCCCTCCCGGCCCAAGTTGATGGAGGATCTGCTCGATCAACTCGACGCTCTGCTCGACCTCGCGGATCCGGATCCAGACCCGCGCGTTCACGTCACCGGCCTGCAGTACCGGCACCTCGAACGACAACGAATCGTAAGGCGCATAGGCAATCGCCCGCCGCGCATCAAAATCGCGGCCCGAGGCGCGGCCGACATAACCGCCGGCGCCAAACTGGCGCGCATACTCCGCCTTCACGATGCCCGTGGTGACGGTGCGGTCCTGCAAGGACGCCGTGTTGTCATAGAGCTCGATCAAGCGCGGAAAGACCTTTCGTAGCTCCGCGAGCAGCGCGCGTAGCGCGGAAACGCCGTCCGGCGCGATGCCTCGCGTCACACCACCGGGCACGATGACGTCCATCATCAGGCGATGGCCGAACGCGACATTCGCAGCGCGCAAACAGCGCTCACGCAAAATGCCGGTCTGGGCATGCATCAGCGCGAACGAAGCGTCGTTGCAGATGGCGCCGATGTCGCCCAAATGATTGGCGAGCCGCTCTAGCTCCGCCATCAGCGCTCGCAAAAGGGTCGCTTGCCTCGGAACCTCGATCTGCAGCGCCGATTCCACGGCACAAGCAAAGGCGAAGGCATAGGCGACGGCGCTGTCGCCGGAGGTGCGGTTGGCGAGCTTTGCCGCAGCCTCGAGGCTCGCGCCCTGCATCAGCGACTCGATGCCCTTGTGGGTGTAGCCGAGCCACTGCTCCAGCCGCACCACATGCTCGCCATTGGCGGTGAAGCGGAAATGGCCGGGCTCGATGATCCCGGCATGGACCGGGCCGACCGCCACCTGGTGCAACGCCTCGCCCTCGGCCGGCAGGAACTGGTATGGCCGCACGTCGCGCGATGCGTTGCGGCCGGAGAGCGGATAGGGTTTGCCCCAGGCATAGTGATCGAGCCATGGCCGCAGATCGTCAGCGACGGCAGGAACAAGCCCGAACAGATCATGGATGGTCCGCTCCAGCCGAAGCGCCGGCGGATGACGGCTGGCGACGCTTGGAAATGTGCCGGCCCCACACTCGTAGGTGACGACCGCGATCTCGGCCGAGACTCCATCGAGCATCGCCATATGCACCGCGGTCGGCTCGCCCCAGAAGCCAAGCAGTGTGAGGCCTCCCTCGACCAGTCGTTCGATCGCCGCCTGCCAGCCCGCCTCCGTCACGACCGCGCGCGGCCAGGGCCGGTGCGGCATCTCCGCAGTGACATGGGGGATGCTGTCGAGGATGCCCATCGCTTACCCCAGGAGCTTCGCGACGTTCTGGAAGCTGGTGACCAGCACCGGCGGCAGATAGATGCCGGCCATCAGCACCAATCCGAGGTGCGTGAACATCGGCACGTAGGAGGCTTCCGCGGGCGCGGTCTTGCCCTTGGGCTCGCCGAACATCACCGGGCCGATCCGCAAGAACAGCCCGCCGAGCGCGATGATGATGCCGAGCACCAGGATCACCGTCAGCCAGGGCGCGCGGGCGAAGGTCGAGCTCACTACTAGAAACTCGCTCATGAAGATGCCGAGCGGCGGCAGCCCGACGATGGCGACGACGCCGAGCATCAGGCCCCAGCCGAGCGCGGGGTTGGTCGCCGTGAGCCCACCGATATCGGCGATCTTCTGTGTGCCCTTGACCTGTGCGATATGGCCCACCGCGAAGAAGATTGCCGACTTGGTCAGCGAATGCATGGTCATGTGCAACAGCCCTGCGAAATTCGCGAGCGGCCCGCCCATGCCGAAGGCGAAGACGATGATGCCCATATGCTCGATCGAGGAATAGGCGAACATCCGTTTGATGTCGCGGCGCCGGTACAGCATCAGCGCGGCGAAGATCACCGAGATCAGGCCCATGGTCACCATCAGCGGACCCGGCGTGATCGCCGCCGAGTTGACCGCGAGCATCATCTTGAAGCGCAGGAGCGCATAGAGCGCGACATTGAGCAACAGGCCGGACAGCACCGCCGAGATCGGCGTCGGGCCCTCGGCATGCGCATCCGGCAGCCAGGCGTGCAGCGGTGCGAGGCCGACCTTGGTGCCGTAGCCGAGCAGGAGGAAGACGAAGGCGACGTTGAGCAACGCCGGGTCGAACTGTGCGGCGTGCTTCACCAGCACCGTCCACACCATGCCGTCCATCCCCTCGCCCACCACGGGGCGCGCCGCCATATAGACCAGGATCGTGCCGAACAGCGCGAGCGCGATGCCGACGCTACCGAGGATGAAATATTTCCAGGCGGCTTCCAGCGCCTCATGGGTGCGGTAGATGCCGACCATCAGCACGGTCGTCAGCGTCGCCATCTCGACCGCGACCCACATCAGGCCGATATTGTTGGCGATGAGCGCGAGGTTCATCGCGAACATCAGTATCTGGTACATCGCATGATAGAAGCGCAGGAAGGCCGGCGTCAGCCGCCCGATCTCGATCTCGTGGTGGATGTAGCTCGCGCTGAACACCGATGTCGTGAAGCCGACGAAGGTCGTCAGCACGATGAAGACCTTGTTGAGGTCGTCAAGCAGCAGATATTGCCCCGACGTCGGCTCGATCACGAACAGCAACAGCGAGGTGAGGAAGGTCGCGAGCGCCGCAACGACGTTGAGCTTCGCCGTCAGCAGGTAGCCGGGCAGGATCGCGAGCAGCGTGGCCGAGATGGCCGGGATCAGCAGGATCGCACCGAGCGCATCGATCGTCATCGCCGCTCTCCCCTGAAGCGATCGAGTGCCTGCACGTCCACGCTGTCAAAACGCTCGCGGATGCGGAACAGGAAGATGCCGATCACGATGAAGGCGATCAGCACCGAGAAGGCGACGCTGATCTCGACCACCAGCGGCATGCCCTTGGCTCCGGTTGCCGCCAGCACCAACCCGTTCTCCAGCGACATGAAGCCGACGACTTGGCTCACGGCGTTGCGTCGCGTCACCATGATCAGGAGCCCGAGCAGCACCACCGACAGCGCGAAGGCAAGGTCTTCACGCGCCAGCGCGTCGGCGCCCGGGGTCACGCGCAGCATCACCACCATCGACAACGCGACGAGGCCGATGCCGGCCATCATGGTCAGCCCGATGCCGATCACGTTCTCGATCTCGCGGTGGATGCCGAGCCGCTTGATGATCCGGTGCAGCGCCACCGGGATGATGATGGCCTTGAAGACCAGTGCGATCAGCGCCGTCACGTAGAGATGTGGCGCGTGCTGCACATAGGCCTGCCAGGCGACCGACAGCGCCAGCACGCCGGCGTGCAGCGCATAGACGTTCAGGAGCGCATAGAGCCGGTCCTGGTAGAGCATCATGAAACTCGCCAGCACGAGGGAGCCGGCGAGCAGATGGGCGATGTCGAATTGCAGGCTGCTCATCGCTAGAGGCTCCCGGACACGAAGCGCAACAGGGTGGCAAGCAGCGCCAACATCAGCGCCGCGCCGAGGAACTCGGGGATCCTGAATACCCGCATCTTGGCGATCGACGTCTCGAAGAGGGCGAGCAGGAAGCCGAGGACCGCGAGCTTGCCGAGATAGAGCAGCGCACCGAGGCCCAACCTCGCAACGCTTGCATCCGCTGTCGCCGTGCCCCAGGGCAGGAACACGCAGGCGATCAGTGAAACATAGAGCAGGAGCTTGAGCTGCGACGACAGGTCGACCAGCGCGAGATGCCGCCCCGAATATTCCAGTACCATGGCCTCGTGCACCATGGTGAGTTCGAGATGGGTGGCCGGATTGTCGACGGGGATGCGGGCATTCTCCGCCAGCGCCACGATGGTCAGCGCGACGAAGGCCATGCCAAGCGACACGCGCAGGCCGACCGCGTCCGATCCCATGAATTCGGCGACGTAGGAGAGCTGGGTCGAGCCCGCGATCATCGCGACGGAGAAGACGGTGATCAGCATCGCAGGCTCGGCGAGCGAGGCGATCATCACCTCGCGACTGGAGCCGATGCCGCCGAAGGCGGTGCCGACGTCCATGCCGGCGAGCGCCTGGAAGAAACGCGCGCTGCCGAGCAGTGCGATGATGGCGATGAGGTCGGCGGTCCAGGAGAACAAGAGCCCGTTGCCGAAGGTCGGCACCAGCGAGGCCGCGACCCAGGTGCCTGCGAACATCAGATAGGGAATGACGCGGAACAGCCAGGAGGCGTTATCCGCCAGCACGACGTCCTTGCGCATCAGGCGGATGAGATCGCGATAGGGCTGCAAGAGCGGCGGACCGCGCCGGCGCAACAGCCGCGCCTTCACCTTGCGGACGAAGCCGGTGAGCAATGGCGCAAGCAGCAGCACGAGGCTCATCTGGACGCCTTGCGAGAGGATGTCGCGAAGCGCGGTCATAGCGCCACCACCAAGAGCAGCACGATCAACGCGGCGAAGACGAGCGTCAGATAGCGGCGGATGGTGAGGAACTGCAGCATATTGATGCGCTCGGTCGCGACGCCGATCACCTTGGCGATCGGCGCGTAGAGCGCATCCCAGATCAGGTCGCGCATGTCGACGGTGAGCCGGGCCGGCGCGGGCGACAAGGGCTGCGGCATCTCGCCGATCTCGTGCGCAGCGAAGATCACGCTGCCGAACACGCGGCGGATCGGCTGCGAGAAGCTGGAGGCGGAGTACTGGATCGCGGGGTTCGGATCCGGATAGCCGCAATCCCAGGCCGGTGCGCGACGCAAGCGATCGGACGCCAGGCGATGAATGGCGGAGGATGCGGCCATGCCGCTGAGCGCCGCGAACAGAAACACCAAGAGGCCGTTATAGGAGCTGCGACTCTCCGCGATCGGCACGATAGTCATCCACTCCAGTCCGGTCTGGTGCGGCATGACGTTGCCGACCATGGCCTTGCTCACCGGCGCAAGCGCGTCGATGAAGAGGCCGGGCAGGATGCCGGCGACGAGGCAGAGAGCGGCTAGCGCGAACATCGCGGAGAGCGAGAAGCGATCCGTCTCGTGCGCGGACGCTGCGACATCCGAACGGGGACGGCCGAGGAAGCTGATGCCGTAGAGTTTGACGAAACACGCCGCGGCGAAGGCAGCGGCGAGCGCCAGCAGTCCGCCCACCGCCGGGATGATCAGCTTCAATCCCCAGTTCGGCAGTTGCGGTGAGAGCAGGATGGCCTGAAAGGTCAGCCATTCCGAAACGAAGCCGTTGAACGGCGGCAATGCCGAGATCGCGACGCAGCCGACCAGCACTGCGAACGCCGTCTTCGGCATGCGATGGATCAGCCCGCCGAGCTTCTCCATGTCGCGCTCGCCGGTGACTTCCAGCACCGCGCCAGCGCCGAAGAACAACAGGCTCTTGAACAGCGCGTGATTGAAGACGTGCAGCAGCGCCGCAGTGAAGGCGAGCGCGGCCACCCAATCGAGCCCCTGCGCCTTGAAGGCGAGCGCCAGCCCGAGGCCGGTGAAGATGATGCCGATATTCTCGATGGTCGAATAAGCGAGCACGCGCTTGATGTCGCGCTGCATGAGCGCATAGAGCACACCCAGCGTCGCGGTCGGCCCGCCGACCAAGAGCACCACAATGCTCCACCACCACACCGGTTCGGGCAGAAGATCAAAGACGATACGCACGAAGCCGTAGACGGCGACCTTGGTCATGACGCCGCTCATGAGGCCGGAGACGTGGCTGGGCGCGGCGGGATGGGCAAGCGGCAGCCAAGCGTGCAGCGGCACCAGGCCAGCCTTGGAGCCGGCGCCCAGCAGCGTGAGGATCACCACCATGCCGGTCAGCGCAGCGGAAGGATGCGAGGCTCGGATCGCATCGAAATCGTAACCGGCGCCGCTCGCGAGCAGGCCGAAGGCGAGCAGCAGCGCCAGCGTGCCGAAACTTGCCATCAGAAGATAGACATAGCCGGCGCGGACATTCCCGTCCTCCCGGTGATGCGACACCACCATCGCCCAGGAGGTCACCGACATGAATTCCCAGGCGACCAGGAAGCTGAAGGCATCGTTTGCCAGCACGACGACGTTCATCCCTGCGAGATAGGCAGGATAGAACGGCAGCACGCGGCCGGGGGAGTCCTCGTGCTGGCCGTAGCCGAGCGCGAACAGGCTCGCAGCGGCGCCGCCGAGATTGACGACGACGAGGAAGAAGGCGGACAGTGCATCGAGCCGGAAATGGGCACCGAGCCAAGGCAGGCCGATCGGCAGTGTCGCGGTCGGCGTCAGATGGGGGAAATAGAGCAGATCGGACAGCGCCGTGACACATAGCGTCGATGTGGCGATCAGGCATCCGCCATAAAGGATGGTCGAGCCGCGCGGGCGCGTCGACAGCACGACTCCCGCAGGCGCCAGCGCCAGCAGAGCCGCCACCGACCATAGCGCCACGGCGATCATGGCCGCTCCTCGATCATGATTTGCGCGCGCGTCGCCATCGCTATTGGCCGCCTGCGCTCGGGGGTGGAGACTTCAGCCGCACACCGCGGCCCCCGGAGCTCGACGCCGCCCCCTCGGCGATCAGCTCGATGCCGGCAACCGACAGCGCCTCGACCAGCTTCACCAGGGAATCGACATTGCCGCGGATCACCCCTTCGGAGGCCTCCATGCGCTGGATCGTTGGCAGCGACAGCGAACAGCGCTGCGCGAGTTCGCGCTGGTCAATCCTGAGCAAGGCACGGGCGGCTCGAAGCTGCGCGGCGGTGATCACGGGGCGAATGTCCGTGGCAGTTACAGTGATTGATTTACCAAGCTTAGGGCGCGCGAAATGACGTTTCAAGCATCGTTTTCTATATGCGACGCATCATTCCGTTCGACGTCCTCGGAACTCACGCCCTCGCACTCCGCCATCAGGCTCGTCGGCGCGAGCTTCCGGGCTCGCGCTCGCGCGCACCTAAGAATGACTGTCCTCAAAACTCGTTGGCGATCTTCGAGAGCATCTCGATCAGGGCTTCGCGGTTGGCCTGCCCGAGCAGATCGTTCAGCCGCGCCTCGTGCTTGGTGGCGACGAGCTTCTTGGCACGGGCCAGCACGGCCTTGCCCTTGTCGGTCAGCACCAGGATGTGCGAGCGGCGGTCGTTGGTGGAGCGGATCCGCGCGCAAAGGTCTCGGCTCTCGAGATTGTCGAGCATGGCCACGAAGTTCGGGCGCAGGATGCCGAGCGTCGAAGCGACCTCGGTCTGGTTGCGGCCCGGATTCTTCTCGACCAGCAGCAGCACGGAGAACTGTGCGGGCGTGAGCTGGAGCGAGGCCATGCAGCGCAGAAAGTTCTCGAACACCTTGAGCTGCGCCCGCTTCAGCACGTAACCGAGCTGTTCCGAGAGCTCGCCGAGCTGAAGCGCCTCAGGCTGCGCCTCCGTCGCGTCCTTGCGGCCCTTGGCCGCGTCGCCGGGCTTTTCGGAGGACTTTTCAGCGGCTTTGGAAACGGTCATCGCCTCGTGCTCGTAATCCCGCTAAGCTCGGGATGGGTCGCCCATCACCCTTGAGATTATATTTGATAATTGTTATTGACCATATCAAATATCGTCAGCGTTTTTCAATGGCTGTGAGCGGACCGTCCACCGCAACCGCGGAGACCGGCCCGGATCTTTGAGGGGAGCGTCCGGTCTTGAACACCACCATCATGCTGTTCCTGCTGCAGGACGGCATCACCAATGGCGCGATCTACGCGTTGCTCGGCCTGGCGCTGGTGCTGGTGTTCGCCGTCACCCGCGTGATCCTCATCCCCCAGGGCGAATTCGTCACCTATGGCGCGCTGACCTATGCCTCGCTGGCCGCGGGCCAGATGCCGGGGACGGCAAAACTCGCCCTCGCCCTCGGCATCGGCGCCTTCGCGTTCGACCTGTTCGTGGCGCGCAAGGCGATGCACACACGGCTGATCGTGCGCAGCTTCCTCACCAACATCGTGCTGCCGGCCATCGTACTGGCGCTGACCATTTACTTCGCCGCCCAGAAGCCGCCGGTGGCGATCTGCATCGCGCTGTCGCTGGTGATCGTCGCGATGATCGGCCTGTATCTCTACCGCATCGCGTTCCAGCCGCTGGCGCACACCTCCGTGCTGGTGCTGCTGATCGCCTCGGTCGGCGTCCACCTCGCGCTCCAGGGACTGGGCCTCTTGTTCTTCGGCGCCGAAGGCCAGCGCGGACCGGCCGTGCTGTCCACCGCCTTCACCGCGGGCTCGCTGCGCTTCACCGGCCAGAGCATCACGGTCTACGCCATCACGATCGCCTTCATCGTCGGGCTCTGGCTGTTCTTCGGGCTGACGCTCTACGGCAAGGCGCTGCGTGCGACCGCCGTGAACCGGCTCGGCGCGCGGCTGGCCGGCATCCGCACCACGTTGTCGGGGCAGATCGCGTTCCTGCTGGCGTCCGTCATCGGCGCGCTGTCGGGCATCATGATCGTGCCGATCACGACGCTCTACTATGACTCCGGCTTCCTGATCGGCCTGAAGGGTTTTGTCGCTGCTATCATCGGCGGACTCGTCAGCTACCCCTTAACCGCCGTCGCGGCGCTCGTCGTAGGCATCGTCGAGGCGTTCTCGTCCTTCTATGCCTCCAATTACAAGGAGGTCATCGTTTTCATGCTCTTGATCCCCGTGCTGCTGCTGCGCTCGCTCGCCGCGCCCGCGGTCGAGGAAGAGAAGGACTGACGCGCGATGCAGAGCCGGCTTCCCATCCTCATCTTCGCGCTTCTGATGGCAGCGATCCCGTTCGTACCGGGCGTGCCGCCGTTCTGGATCGTGCTGCTCGACAATATCGGCCTCGCGGCTCTCGTCGCGATGGGCCTCGTGCTGCTCACCGGCGTCGGCGGGCTGACCTCTTTTGGACAGGCAGCTTTCGTCGGCTTCGGCGCCTATACCACCGCGGTGCTGTCGACGGCCTACGGCCTGTCGCCCTGGCTGACGCTGCCGCTGTCGCTCGCGGTCAGCGGCCTGTTCGCGGTGCTGCTCGGCCTGATCACCGTCCGCCTCTCCGGCCATTATCTGCCGCTCGGCACGCTCGCCTGGGGGCTCGGCCTGTTCTACCTCTTCAGCAAGCTGGAATTTTTGGGGAGAAACGACGGCATCTCGGCGATCCCGCCGCTGTCGATCGGCTCGTTCAAGATGCTCTCGCCCGGCTCGATCTATTACGCGATCTGGGTCGCCGTGCTCGTCTCGGCCCTGCTCACGATGAACCTGCTGGATTCCCGCACCGGCCGCGCCATCCGCGCGCTCCGGCGCGGCCATGTCGCGGCCGAGGCGTTCGGCGTGCACACGCCGCGCGCAAAGCTCCTGGTGTTCATCCATGCCGCGGTGCTCGCCGGCCTCTCCGGCTGGCTCTACGCGCATCTTCAGCGCGCGGTGACCCCGACGCCGTTCGGCGCGCACGCCGGCATCGAATATCTCTTCATCGCGGTGGTCGGCGGCGCCGGCTATGTCTGGGGCGGCGTGCTGGGCGCGGCGATCGTCGTGATCCTCAAGGAGGTGCTGCAAAGCTACCTGCCGCTGATCCTGCCCGGCTCCGGCCAGGTCGAGACCA
Source organism: Bradyrhizobium sp. AS23.2 (assembly GCF_001908185.1). GTDB lineage: Bacteria > Pseudomonadota > Alphaproteobacteria > Rhizobiales > Xanthobacteraceae > Bradyrhizobium. Next base: position 45,680 of record NZ_LGHM01000006.1, read on the forward strand.
TCGTGTTCGGCATCATGCTGGTGGCGCTGTTGCAGCTCGCGCCCGGCGGCGTCTGGCCATGGCTGATGTCGTTCCTGCCCGAGCGCACCAGTGGCAAGAAGCCGGACACCTCGCTGAAGCTGGAGCAGCGCAGCCGCCCGGCAGGCCAGTCCGGCGTGCTGCTCCAGGTGGAGAAGGCGCGAAAGCAGTTCGGCGGCGTGGTTGCGGTCAACAACGTCTCCTTCGACGTCCAGGCCCGCGAGATCGTCGCGCTGATCGGGCCGAACGGCGCCGGCAAGAGCACGACGTTCAACCTCATCACCGGCGTGCTGTCGGCGACCTCAGGCTCGATCTCGGTGCTCGGGAAGAAGGTCGACAAGGCGCCGCCGCAGGAGATCGTCAAGCTCGGCATCTCGCGCACCTTCCAGCACGTCAAGCTCGTGCCTGACATGACCGTGCTGGAGAATGTCGCGATCGGCGCGCATCTGCGCGGCCATTCGGGGCCGCTCGCCTCGATGCTGCGGCTCGACCGCACTGATGAGGCCAAGCTGCTCGCCGAGGCCGCCCGCCAGATCGAGCGCGTCGGCCTCGCCGACCAGATGCATCAGCTCGCAGGCAGTCTCTCGCTCGGCCAGCAGCGCATCGTCGAGATCGCGCGCGCCCTGTGCGTCGACCCGACGCTGCTGCTGCTCGACGAGCCGGCCGCGGGCCTGCGCCACATGGAGAAGCAGCGGCTCGCGACGCTTTTGCGTGAGCTGCGCGACGGCGGCATGAGCGTGCTGCTGGTCGAGCACGACATGGGCTTTGTGATGAACCTCGCTGACCGCATCGTAGTGCTCGATTTCGGCACCAAGATCGCGGAGGGTACGCCGGCCACGATCAAGACCAATCCCGAAGTGATCAAGGCCTATCTCGGAGTGGCGGCATGAGCGCGCTGTTATCCGTCACCGACGCCCACGTCGCCTACGGCAAGGTCGAGGCGGTGCGCTCGGTTTCGCTCGAGATCGGCCAAAACGAGATCGTCACCATCGTCGGCGCCAACGGCGCAGGCAAGACCACGCTGCTCTCTGCCATCATGGGCATTTTGCCGCTGAAAGGCCGCGTCGCTTTTGCCGGCCAGGATCTCGCGCGGCTCGACATCGAGGATCGCGTCGCGATGGGGCTCGGGCTCGTGCCGGAGCACCGCGAGCTGTTCGTGACCATGAATGTCGAGGACAATCTCGAGCTTGGTGCCTTCCGCATCGAGAGGAGCAAGGCGAAAGCCTCGATGGAGCGCGTCTACACGCTGTTTCCGCGGCTGAAGGAGCGACGCAAGCAGCTCGCCGGCACACTCTCCGGCGGCGAGCAGCAGATGCTCGCGATGGGCCGCGCGCTGATGGGCGAGCCGAAATTGCTGATGCTGGACGAGCCCAGTCTCGGCCTCGCCCCCATCATCGTCGCCGACATTTTCCGGATCATCACCGAACTGCGCGCCAGCGGCGTCTCCGTGCTGCTGGTCGAGCAGAATGCGCAGGCCGCGCTGAAGATCGCGGACCAGGCCTACGTGATGGAACTCGGCGAGTTCGTGCTGAGCGGCAAGGCCAGTGACATCGCGGCCAACGAACGGGTCGCGGCAAGCTATCTTGGTTTCCAGCACGAAGGCACTGGTGTATTGTAGGTTGCCGCGCAGGCCGGCCTCCCGTCCAGAAAGTTCGTAGGTAACTGCGCGCAGAGCGGCGACACACGACAAAGATAGTACCGTCCTCGACCGGTCGCCCTTGGGATTTTGCCAAGTTTTCGGCCGGGTTCCGTCAGACAAGTGTTGCGCCGGCGTGGCGCCGGTGATCGTGCGATTGACCAGACCAACAGTCCTCTCGTCGGAGGTCATGGCTCATGAGTCCCGTCACAATTGCGCTGATCGTGCTTCTGGGCGTCGTGCTGCTGTTCGCCCTCTGGCTCATGGGCATCTACAACGGACTGGTGGTCGCCGCGAACCGCTTCAAGAACGCCTTCGCCCAGATCGACGTGCAACTCAAACGCCGCTACGAGCTGATTCCGAACCTGGTAGAAGCCGTCAAGGGCTACATGGCCCACGAGCGGGAGACGCTCGACGCCGTCATCAAGGCCCGCAACACCGCGATGGCGGCCGAGCAGAAAGTTGCCGCCAACCCCAGCGACCCGGCGGCCGTGAGGGAGCATAACCAGGCCGAGGCCCAGCTGGGCGGCATCCTGGGCCGGCTCTTTGCCCTGTCCGAGGCGTACCCGGACCTCAAGGCCAACCAGAACATGCTCGCCCTGCAGGAGGAGCTGAGCTCGACCGAGAACAAGATCGCCTTCGCCCGGCAAGCGTTCAACGACGCCGCCGCCACCTACAACATCCGGCGCGAGGTCTTCCCGGCCAACACGGTGGCCGGCGTGTTCGGCTTCAAGGAGGCGGCGCTGCTCGAAGCCCCAGAGACCGAGCGCTCAGCGCCCAAGGTGTCGTTCTAACCCGGAACGTCCGCCGTTCCGATGCGTCCCGTGCTTCCGGTTCCACGCTCGCAAAGTCGTCTCTGACCATGGCCACAAATTTCTTTCAGCAGCAGGATTCGGCCCGACGCAAGACCCTCCAGCTGGTGGTCTATTTCGTCCTGGCGATCCTGATTCTGATCGCCCTGGTGTATGGGCTGTTGGTCGCGGTCAGCTTGGATAGCGGCCCCGAGCCGGTGTCCTGGTGGCAGCCGGAGCTGCTCCTGCTCGCGGCGCCGGGGGTGGGCCTCGTGGTCGGGGCTGCGAGCGTGTTCAAGGTGGCCCAGCTCTCGTCCGGCGGCCAGGCCGTCGCCCTGATGCTGGGTGGTGTGGAGGTGCCCGGCACGACCACCGACGCGCGGGAGAAGCGACTGCTCAACGTCGTCGAGGAAATGGCGCTTGCCGCGGGAGTGCCGGTGCCCCCCGTCTATGTTCTGGCGGAGCCCGGCATCAATGCCTTCGCGGCCGGTTACGCCCCGGGCGATGCCGTGGTCGCCGTCTCCCAGGGCTGCCTCAACTATTTGACCCGCGACGAGCTGCAGGGGGTGGTGGCCCACGAGTTCAGCCACATCCTCAACGGCGACATGCGGCTCAACATCCGGCTGATCGGCCTGATCTTCGGGATCATGGCGTTGTCCATCATGGGCCGTATGCTCATGTTCACGTCCGGACGCTCTTCGGGAAGGAATGATTCCCGTGGCGGCCTGATGCTGCTGGGCCTGGGCGTGTTTGTGCTGGGCCTGGTGGGAGCGTTCTTCGGTCGGCTGATCATGGCGGCGGTGTCTCGGCAGCGCGAGTACCTGGCCGACGCCAGCGCCGTCCAGTTCACGCGCAATCCCGATGGCATTGGCGGAGCGCTCAAGAAGATCGGCGGGCTGGCCGAGGGGTCGCGCATCGCCAACCCACAGGCGGCCGAGGTCGGCCACATGTTTTTCGCCAACGCCTTCGCCGGCGGGGGGCTCGCCGGACTGCTGGCCACCCACCCGCCCCTCGTCGAGCGCATCCGCCGGCTCGATCCCCAGTTCGACGGCCAATTCCTGGAGGTGCGGCCGGTCAGTGTCGATCGGGAAGAACTCGAAGGTGCCCGCCGCAGCCGTGTCCCGCCGTTCGCCGGGATGCCGAGGTTACCGGGGTTGCCACAGGTGCCGTTGCCGATTTTGAGGTTTGCCGACGAAGCGGCGTCCCGGGTCGGCCAGGTCGACCCGGAAGAAATCAGCCGCGCGAACGCGCTGCGCGACGGCATGCCCGACGTGCTCCGGGTCGCCGCTCAAGAGCCATTCAGTGCTCGCGCCCTGGTCTACGCCCTTCTCCTGGACCGGCGGGCGGACCTGCGGGACCTCCAGCTGACCCGGCTGAAGGCCGGCACTGGGCCGCACGACTTCGCCGAAACCTTGCGGCTGCTCGCCCCTGTCCAGGCCCTGCCGGACACGCACCGGCTGCCCCTTCTGGACCTGGCCATGCCAGCCCTGCGGCAGATGTCGCCCGGCCAGCACCGGTCTTTCCGCGCCGAAGTCGAGAGGCTCATGATCGCCGACCAGCGGCTAAGCCTGTTCGAGTACACCCTCCGCTGTGTGCTGCATCGCCATCTCGACTCCCAGTTCTTGCCGCAGCGTAAGACGCGCCCAGTGCACAACTCGCCGGAAAAACTGGCGCACCCGGTGGCGGCGGTGTTGGCGCTATTGGCCTGGGAAGGTCAGTCGGAACGCGACCAGGCCGCCCCGGCCTTCGATACGGGCATGCGCAGCTACATCGGCGGTGACCACACCCACCGTCTGCCGCCACGAGAGGAATGCTCTCTCGCCGAGTTCGACGCGGCGCTGCAAACGCTCAATCAATCCGTCCCGGCCATCAAGCGCCGGATCGTCGTCGCCTGCGCGGCCTGCATCCTGGCAAACCAGCAGGTCACCGTCCGCGAAGCGGAGCTGCTCCGCGCCATTTGCGATACGCTCGACTGCCCGCTACCGCCGCTCGTCGTGGGGGAAGCGGGGGGAGGATCAACGACAGTGCAGGCATTTCGCCGAAGCTAGAGCCATTTCCGTTCCGATGGAATCGGAACGGGGCTCTAGATTCTTTTTTGACGCGTTTTCTTGACGCGAACCGGTATCCACTTCGCTCGAAAACGTTCTAGGAGCCACCACGTGCGTTGAGACAATGGCCGAGGTAGCGACCATTGCCTCAAGGCCGCACTCATGCACCTCGCGCGTCGCGCACCGCCTGGGCGACCTTCGTCGCTTGGGACACTCGACCGATTTTTGCGCCTGTAATGATCTTTCTTCGACGTGTGCTCGCCTTCGGCATCATGCCTTCGTTCGCGGTCGCGCCGGCAGGGGGATAAGTTGTGAAGTTCGTGGCGCGATGCAGCGCGAGAGCCTTCCGAGCCGCTTCGATATGTGCGGTCCGAACTGTCAGGTCGCGAAGACGCCTGAGCTCCTTGTTCAGCCGCTTCAGCGCCGCGGCGAAAACCTGCTTGCGCTCTGATGCATGTTCGGCGGTTCCTGGAAAGCTTGCTCCGCGTGTCTCAGCCTTTCCACGCCTCTCTCGCCGCCTTTGTCGGTCGAACGTTCGCTCCTTATCGTGCATCTTGCGCAAGCGGGGGGCGCATGGCCTCAAGCTCAACCACCTCGACGCCATAGATGGCGGGGTGGTGCGTGAGGCGGATCGTCTCATATTCTTCGTGGCTGAGGAGGCTGCGTTCGAACTTGCAAGGGACCGACATTTCAATTCCTCCATTTGACTTCTTGAAGTTCAGGAAGGACTCATCCAGGTCAGTTTGATCATGTTATTGCGCGCAGGCGTGGCTCCGCTGTTGGCGAAATCTGAGGATGCTGGAGTGGACACTAGCCCCAAGCGCGCCAGTGCGGATCGTGAGTAATCTGCTCAATAAGTAATCTGCTCAATAATCGAGCCGCCCCCACCAGCAATTGTCGGCTGACTCAGCCCGCGGTCCTTTCTCCTCGGCTGGCGGGCCGAGATTCCATTTTGTCGCCAGGTCAATACAGAACAGCGTCATCCCGCCGCTCGTCCAGTCGTAGATCTTTTTGACCCGGTACATCGTTCCGCTTGGCCCGAAGCGGCTGCAGACGTTGGTGAACATGCCGGTCCCCGCCGCGGGCTTGTCCGGCAGGGGATGACGGTCGACAAAACGCAGCGCCGCCGAGAGGCCCTCCATGGCGTGCGTGCGTTCCAGCTCCTTGGTGTTCTCCAGATCGAAGCAGACGAGCGTTTGGCCCTGCAACGTGATGATATCGCGGACTTGGGGCCGCTCGGTTGCATGGGCTGAGGTGAGGGCAGCCGCGGCCAAAGCGGAAACCAGCAGAGACGACGGTTTCATGGCTCTGGCTCCCTTTCACGATTTTCAGCCCTTCGGCATCCGCACGCGTCTCTGATCTTGTGCACACGGTCGCGTTTTGCGGAGGATGTATCCTTCGCCTCGAATGCGACGCCATTGCGGTCCGAAATCTTAACGGCTGTCCCATTTTTTGCGACCATCCACCCGCCGGCCAAGCATGGAGCGGCGCGCACCGGCGTGTGGCACTTTCCGTCGCTTGAAGTCAGTACGTCGCCGCGTTCTCGCCCTTCAGCGCCGCCACTTCTGCCTCCAGCTCCGCGATGCGCTGGTCCCGGGCTGCCAGCGCGGCCGCAACATCCGCCGCATCGAACTTCTGCGGAATATGCTGCGCGCAGTTCGTGTCCCAGGCCGCGATCTTGAACACGATCACCTGCTCGGACCGCGCACGATATCCCCTGGGCATCAGCGACTGCGTCAGCGCCTCGTCGTCCTCGACCACGCGCGCCTCTCCCCAGATCTTCACCCGGCGGCGATGGGCGTAGTCCATCACGAAGATGTACGCCTTGGGATTCTCCGAGAGATTGCCTTGCGTCAGATATTGCTGGTTGCCGGCGTAATCCGCGAAGGCGAGCGTCTGCTTGTCCAGCACCTTCAAAAAGCCCTTCGGCCCGCCGCGGTGCTGGATATAGGGCTGGCCGTCGGCGGAGGCCGTGGCGAAATAGAAGCTGCTGGCATCGGCCAGGCGCGCGGCGAGGTCATCGTCGACCTCGGTGCGCCAGCCGCGCTGCTCGACGCGGCCATAGGCCTCACGCGAACCCTTGCGCGCCTGGATCGCCTTCACTGCGGGCGTGAAGGCCACAGCGCTGGCATAGGTGCGGACTGCTGTCGTCATCGGAATATCTCCTGGAATTCCGGCGCATTCGCTGCGTCTTTCACCCGCCAAAATGGACCTTTCGTCGTTCAAAACAATCGACCGTCTTGACACTTCATCATTGCGATATATGCAATAATGTCCATGGATCGCCTTGAGGCCATGCAAGTCTTCGTCACCGTCGCCGATCTGCGCGGCTTTGCGCCGGCGGCCCGCAAGCTGCGCCTGTCGGCTTCGGCCGTGACGCGGCTGATCGCAGCGCTGGAGGAGCATCTCGGCGCGCGGCTGCTGCAGCGGACCACCCGGCAGGTGACGCTGACCGATGTCGGCACGCGGTATCTTGAGCGCGCACGGCGCATTCTCGCCGATGTCGAGGAGGCCGACGGCTCCGCGCGGGCGGAGCGCAACCGGCCGAGCGGACGCCTGGTGGTGTCGGCGCCGGTCGGCTTCGGCCGGCTCCATGTCGGCCCGGTCATGACCGCCTATCTCAAGCGCTATCCCGAGGTTGCCTGCGAACTCAGGCTATCGGATCATCTGGTGAACCTGGTGGAAGACGCCGTCGACGCCGCAGTGCGGATCGGCCATCTCCCCGATTCCTCGCTGGTGGCGCGGCAGGTCGGCGAGATGCGACGGATCGTGGTGGCCGCGCCCGGCTATCTGAAGCGTCACGGCGAGCCGAAGACGCCGGAAGCGCTGCGCGCGCATCAGACGATCCAGTTCGGTCCATCCGCCAACTGGCGCTTCGTGCAGGACGGCCGCGACATCGAGGTGACGCCCTCTCCCCGATTCATCAGCAACAGCGCCGATGCATCGCTGCAATATGCCGAGGCCGGCGGCGGCGTGACGCGCGTGCTGGCCTATCAGGCCGCCGAGGGCTTGAAGCGCGGGCGGCTGAAGATCCTGCTGGCGGAATACGAGCAGCCGGCGCTACCGATCCACATCGTCTACCCGACCTCACGCCTGCTCTCGGCCAAGGTGCGCGCGTTCATCGATCTCGTGGTGGAGACGACGCAGTGGAGGTTCGGGTAGTCGTGCATGTCCCGGACGCGGCGCGGCATGGAATGCCGCTCCGCAGAGCCGGGACCCAGAAGGCGGCTGGGTCTCACGTCGACGCATGGGCCCCGGCTCTGCGCAGCAGCGCAAGCGCTGCAGCGCGTCCGGGGCACGAAAGCATCATCCCTTTCTCGGCACCACCCGGAAGGTTCCGCTGGCTCTCGCGATCACAGCATCGTCGGCCTTGATCAGGCTCTGCGCAAAACAGATCGTCTTGCCGGTCTTGATGACGTCGCTCTCGATCGCGAGCCACTGGCCGATCTCGGCGGAGCCGACGAAATCGACCGTGAGCGAGATGGTCACGAATGATGTGGTCCAGTTCGTCGCCTGCGCGCAGCTATAGCCCATGGCGTTGTCGGAGAGCGCCGCAATGAGGCCGCCATGGATCAGGCCGCGGCCGTTGGTGTGCGGCTTTGCCAGCCGCAGGCCGATGATGACGGCCTTGTCGGTTTTCTTCGCGTAGAGCGGCTCCCAGGGTTCGGTGAGGGGGCTCTTGCGGGAAAGCGGCTCGAAGCCGCCGGGGATGTCGGTGTCGGTCATGCGCGTCTCGCGTTGCTGGTCGCCAGCATTGAACGCGATGCGGATGACAGTTTCACTGCCTACAAAGTTTTAAACGGAATTTGCGCGGGTGTTTGAAACGGTCACTCCCGTCATTGCGAGGAGCGAAGCGACGAAGCAATCCAGAGTCTTTCCGCAGAGACAGTCTGGATTGCTTCGCTGCGCTCGCAAAGACGGTGTGGAGGCGGCGCGCGATGCCGTAGGGTGGGCAAAGGCGCGTAGCGCCGTGCCCACCGTCTCTCCACCATTCAGAAAGTTGGTGGGCACGCTACGCTTTGCCCACCCTACGAGACCGTCCTAGAACGGCAGCCCCACGTAATTCTCCGACAGCGATGTCATTGCGGCCTGTGATTGCGTGACGTAGTCGAGCTCGGCGAGCTGGATGCGCGCGCCGATGGTGCCGGTGTCGGGGAATTTGTGCAGCATCGAGGTCATCCACCAGGAGAAGCGCACGGCCTTCCAGACCCGCGCCAGCGCCTTGGCGGAATAGGCGTCGATCCCGGCATTCGTTTTCTCGTCGTAGAATTCGCGGAAGGCGCTCGCGAGGTAATGCGCGTCGCTCGCAGCTAAGTTCAGCCCCTTGGCGCCGGTCGGCGGCACGATGTGCGCGGCATCGCCGCACAGGAACATCCTGCCGAAGCGCATCGGCTCGGCGACGAAGCTGCGCAGCGGCGCGATGCTCTTCTCGATCGAGGGACCCGTGACGAGGCTGTCGGCGGCCTCCTGGTCGAGCCTGCGCTTCAACTCGTCCCAGAAGCGGTCATCCGGCCACTGGTCGACATGATCATCGAGCGAGCACTGGACGTAATGCCGGCTGCGCTTCATCGAGCGCATGGTGCAGAGTGCAAAGCCGCGGGCGTGGTTGGAATAGATCAGCTCGTGGCTGACAGGCGGCGTCTCGGACAGAATACCGAGCCAGCCGAACGGATAGACCCGCTCGAACTCCTCGATCGCCGACGCCGGGACGCTGGCGCGGCTGACGCCGTGAAAGCCGTCGCAGCCGGCGATGAAGTCGCAATCGATCTCGTGGGTGACACCATCCTTGACATAGGTTACGCGCGGGTGACTGCCGTCGAAATCATGCGGCTGCACGTCCTTGGCTTCATAAATCGAGGTGAGACCGGCGGCCTTGCGCGCATTCATCAGGTCGAGCGTGACCTCGGTCTGGCCATAGATCATGACCGTCTTGCCGGTCGCGCCTTTCATATCGATGCGATGACGGCGGCCGGAAAAGGCGAGCTCGATGCCCTCATGAACCAGACCTTCGGCATGCGCACGCGCGCCGGCGCCGACCTGGTCGAGCAGCGCGACGGTTCCCTCTTCCAGGAGGCCGGCGCGGATGCGCCCGAGCACGTAGTCCGGGCTCTGCCGCTCAAGAATGACGTTGTCGATGCCGTATTGATGCAGCAGTTGCCCAAGCAACAATCCGGCCGGCCCGGCCCCGATGATTGCGACTTTTGTCCGCAATACTTGCTCCTCCCGATCCTGTAGGGTTCGTAGCGGCTCGCTTGTCGTGTCGGCCCGCGCAGGATAATTATATCATATAACGGTTTGGCAAAAGGGGAGTGCTCGCTGCCGCAGCGCGACAAATCCATGCACCATGGCTGTCGTAGATGACGGCAGTGGCGCGCCGCGCCGGTTCCGGCTTGAACCCGCCAGCCGATTATATAACATGTTAACTAACGAGACCGGGCCATCGAAGCCCGCCGTCAGAAAGAGGGAGAGACGACCGATGAGGAAAGCCTGTCTGGCTTTGCTGCTGGCAGCAAGCGTGACGCCCGCGTTCGCGCAGGACAAGACCTTCGACCTGAAGATCTCGCACTGGGTGCCGGCCTCGCATCCGCTGCAAAAATCGCTGGAAGACTGGGCGGCCGCGGTGGAGAAGGATTCCGGCGGCACCATCAAGGGCAAGGTGTTTCCGGCCCAGCAGCTCGGCAAGGCCTTCGACCATTACGACATGGCACGCGACGGCATCGCCGACGTCACCTACGTCAATCCCGGCTACCAGCCCGGCCGCTTCCCGATCGTCGGCGCCGGCGAGCTGCCGTTCCTGATCTCGGACGCCAAGGGCGGCTCGATGGGCTTGGACGCCTGGTACCGCAAATATGCCGAGAAGGAGATGAAGGACGTCAAGTACTGCCTCGCCTTCGTCCACTCGCCCTCCTCCTTCCACTCCCGCACCAAGAAGATCGTGATGCCGGAGGACGTGAAGGGCCTGAAGATCCGCCCGGCCCACGCCACCATGGCGAATTTCGTCACCTCGCTCGGCGGCACCAATGTGCAGTCCTCCGCGCCCGAAGTACGCGACATCATCGAGCGCGGCGTCGCCGACGGCGTCACTTTTCCCTGGGGCTCGCTGGTGCTGTTCGGCATCGACAAGGTGACCAAGTACGACATGGAGGCGCCGCTCTACACAACGACGTTCGTGTTCGTGATGAACAAGGACAAGTACAACGCGATGTCCGACAAGCAGAAGGCCGCGATCGACAAGAACTGCTCGGTCGAGATGGCCGGCGTGGTCGGCGAGCACTGGGGCAAGTTCGAGGATGCCGGTATCGACAAGATAAAGGCGGAGGCAGGCCACGATGTCTACAAGCTGACGCCGGAGCAGACCGCCGCCTGGAAGAAGGCCGCCGAACCGCTGGTCAAGACCTGGGCCGACGGCGCCAAGAAAGCGGGCGCCGATCCGGACGCCGCGCTCGTGGATCTGAAGGCCTCGCTGAAGAAGTACAACGCGCTGGCGGAGTAGCCTCGCATCGAAGGAAACACGGCGGCGGGAAGCATCTCGCCGCCGTTGTTCTGCAAGCGGGCCGAGATATGAGGTGCGCACGACGCTTCCTCTCCCTCTCCCCGCCTGCGGGGAGAGGGTTGGGGTGAGGGGGGAGTCTCCGCAAGGGCGGTGGCAGTTCGACGCGCGGAGAGTCCCCCTCACCCGGAATCCGCGCTGCGCGCGAATTCCGGCCTCTCCCCGCACGCGGGGAGAGGCGAAGAACCGCCGCTGGAATCGAGAGCGAGAATGACATCAGGCAGGAAACTCCCATGAAGCGCTCCTGGATGGATCGCGTCATCGACACGATCGAGTGGATCGCGGCCGGCTTCGTCGGCATTGTCGCACTCGACATTTTTCTGTCGGTGCTGCTGCGCAATACGCTGAACTATTCGATCCCCGACAGTTTCGACATCGGCCGTATGCTGCTCGGCATCCTCATTTTCTGGGGCATCGCGGCGACCTCCTATCGCGGCACCCACATCACGGTCGACCTGGTCTGGGGCAATGTCGGGCCGCGCTATCAGCGCTGGATCGACGTGTTCGCGACACTGGTGCTGCTGTTCGTCGTCACGGTGCAGACCTGGACGCTGTTCGACAAGGTGCGCGGAACCTACAACGACAACGTCCAGACCTTCGACATGCACATGCCGACCTGGCCGTTCTTCGCGATCGCCTGGATCGGCGACGTCTCCGCCGTGCTGCTGATCGCGATCCGCACCTACCGGCTGATCTTCCACCCGGAAGACATGCACGACCCCAAGCTGAAGGCGACGGAGTAATCATGAGCACCGATGCCGTCGCCGTTATCGGCTTCGTTTCCCTGTTTGCCCTCATGCTGCTGCGCGTGCCCGTCGGCATGGCCATGGGCCTCGTCGGCGTGTCCGGCTTCTCCTATATCGTCGGCACGACGCCGGCGCTGAAGCTGGTCGGCCAGACCTCGATGCGCACGGTCACGGACTACACCTTCGGCGTCATCCCGATGTTCCTGCTGATGGGATCCTTCGTCAGCAATTCCGGCATGAGCCGCGAACTGTTCCGGGCCGCCAACGGCTTTGTCGGGCATTTGCGTGGCGGGCTCGGTATTGCAACCGTCGGCGCCTGCGGCGGCTTTGCCGCGATCTGCGGCTCGTCGGTGGCGACCGCCGCGACCTTCTCCGCCGTCGCCTATCCCGAGATGCGCCGCTTCGGCTATCCGCAGTCCTTCGCAACCGGCGTGATCGCCGCCGGCGGAACGCTGGGCGCAATGCTGCCGCCCTCCACCGTGCTTGCGGTCTACGGCATCATCACCGAGCAGGACATTGGAAAACTCTTCATCGCCGGCATCATTCCGGGCCTCCTGGCGATGACGATGTACATGATCACGATCGGCCTGATCGGCTATTTCCGTCCCGATTTCCTGCCCAAGGGCAAGGTGCTGCCGTGGCGCGAGCGCTTTGCCGGCCTGAAGGACATCTGGGCGCCGGTGCTGCTGTTCGTGTTCGTCATCGGCGGCCTCTACGGCCTGCCGTTCCTGCCGCGCTTCACGCCGACGGAAGCCGGCGGCGTCGGCGCTGCGGGCGCCTTCATCATCGGCATCGTCACGGGACGGCTCGACCGCGAGAAGGTGCTGGCCTCGCTGCTCCAGGCAACGCGTACCGCGGCCGCCGTGTTCACCGTGCTGATCGGCGCCTTAATCTTCGGCTACTTCCTCACGGTGACGCAGACGCCGCAGAAGGTGACCGAATTCCTGACCGGGCTGGGCCTCGGTCCCTACGGCGTGCTGGCGCTGATCATGGTGATGTATCTCGTGCTCGGCTGCCTGATGGACGCCATGGCGATGATCATCCTCACCGTACCGATCATCTTCCCGGTCATCACCCATCTCGGCTTCGACCCGATCTGGTTCGGCGTCATCATCGTCATGACGGTCGAGCTAGGCCTGATCCATCCGCCTGTCGGCATGAACGTCTTCGTCATCAAGAGCGTGGTGAAGGACGTCTCCTTCTCCACCATCTTCAAGGGCGTGATCCCGTTCGTGGCGACGGACCTGGTGCGTCTGGTGATCTTGATCGCCTTCCCGCTGCTGGCGACATGGCTGCCGACACGCATGATGGCGAATTGAGAGGCGTGAAGCGATGACCACACCGACGCTCGAAACCAAATACGTCTTCACCATCACCGCCAGGATCGGCGACGTCGTCACCGCCGGCGAGACTGGCATCGGTGTCCGCCGCATCATTCCGATCATCGGCGGTGAAGTGAAGGGCGCGATCACCGGCAAGGTGCTGCCGTTCGGCGCCGACTTCCAGACCATCCGCCCCAACGAGCTGATCGATCTCGAAGCAAAATACGCCTTCGAAACCGACGACGGCGCCATCGTCTATGTCGAGAACAAGGGCATGCGCTTCGGGCGGGTCGAGCTGTTGCAAAAGCTCAAGCGCGGTGAGCCGGTCGATCCAAAGCTGATCTATTTCCGCACTGTGCCGAAATTCGAAACGGGGAATGAGAAGTACCGCTGGTTGATGCAGCACATCTTTGTCGCCTCGGCCGCGCGGCACGCGGACCGCGTGGTGGTGGATGTACATCAGGTGATGTGAGGCGCCTGCCTCCTGGTTGGACCTTATCAATCCCCTCCTGCAAAAACCACGCAGGGCCTTTGCCCCGGGGCCCAGCTGGTTCAGGATATGCGCGCAAGATTGTGCAGACCAAGGGAGTGCCACCATGTCCCTTATGGCTTCCAACGGCTCAAGCCCGCATCGCAACTTTGATCCTGCCGAAATGGGCGCCATCGCCCATCTCTACCGGGGCGAGGTCTATCGCTCGACGATCTGGCGAACGCGGCTCGACAACACGACCAATTGGTCGATCGTCACGATGGGCATCGCGCTGTCGACGACCTTTTCGAGCCCGCAAGCATCTCCCCTGCCGCTCGTCCTCGTCGGACTGCTGATCGCCGTGTTCCTCGCGATGGAGGCGCGGCGCTATCGCTATTTCAACGTCTGGCGCGCCCGCGCCCGCTGGCTGGAGAAGAATTTCTATGCGCCGATGTTCACAGGCGAGGCGCACGACGACAGCTGGCAGGCAATTCTCGCGCGCGATTACACCGCGCCCCGCTATCACATTTCATTCGCCCGCGCCGCAGGGCGGCGCCTGCGTCGCAATTACGCCGGGATTCTCGTCATCCAGGCGGTCGCCTATTACGGCAAGATTGCAATCCATCCGGCGCCCGCCGCCAGCTTGGCCGAATTTGTCGATCGCGCGGCCGTCGGACCGCTTCCCGGCTGGATCGTTCTGATCATGGGCTTTGCCTACGATTTCGGCTGGCTGGCGTTCGCGCTCGGCACGTTATGGTTCGACCAGCGCGAGCACGGAGCGAAGGGCGCCGGAGTGGCGATGGGCTAGCAACAGGGAACTGCCGCAGCAGCGCAGGCGCGGCTCTTGCCCTCTTGGGCGGGATCCGGGACGAGTTCACCCAGCCCCTCGACGGGCAGGGAAACCCGTCCTCCTTGTTGACTCCCTCAGAATTCGTTATACAACATAACTATTCTGATAAGGACGCAAATGACACAGGGAAACGCCGAGGCCGCTGATGCGGGAGCCGCCGGGCTGCTCAAGATCGAGCGGGCGGACAGGGTTTTGACCGTGGGTCTGAACCGGCCGGCCAAGCGCAATGCGCTCAACGACGGCATCATCCTGGAAATCGGCGAATGTTTTGCGTCACTGCCCGAGGATATCGGCGCGGTCGTCATCCACGGCATTGGTGATCATTTCTCCTCCGGTCTCGACCTCTCCGAACTCCAGGACCATGACGCGACCGGCGGCCTCTTGCATTCGCAGATGTGGCACCGGGTGTTCGACCGCATCCAGTACAGCCGCGTGCCCGTGATCGCGGCGCTCAAGGGCGCCGTGATCGGTGGCGGGCTCGAGCTCGCCTGTGCGGCGCATATCCGCGTCGCCGAGCCCTCGACCTATTTCGCGCTGCCCGAGGGGCAACGCGGCATCTTCGTCGGCGGCGGCGGCTCGGTGCGGCTGCCGCGGCTGATCGGCGTAGCGCGGATGATGGACATGATGCTGACCGGCCGCGTCTATAGCGCGACCGAAGGCGCATCCTACGGCTTTGCGCAATATGTGACGGAGGCCGGCAACGGCCTCACCAAGGCGCTGGAGCTTGCGACCAAGATCGCCTCCAACGCTCCGCTGACGAATTTCGCCGTGCTCCAGGCGCTGCCGATGATCGCCGAAGCCAACCCGCAGACCGGTCTGTTGATGGAATCGCTGATGGCCACCGTCGCGCAGAGCGACAAGGAGGCGAAGCGCAGGATCCGCGAATTCCTCGAGCACAAGACCGCCAAGGTGAAGCCGAAGTCATGAGCGCGCAGCCGTCCTCTTCCAGCACAGAGCGCGGCGCGAGCATTTTTCCGCTGCGGCCGATCTCGTTCGGCGATCCCGCCGTTAATATCGAACGGCGCGACGACGGCACGATCTACCTGCGGCCGAAGCAGCCGCTCGGCGATTATCCCGTCCGTATCACCGATCGCCTGCATCACTGGGCCAAGACGACGCCGGACCGCGTCTTCATGGCGGAGCGTGAAGGCGGCCGCGGCTGGCGCAAGATCACTTACGCGGAGCTGCTCACCGCGAGCCGGCACATCGCCTCGAGCCTGATCCAGCGCGGTCTGTCCGCGGAACGGCCGGTCGTCATCCTCTCCGGCAATTCGATCGACCATGCGCTGCTGGCCTTCGGCGCGTTCTATGCCGGCATTCCGTTCTGCCCGGTGTCGCCGGCCTATTCGCTGGTGTCGAAGGACTACGGCAAGCTCTCTTATCTGATGAAGCTGCTGACGCCCGGCCTCGTCTTCGCCGAGGATGCCGACAAGTTCGCCGACGCACTCGCCGCCAATGTTTCGCCCGGCACCGAGATTGCCGCCTCCTATGGCGGCGTACCAGGCCGCGACGTCACGCTGCTCGCCGATCTCATCGCAACGCCGGTCCGTGGCGATCTCGACGCGGTGCACGAAAAAATCGGCCCCGACACGATCGCAAAGTTCCTGCTGACTTCGGGCTCGACCGGCAATCCCAAGGCCGTCATCAACACCCAGCGCATGATTTGCGCCAACCAGGTGATGCTGCGCGAGACGCTCGCCTTCCTCAAGGACGAGCCGCCTGTCATCATCGACTGGCTGCCCTGGAATCACACCTTTGGCGGCAACCACAATATCGGGCTGACGCTCTACAATGGCGGCTCGATGTATCTCGACGCCGGCAAGCCGATGCCCGGCGGCATCGAGGAGACCGTGCGCAATCTCCAGGAGATTTCGCCGACGGTCTATTTCAACGTGCCCAAGGGCTACGAGTCGCTGCTGCCTTATCTACGCGACGACCAGGGCCTGCGCGCAAAGTTCTTCGACCGGCTGCACGCGATGTTCTTTTCCGGCGCGGCGCTCTCGCCCTTCGTCTGGAACAGCCTCGACGAGCTCGCGGTGAAGGAAAAAGGCTATCGCGTGCCGATGCTGACGGGCCTCGGTGCCACCGAGACCGCGCCGTTCTTCATGTCGGTCAATCCACGCACCAGCCGCTCCGGCCATGTCGGCCTCCCGGTCTCGGGCAATGATGCCAAGCTCGTTCCTGACAACGGCAAGCTCGAGGTCCGCGCCAAGGGGCCGAACGTGATGCCCGGCTACTGGCGCCAGCCCGACATCACCGCAAAATCCTTCGATGAGGAAGGATTTTACAAGATGGGCGATGCGCTCAAGCCGTCCGACCCCGATGATTTCAATGCGGGCTTCGATTTCGACGGCCGTGTCAGCGAGGACTTCAAGCTCGCAAGCGGCACCTGGGTCAGCGTCGGCCCCTTGCGCGCACGTTTTGTCGCGGCCTGCGCGCCGCTGGTGCGCGACGTCGTCATCGCCGGCATCAACCGCGACGAAATCTCCGCGCTCGTGCTGCTCGATCTCGACGGCTGCCGGCTGATCAACCCGACACTGCCGGCCGACGATCTCACCGTCACCGCGCGCGACCGGCTGGTGCGCGAGGCTTTTCGCGAGCGACTGACCAGCTTCCTCGGCTCAGCCACCGGCTCCTCGACGCGGATCACGCGTGCAATCCTGATGGATACGCCGCTCTCGATCGACAAGGGCGAAGTCACCGACAAGGGCTCGATCAACCAGCGCGCTGTGCTCGAGCATCGCACAGCATTGATCGAGGAGCTCTATGCTGCCAATCCATCGGACCGTGTGATATCGGTCGGCTAACATGAGAGTTGGAATGAACCGGTCGGCGCTTCCTTCACCTCGCCCCGCTTGCGGCGGAGAGGTCGAATTTGCGCAACGCGCAAATTCGGGTGAGGGGGGAGTCTCCACGAGTCCAGCTCCCACCTCCCCCGCGGAGAGCCCCCCTCACCCCAACCCTCTCCCCGCAAGCGGGGCGAGGGAGCGCACCGAACGCTTTGATACGATCTCGTCAGAATTTGAATCGCCAAAGGAGAAGGTCATGTTGTTGAAGGATCAGGCTGCCATCGTCACCGGTGGCGCATCGGGACTGGGCGCGGCGACCGCGCGAAAGCTGGCGGCGCAGGGCGCAAAGGTCGCGGTCTGCGACCTCAACACCAAGCTTGCCGAGACAGTTGCCGCCGAGATCAAGGGCGTGGCGGTGACCTGCGACGTCTCCGACGCCGCCTCGGCTGAGGCCGCGATCGCACAGGCGACCAAGGCCCATGGCCCGGCCCGCGTGCTGGTCAATTGCGCCGGCATCGGCGTTGCAAAGCGGGTGGTCGGCCGCGATGGCCCGATGGCGCTCGCCGATTTCGACAAGGTGATCAAGGTCAATCTGATCGGCACCTTCAACATGCTGCGCCTTGCCGCCACCGAGATGTCCAAGCTCGACCCGCAGGCGACCGGCGAGCGCGGCGTCATCATCAACACGGCCTCCGTTGCCGCCTATGACGGCCAGATCGGCCAGTCGGCCTATTCGGCCTCCAAGGGCGGCATTGTCGGCATGACGCTGCCGATCGCGCGCGAGCTGGCGCAGTTCGGCGTCCGCGTGCTGACGATCGCGCCCGGCCTGTTCCTCACGCCGCTGCTGGCGAACCTGCCGCAGGAAGCCCAGGACTCGCTCGCCGCCGCGATCCCCTTCCCGCGCCGGCTCGGCAACGCCGACGAATTCGCCGCGCTCGCGCTGCACATGGTCGAGAATTCCTACCTGAACGGCGAGGTGGTGCGGCTCGACGGCTCGCTGCGCATGGCGCCGAAGTAGATTGATGAGCGGAATTGCAGCAGCGATCTCGACCTTACCTCTCCCATTGGGACCCATTGGGAGAGGTGAGAAACGGCCGCCGCGGGTGCAAATCGCATGTTCGTGAACCGGCGCGACGTCCAGATCCAGTGGGGTGATTGCGACCCCGCCAACATCGTCTACTACCCGCGTTATTTCGCGATGTTCGACGATTCGACGTCGACCCTGTTCGAGGTCGCCGGGTTCTCCAAGCAGGACCTGGTCCGCAAATACGGCCTGGTGGGGATCCCCATGGTCGACACGCGGGCCAAGTTCTACATCCCCTCGACCTATGGCGACTGGATCACCATCGAAACGAAAATCGAGAGTATCAAGCGCTCGAGTTTCGAGGTGAAGCACAACGTCTACAAGGGCGAGGCGCTGGCGATCGAGGGCTTTGAGACCCGCGTCCTGGTCGGCCGCGATCCCGTTAACCCAGACAAGCTGAAATCGGCACCATTTCCTCCGGAAATGGTAGCGAAGTTCATCGGGAGCTAAATCGCCGCATCACCAAAAAGAGGGGGCTGAATTACCCCTCGATTTCTGCTTTCAAAGAACGCGTAAAGGGAGGAATAGATGAAACGCTTTTACCTGACCGCCGCCATCACCGCGGCTGCGCTGGCGCTGCCGGCCCTGCCCGCGCTGGCACAGACCGCCGACATCACCATTGGCATCAGCGTGACCACCACGGGTCCCGCCGCGGCCCTCGGCATTCCCGAGCGCAACGCGCTGGAATTCGTGCCGAAGGAGATCGGCGGCGTGCCGCTGAAGGTGATCGTGCTCGACGACGGCGGCGATCCGACCACGGCGACCACCAACGCGCGTCGCTTCGTCACCGAATCCAAGGCCGACATCGTCATGGGTTCCTCGACGACCCCGCCGTCGATCGCGATCTCCAACGTGGCGAACGAAGCCGGCATTCCGCATTTCGGCCTTGCGCCGTTCCCGATCACGCCGGAGCGCGCCAAGTGGTCGGTGTCGATGCCGCAGCCTATACCGATCATGGGCAAGGTGCTCTACGAGCATATGAAGTCGAAGGGCGTGAAGACGGTCGGCTATATCGGCTATTCCGACTCCTACGGCGATCTCTGGTTCAACGACTTCAAGGCCCAGGGCCTGCCGATGGGCATGACCATGGTCGATGAGGAGCGCTTTGCCCGGCCTGATACGTCGGTGACCGGCCAGGTGCTGAAGCTCATTGCTGCCAATCCCGACGCGGTCCTGATCGGCGCTTCCGGCACGGCCGCGGCACTGCCGCAGACCGAGCTGCGCGAGCGCGGCTACAAGGGCCTGATCTACCAGACCCACGGCGCGGCCAGCATGGACTTCATCCGCATCGCGGGTAAGGCCGCCGAAGGCGTGCTGATGGCCTCGGGTCCGGTGATGGACCCGGAGGATCAGCCGGACGAAGCCGCGACCAAGAAGCCTGGCCTCGCGCTCAACACGGCCTATGAAGCCAAGTACGGCCCGAACAGCCGCAGCCAGTTCGCCGGCCATTCCTACGATGCCTTCGAGGTCCTCAAGCGCGTCATTCCGACCGCGCTGAAGACCGCGAAACCCGGTACGCCGGAATTCCGCGAAGCGATCCGCCAGGCGCTGCTGTCGGAAAAGGAAATTGCGGCGAGCCAGGGCGTCTACAATTTCACCGAAAAAGACCGCTTCGGCCTCGACGACCGCTCGCGTATCCTGCTCACGGTGAAGGACGGCAAGTACACGCTCGCGAAGTAAGAGCCGCGACAGTCCTGAGACGACGAGAGCCGGCCCATTGGGCCGGCTCTTTTCCTTTGCGACTTCTCTTTCGCGACTTCGTAAGCCCGGTTTCAGGCCGCCTGCCGCAGCGGCGTCCAGGCGAATTCCGGATAGTATGTGTCCATCATACGGTCCACATAGGCGGTTAGGTTCGGAAATCCCTCGGCGCGCTGGCGCAGGGCGGATTCGAAGAACGGCGTGAGGATTCCGGCGAGCGCGCCGAAGGCGGTGGCATCGACACCGCAGGGCTTGCTGCCCATCAGATAAGCCTTGTCGCCGAGCTGCACCGAGAGCGCGAACAGCGAACGCACCGCGAGGTCGACATCGTCATCAGGCGCGTGGCGGCCGAGGCCGGAGAGCAGATAGTTCTCGGCAACACGGAACTGCGCATCCTCGCGCAGCTTCTCGCGGTTGTGCTCCGGCGCGCCATCGAAGAAATGCGCTGGCCCCTTGGCGAAATTGACCGGATCGACCCAGCGCGCGCCGACCAGCGCCCAGTACACGTGATGCTCGATCATGCGCTCGAACGCCCAGGCCTGCGCGCGCTCGGCCAGCGACAGGCCGGCGTCGAAATCGAAGCCGTAACGGCGCTCGATATGGGCGCGGATGAAGGTTGAATCGGCGACCGCCTCGCCGCCATCGTCGATGAAAGGCAACTGCCCCTTGGGCGAAGCCGGCGGCATCGCGCGCTCCTTGCGGTAGGGCAATCCCGCCATCTTGAGCTGCACCTCCGTCTTGGTGACGAAAGGGCTGATTTCCGGCAGGCCGAAGCCGGTGCCAAAGCCGTAAAGCGTGATCATGCGAGCTCTCCTGGACCTGCGAAAGAGTTGACGGAACCTAGTGACCGGCTGCTGCCACCATGGTGGCAGCAGCCGTGATATCTTCTGCGAAACGGGCCCCCCGCCAGGCGCGGCCCATGATATGGCGGACCAGCGCGTCCGCAGCCTGGATCAGCGAACGTGTCACCATGGTCGCGAGCGCAACGCGGAGGTCGACGACGGTGAGATCGAAAAACATGAGGCGGCTGAAGGCCCGGGAATACAGCGAGGCCTGTGCGCGCCACAACGGACCAACCGGACCGAAATGGGTTGGAATGATCATGGACAAATCCTCTTCAGTCGATGTGTTGTCCCGGTATAGAACTCCCCTGCTGCCAACATCCTGTCAGCATCCACGCGCCGTTTGCTGATCCGCCCCCGATGAGAGAATTGTCATGAGACGCGCCGACCGGCTGTTTCAGATCATCCAGGTGCTGAGGCGCACGCGTAAGCCGCTGACGGCGGATGCGATCGCGGCCGAACTCGAGACCTCGAAGCGCACGATCTATCGCGACATCGCAACACTGATGGGCCAGCGCGTGCCGATCCGCGGCGAAGCGGGCATGGGCTACATCCTGGAAAAGGGTTTTGACCTCCCGCCGCTCATGCTGACACCCGACGAGATCGAGGCAGCAGTGCTGGGCGCGCAATGGGTCGCGGGCCATGCCGATTCCGCACTAGCGCGCGCTGCCGAGGATTTGATGGCCAAGATCGCCGACACCGTGCCCGAACGCCTGCGCCCCTTCGTGCTTGAGCCCGCGAGCCGGGCGCGACCGAGCTGGAACAGGGAGCCTGACCGCCTGGACATGGCGCGAACGCGCACGCAGATCCACGAAGGCAAGAAGATCCTGCTGCGCTATCGCGACGAGCAAGGCCGCCCCAGCGAGCGCATGGTCTGGCCGATCTCGGTCGGTTATCTCGAAGCGGTCCGCCTGCTCGCGGCCTGGTGCGAGCTGCGCAGCGACTTCCGCAGCTTCCGCACCGACCGCGTGGTGGACGCGACTTATCTCGACGAGCGATATCCGGAGCGGCGCGACGTGCTGCGCGCGAAATGGCGGCAGAGCCTGGTCTGGGGCCCGCCAAAGGACACGTGAGCACGATGGAAGAGACCTCCCCCCATCGATCTGTCGAGCTATTGCCAGAGTTGCGGCGCGTGCTGCGGCTATTCGGAGAACTGGCCGCGCTTCTCGATCGAGAGCGACGAGGAGCTTGCAGCTATTCCAGAGAAGCTCGTCAACGCACGGCAATCCGGCATGCGCTGCGAAGGCGATCGCTGCTCGGCCTTGCAGGGCGAGATCGGCAAGGCGACGGCCTGCGGCATCTATGCGGTGCGGCCGGACGTGTGCCGCACCTGCATGCCGGGCGACGCTGAATGCGCGATGGCGCGGCGGAAGTTCGGTCTGCCGATGATCGAGCTGACTTAAGCCGGAACGGCTTCGCTGATCTCGTCGTCGATCTCGTCGTCGAGCGGTGCAAGCACCGAGAGCGGCTTGGTCGACAGCGTGATCGGCTTGCGGCCGCCCGACAGCGACGGCGACGATTTGGCCGAGCTTGCGCGCGACAACGCGTAGAGCGTCGAGCCGACACGGCCGCCGTTCTCGATCAGGTCGCGCTCGCTGCAGCTGCCTGCGATCGCGACCGCCAGCGAGTGCAGATGGCTGCGGCGATAGCAGAACAGCGCCAGCCTGGCGCGGACGTCAGGGGAAACACTCTCAACCAGCCTCGGCAGACCGCTTTCATTGGCGCGATACATCTCGCCAAGGAGTTCGTCGCGGACCGGGCAGAAATCGCTTTCAAAAGCGTCGCGGCTTGAAAACATTGCAGTTCTCCCTCGTGTTGGGGAAGATGCAGCGCAATCCTCTAATGAAAGGTTAACCACACTTCCCGGTAGTCACCCGGGGTCCTTGCGCTCTGGCCGCGAAGGCGCGGGACTTGCTGATTGCCGTCATTCCGGGGCGGTCCGCAGGACCGAACCCGGAATCTCGAGGTTCCCCATTGCGAAATTTCCCAATGGGGTTCTCGCTTCGCGAGCCCCGGAACGACGGTGCAAGTAGTCAATTCGCCGCCATGAAGATGGAAAGACCAAAGCCGGTCAGGTGGTGGAGGGCCTGGTCGACGCCGATCAGGGTCCAGAACCAGGGGTGCTCCTGGTTGACGCCCAGATTGGCCGAGACGAATCCCTTGGCCCGGTCGATCGTGATGTGGATCACGAAATCGATCAGCGCCACGAACCAGAATCTCGGCGCGACGATCAGGATCAGGGGCAGCGCGACTGCAAGGTGGATCAGGCAATGCACCAGAAGCGGCAACGCCCAGCCTTTCTTCTGGTCCTTGCCGTGCGCCATCCAGGCGGTTTGCAGGACGAAATCGGCGATGATGTGCTTGAAAGTGAGCAGCACCATCCAGCCAATGAGCGCTTCAACCGGAACCGCCGATGACATGGGTGGAAACGACAAAGCTGACGCCTCATTGAGGTGACAAGAAGAATTTGAGCTCCAGCGCAACTTCTTCCTGGACCGGTCAGATCGCCGGGACGCGTGATTTATGACATCTCCCGCAACGGAATCCAGCCGGGGGGAACCGGAAAATCGCCAACTGTGGCTAACTGGTGATAGGATGACCAATCGCCGCGGCTGGGTTGAGTAAGGTTACCTTCGGCTCGAAATTTGCTTCCCGGTCTCGGCACGCTAACATTGACGGTAGAGAATATCGTTCTTTTTTCAGACGTTTAGCAATTGCAGGGCGCCCGCCGCGAACACATCCGCGAGCCGCCTGCCGCCCGCGAATAAGGCCAGAGTGCTGCCATGAGTACTGAAGGCCCGACCTCATCGCCGATCGAGCCACCGCCGCGGCGCCCCAAGGTCATCAAGACCAATCAGCAGCAGGTCTTTCTCTATGTCGTGCTGACCCTGCTGTTGTCGCTGGCCACCGTCTGGGGCGGCCGTGCCATATGGCACAATTCGGAGACGCTGACCTTCGCCGTCGGCGCCCCCAACAGCGACGAGGCGCTGTTCGCGGCCAAGCTCGCTGCGGTCCTGAAGAACAACGCCTCGCGCTTCCGGATCAAGATCGTCAACAACCCCGACAACGCCAAGGCGCTCGGCCAGTTCGACCGCAGGCAGGCCGACCTCGCCGTGCTGCGCACGGACGCCAAGGTCCCGTTGCGGGCGCGCACGCTTGCAATCCTCGAGCACGATCTCGTGCTGGTCCTCGGCCCCGGCAACAAGAAGATCAAGTCGCTGGCCGAACTGAAGAAGAAGAAGGTCGCCGTCGTCGCCGAGAACGAATCGTCGCTCGCCTTCGTCCGTCGCATCCTCGACATCGCCGACGGACCGGACGCTGCCAAGATCCAGATGGCGCCGCAGGGCGCAACGCTCGACAAGCTGTTTGCGCCGGCGAGCGGCTTTGGCGCAGTGATCGCGATCGTCCACGCCTCGAAGGCGGTGCGGGACAAGGCCTATCAGCAGGCCGCCAAGCGCGGCGGCTTCACGCTGAACGCGATCGACGAGGCCGGAGCGCTGGCGCGCAAATTCCCCGGCATTTCCGACGAGACGCTGACCGCGGGCACACTGTCGTCGGCGCCTGAAATCCCGGACGACGACCTCGACACGATCGGGCTCCAATGGCTGCTCGTTGCGCAATCCAGGATGTCGGCGACCACGGCAGGCGAGCTGGCGCGCACCGTCTACGAGAACAAATCCGCGCTCGCGCTCGACAACGGCTTTGCCACCAGGATCGAGCCGGCCTCCGTCGAGAAGGACGCCTTCGTGATGGCGCATCAGGGGGCGGCCGATTACATCAACGACGACACCAAGTCGTTCCTGGATAAGTACAGCGACATGATGTATCTGGGCGCCGCCGCGCTCAGCATCATCGGCTCGATCTTCGCCGCGATCTACGCCAAGATCACCCGAATCGCGCCGGAGAAGGCCAGCGAGCTCTCCACCGCCATCCTCGATATCGGCGAGCGCATCGAGCACGCCCATTCGCTGGATCAGCTCGAATGTCTCCAGGATGAGCTGGAGGGCATCCTGCGTGGCGCGATCATAGGCTTGCGAGACGGCACGATCAGCACCGACGGTCTCGACACCTTCAAGCTCGGCTACGAGTTCGTGCGCGACGAGATCGGCATGCGCCGCGACTACCTCAAGCGCCATGCCGCCGAGGCCGAAAAGGCCGCCCCCGACGCCCCCCCGCCCCAGCCCGACGACAGCAATGTCGTCGTGGTGAAGACCGCCCAGAGCGCCTGACCGGCTTCTCTCTGGGCAAGCCTGCCGCGCCCTTTCATGGTGAATCCGCGGCCGGAACCAAGGAACCGGCCCACCGCACAGCCGTTGGTCCCCGGTTACGACCGGAGAACGCGCCATGCGTACACTCCTCATCATCGTCCTCATGGGAATGCTGGCGGCGGCTGGCTACTTCGCCTATGCCGCAATGACGGTCGAAGGCGAGCCGATCCCGACGGAAGGCTATGTGGCCCTGGCTCTGGGAGCGGGTTTCTCCGCCCTCGTCGGCATCGGTCTCATGATGCTGCTGTTTTTCAGCAGCCGCCGCGGCTACGACGAGCCACCACATTTCAAGTAACGGCGCAGTCCGCCGCCGCGCCGAGCCTCCCCCGTTCGACGATGTTGCAGACTGCCAGCGCCCGTCGTTGACGGCCCCTGCCCGGGCAGGCACTTTGGCGCGCATGTCCAAGCCGCTGATCCCCGCTCTGGCCCAGTTCGTGGCTGCCACGGCCGGCCGCAACATGACCAAGGCGGCCTACCTGGCCGTGAGCGTCGGCGTGCTCAGCATGATGCTGCTGACGGTCAATCCGGCCTATGCGACGGCGAATCGCTGGGTCGATGCCCTGCTATGGGCGTGCCTCGCCTATTTCGTGTTCGAATGGGTGGTCCGGCTGCGCCACATGGCGCGGCAGGAGCGTCTCTCGCTCTACATGTCCTCTTCCGCCGGACTGGTCGACGCCCTCGGCGCACTGGCCGTGCCGGTTGCGCTTGTTCTCGGCGTCGAGCCGAAGACGGCGTGGCTGCTCAGCGTGCTCTGGGTCCTGAAGGTCGTGCCGGGCATTCCCGGCCTGCGGCAGCTCCGTCGCGTGCTGGTGCTGGAATCGGGGCCGCTGGCCAGCGTGCTCGTGATCTTCCTGATGGTGGTCTTCCTCGCCTCCGTCGCGGAGTATTTCCTGGAGCGGGACGTGCAGCCGCAGACCTTCGGCAGCGTGCCGGCCGCGCTGTGGTGGGCTGTGGTGACCCTGACGACGACAGGCTATGGCGACGTCGTGCCGGTGACGCCGCTCGGACGCATCGTCGCGGCCATGGTGATGATCTCCGGCCTCGGAGTGTTCGGGCTGTGGACCGGTATCCTGGCCACCGGCTTTGCCGCGGAGACCCGGCGCGACAATTTCCTCAAGACCTGGGAATCCGTCAGCAAGGTGCCGTTCTTCGCGGCGCTCGGACCTGCAGCGATCGCCGACGTCACCCACATGCTGCGCACCATGGAGTTGCCGGCGCGCACCATGATCATCCGGAAGGGTGCGCAGGGCGACTGCATGTATTTCATCGCCGCCGGCGCGGTCGAGGTTGACCTGCCCGGCAAGAAGGTGCAGCTCGGCGAAGGCGCCTTCTTCGGTGAGATGGCGCTGCTCGGCAACAACATCCGCGGCGCCAATGTCTCGACCACGAAAGTGTCGCGGCTCCTGGTGCTGGACCTCGTCGACTTCCGCGTGCTGATGGCACGGCATCCCGATCTCGCCGAGACCATCGACGCCGAGGCGAAGCGCCGCGCGCTCGAAAACAAGTAAATGGAGACAAGAATGTCGGATACCGCCGACGCGGCCTCTGGCCCCGTGCTCGAAATCACCGGCGCACGCGCCACCATCCGCCTCAACCGGCCCCAACATCTCAATCGGCTCCAGGCAGAGGACCTCGGAGAACTGATAAGACTGTTCAACCGGGTCGAGGCCGATTCGGCCATCCGCGTACTGGTGCTGACCGGCACAGGGCGCGCCTTCTCCGCCGGCTACGACCTCAACTCGGTCGCCGAGCGTGCGGTGAGTGCCAAGGAGCAGCAGAGCGCGGGCTCGGCGTTCGAGGTGGTCGTCAACCGGTTGGAGGATTTGGGCGTGCCGACGATCTGCCGGCTCAACGGCGGCGTCTATGGCGGCGCGACCGATCTCGCACTCGCGTGCGATTTCCGCATCGGCGTCGACACCGCCGAGATGTTCATGCCGGCGGCGCGGCTCGGGCTGCACTACTACAGAAGCGGCATCAAACGCTACGTGACACGGCTCGGCGTCGACAATGCGAAGAAGCTGTTCCTCACGGCGCAGAAGATCAGCGCGCCGGAGATGCTGCGGATCGGCTATCTCACCGCGATGGTGGCGGTGGAATTTCTGGACGAGGAAGTTGACAAGCTCGCGGCTATCCTCGCCGGCAACGCGCCGCAGGCGATGCGCGGCATGAAGCGCGCGATCAACGAATTCGCTCGCGGCGAACTCGACCAGGAAGCCGCCGACCAGCGCCATCGCGACAGCATGCGCGGCGACGAGATCAAGGAAGGCATCAAGGCGTTTGCGGAGAAACGCCCGCCGCGATTTTGAGGGATTACCCCCGTTTCGACCGCATCGCGCGTACCTGCGTGAGCTTTGGATCGCTCGACAGCGCTTGATAGCGCTTGCTGTCGACGGCGTAGATCGCGATGCGGCCTTCGCTGTCCGCATGCACGCCCCAGCCGAAGCGCTTACCGAGGCTTGAGGCACGCATGCAGGCCTGCCCACGCGAGAAGAACGCTGCGCGAGCGGCGCTCTTCTCCGCCTTGGTCGCCTTGGCATCGAGTTCGCGACCCGGCGCAGAGGTCGCGAAGATCACGTCGTCGGACGTGTACTTGTAGGGTGCCTTCATGATCATCGCATATTGCAAGCCGGCCACCGTCGGCTGTCCTGCGCGCGGCGGCGGCTCCGCGCCGGAGCGTGCCGGACAGTCTTCGGCAACGCGGATGAACGTGTCGAAACAGTTGGTCGTATGGATCGGCTTGTTCATATGAGATCCGGCCTCTTCATTCTCCCGCAGCCGCAGCATGCTGCGCCGCCATTTCATCATCCGCCGCATTGATGCGCTGGAACGCGGGCCGCGAGGTCATGCGCTCGGAATAGCGGACGAAGACGTCCTTCTTCGGCACGATGCCGAACATCATCGTCCAGCTCAGCGCGATACCCCACAAGACATCCGCGGCAGTCATCCGCCCGCGGAGCAGATACGGCCCCTTCGACAATTGCGCCTCGAGAGCGCCGAGCATGGTATCATAATCGGCATAGGGCGATTGCGTAATCGGCGCCGGGTCGCGCTGCATGAACTTGTCAATCAGCGCCGGCTCGAAGGATGAACCGTAATAGGCGATCCAGCGCAGATAGGGACCGCGCAGCGGATCGTTCAGCGCGGGCGTCAGCCCTGCCTGCGGATACAGGTCGGCGAGATAGATCGTGATCGCGACCTGCTCGGTCACCAGCGCCTCGCCGTGGCGGATCGCCGGCACCTTGCCGAGCGGATTGATGGCGAGATAAGCCGGCTGGCGCTGCTCGCCGGCCTTCATGTTGAGGATTTGGAGATCGTAGGGGGCACCAAGCTCCTCGAGCAGCACCCGCGTGCCGGTGGCGCGGCTTTGCGGCGAATAATACAGCGTGATGCGGTTCGGATCGGTCATTGCAGGGCTCCCCCTTAAGCCGGTTGGCGATGGCGCATGTTGTAGCGGACCATACCTGACATCCAGTGTCAGGTATGGTTTAAGGCATCATGCGCGCGAGCCGGATGCTGTCGATCCTCACCACCCTCCAGGCCAGGGGGCAGGTCACCGCGCCTGAGCTCGCGGAGGCCTGCGAGGTCTCGGTGCGCACCATCTATCGCGACATCGACGCGCTCGCGGCGTCCGGCGTCCCTGTTTACGCGGATCGCGGCGCGGAGGGCGGCTATCGACTGCTTGACGGCTATCGCGTCCGCTTGAACGGCTTGTCGCAGGGCGAGGCGGAAGCGCTGTTCCTCGCCGGGTTGCCGGGTCCGGCCGCGGCGCTCGGACTAGATGCCGCGATGATCGCCGCGCAGAACAAGCTGATGGCGGCGCTGCCAGCGAACTTGCGCGAAGACGCCGGCCGGATGCAGGAGCGCTTTCACCTGGACGCGCCGGGCTGGTTCGGCGAGGCGGAAGAGCCGAAACATCTGCGCGCCATTGCCGGCGCGGCTTTGCGCGGGACGCTGATCAAGATCCGCTACCAGAGCTGGCGCGCTGAGAAGCAGCGCCGCGTCGCGCCGCTCGGCCTCGTGCTGAAAGGCGGCAGCTGGTATCTCGCGGGTCAGGTCGACGGCAGCGTGCGCACCTATCGCGTCGCGCGCGTGCTCGACTGCACGGCGCTCGACGATCGCTTCGATCGTCCCGCCGATTTCGATCTCGCCGCCTATTGGCAGGCCGCGACGCTGCGTCTCGAGGCCGAGATGCATCCCAATGTCGCGATTGTCCGGCTGTCGCCGTTCGGCGTCAAGCTGCTCGACGCGCTGAGCCAGCCTTACGTCAGGGCGCGCACGCAGCTTGAAGAGACTGCCGACGCGGACGGCTGGCGCATCGCCAGGGTGCCGACCGGCAAGACCTCATGGCACGCCGCCGCCGAATTGTTGCGGCTCGGCCCCGAGGCCGAGGTACTGGAGCCCGCCGATCTCCGCGAGAAGATGGCGGAGATGACGCAGGCGATGGCCACGCGCTATCGCGCGGCGCGGAAAGCATGATGGCGACGCACCTCGCCGCAGCCGACGAAACAATCCTGAAACACGATTCTCCGCCCGCCGTGTGAACGCATCCGCGTTTCGACCCGACCGAGATGCAGGGACACAACAACGGCCTTTGCGCCACACTGGAGAATGAAGATGTTTCGTAAATTTGCACTTGGTCTGATCGCTGCCGGCTCGCTCGGTGCTGCCGCTCTCGCGCCCACCGCAGCTTCGGCTCACGGCTTCCACCATCACTGGGGTCCCGGCTGGGGCTTTGGCGGCATCTACGTCAACACCGGCATCAACAACTGCTACCAGGAACGCGTCGTCCAGACCCGCCACGGCCTGCGTGTCCGCGTCGTGAATGTCTGCGCCTACGGGATCTACTGATTTCTCGCGTCCAAGACAAATCGTCCATGACAAAGCCCCGGTCGCGTCGCGATCGGGGCTTTGCGCGCTGATCTCTAGTTCGCCTGGTCGCTTTGCCGATGCCGGCGAAACCAGGCAAAGGTCTCGCGCGTCGTCGCGACGTAGCCGCGGCCGCGATAGACGATCTCGCCGTCGACGATCGCGTTCAGCTTCGGCAACGCGTGAAACGGGATCGAGGGATAGGCATGGTGCTCGACGTGATAGGGCATGTTCCACGCGAACCATTTGACGATCGCACCGGTGTACGTGGTGCGGGTGTTCTGAAACGCGCTGCGGGTCCTGTCGCAGCCGGTGTGCTCGGCATAGAGATAGGGCCTCAGAAAGAACTGCCCGATAACAAGCGGGACAATCCAGACCTCGAGCAGCAGCACCGAGGAGAACCACAGCGACAGCGCGAGCAGCAGCGCATAGAGCGCGACATAGACGCGCGCTTCGGTCACGATGGTGGCGCGCTTGTTCTCGGGGATCCAGGGCACGATGACCTTGCCGGTGACGGCATGGCCGAGCATCAGCCAGAGACGGCCGGCGACCTGGAGCAGGCCGCTATAGGCGACCGCGAGCTGCGTGTCGGATGTCGGCTTCGCGCCGACGATCAGCTCGGGGTCCTTGTCCGGATCCTGGGTGTAACGGTGATGGTCCCAGTGAAACAGGCAGTAATATTCGTAAGGCAATCCGATGATGAAGGCCGAGAGATAGCCGACCGTGAGATTGAGGCTGCGGCTACTGAACGCGGTCTTGTGTGCGGTCTCATGCACCGCCATGAACAGGAAAGCGACGAAATAGCCCTGCGCCGCCATCAGCGGCAACGCCCAGAGGACGCCGAAGCGCGAAGCCACCATCCAGATCAGCGCGCCGACCAGCACGATCACGGCGTAGTGGCCTATGCTGCGCGCGGCGCCCTTGAGATCGGAGCGAACCGACAATTCGCGCAGCATGGCCGGTGTCAGCGGCTTCAGGCGATGGCCAGGCTCTGAAACGGTTGCGTCGCTCATGATCGGGACCTGTCTTACTTGCCGAGAAGCTCTGCGATCTCGGCCTTGAGGAAAGCCCGGTCACGCGGATTGTTGACGGGGTTGCCGGCGCGATGGCCATGCAGCGACGGGATCGGATGCAGCACGGCCGACCTTGCGTTGACGAGCCGACCGAGCTCCTCCTCGTTGTCGCGAACGTCGAAATAGCGATCGGTTGCACCCGGCATCAGCAGCACATGCGCCTTGATCGCGGTCAGCGCGCGATCGAGATCGCCGCCAAATGCGGCGCACCGGCTGATGTCGCCGTTCTGCCAGATGCCAATCTGAGCCAGGAGATCGTTGGCGTCGCGCCGCGCAAACGTCGCGTCCCATGCACGGACGAGATAGTCCTCCAGCGAGGTGAAGCCCGCCTGGCGCCAGAGCTCGTCGCGATAGAAGCCGTGCGACATCGCCCATCCGGCGTAGACGCGCCCCATGGCGCGATAGCCGGCGGCGGGCTTCTCGACGAAGCGGCCTTCGCGGAAGGCGGGATCGGTGGTCAGGGCGGCCCTCACGCTTTCGAGAAAGACATGGTTGTAGGGCGCGCAGCGCGCGCTGCCGCAGACGATTGCGGCACGCTCGACCATGTCGGGATGCAGCGCCGCCCAGTGATAGGCCTGCATGCCGCCCATCGACCAGCCATAGACAAGCGCGAGTTTTGAGATGCCGAAGCGCTCGGTGAGCAGCCGGTGCTGGACCGCGATGGCGTCGTGATAGGTGAGCTGCGGGAACGGCGCGTGGCCGGAATTCGACGGCGAGGACGACAGGCCATTGCCGAACAGATTTGGAATGATGATGAAGTAGCGTGTGGAGTCGAGCACGCCATCGGGCCCGATCAGCCACTCGGTGTCGAAGTGCTGCGCGCTGAACGAGGTCGGATAAAGAATAACGTTGTCCCTGGCCGGGCTCAGCGTGCCGTAGGTCTTGTAGGCGAGCTTCAGCGACGGGAAGACGGTGCCGGACTGAAGCGTGACATCGCCCGCCTCAAAAATCTCGTAGTCGCGCTGCGTCGTCATGGACCAACTCCCGCTGACGCGGCCGCAGAACGCGCCGCTGAATCGACGATGCATCGATCGTGCCGGACTAAGCAAACGCATCGTTGCGCCGCGTCCAATAACTGTACGTATAGTACAGTTATTTGGGAAAGACAACGAGGATTCTGCGCCTCGCGCGGCTCAAGAGATGGCCGCGATGTATCGCTCCACCGACGCCGCAAACGCGGCCTTGGCGCCCGCGGCGATGTTGCGGCCCCACCAGGCGCCATAGATGCGATCGAAAACGAGCGGCTCGACGGCCGCCGCGATCCGCCGCACCGCGGCGGCATTGAGCGGCATGTAGTTCGGATAGGAGTACATGAAGCTGACGAAGCGGCGATCCATCGTCACCTGTGCGATATCGCCGATGAGCAGCGCGCCCTTGCCGTCCGCGCCGCGCGCATCGTGCAGCATGGTTGCGCCCGCGAAATGGCCGCCGGTACGCAGCAGCAGCACATCGTCGGAGAGGCGATGATGATCGCCGGTCCAGTGCACGATCGATGGATGCGGCCGCGTGACCCATTGGCGGTCGTCGGCATGCAGATACACCGGAACGCCGCCGAACGCCTCGCTCCAGCCGGCGAGCGCCCCATAGTAATGCGGATGCGAGATTGCGATCGCCTTTAGTCCGCCGAGCGAGCGCACATGGGCGATCGCCTCCGGCGTCGCCAGCGGAATGCAATCCCACATCACGTATCCCTTGCCATCGGGGACCAGCAGCGCGCGCTGGCCGATGGCAAAGGCCGGCTCGAGCGCGACGCCGGTCATGCCGAGATCGTCGCGCCAGACCACGCGGTGACGTTCGGCGAGCGTTTCCGGTGCCAGGAACGTCTGGCCCTTCCAGTTCACGAACTGCCGTTCGTCCTCGCAGACGGGACACGATGCGGGCGGGCTTCCGCTGTCCGGGAATTGCGCGCCGCAGGTTTCGCAGGTCCAGATAGGCATGGCCATTTTCCGGAGTAAGAACGTCACAGAGCTGAAATGACACCGCAGTCCTGCGATCGCAAGTGCCATCGGAACAAAGGCGGTTGGTGCAGGTTACATTCTGGTCCGTCCCCGCTTGCACGAGACGATATCCGATCGGCAGCATCACGTTCAGCGTCTCGATGACATCGCGCCCTTCCTCATCCCGTCTCTGGC
Source organism: Bradyrhizobium sp. AS23.2 (assembly GCF_001908185.1). Taxonomy (GTDB): domain Bacteria; phylum Pseudomonadota; class Alphaproteobacteria; order Rhizobiales; family Xanthobacteraceae; genus Bradyrhizobium. The sequence continues at coordinate 78,862 of NZ_LGHM01000006.1, forward strand.
CCCTGTACGCAGTCAACTTCTTCATGGCCGACATGCAGTCGGGCATCGGGCCATTCGTTGGCGTGTTCCTCCAGGAGCGCGGCTGGGCCAGCGGATTGATCGGGACCGCCATGACCATCGGCAATATCGCAGGCATGCTGGTCACGACGCCGATCGGCGGCTTCATCGACGCCAGTCGCAACAAGCGGCTGTGGGTCGTCATCCCCGGCATCTGCGTGGTCGCGGCATCCACGATCATCCTGATCTCGCAAAACTTCTGGGCGGTGACGTTCTCGCAAGTCGCGCAATCGCTGGCGAGCGCGGCGATCGTGCCGGCGGTAACCGGCATCACGCTCGGCATCGCCAAGCAGAAGGGTTTTAACGCGCTGAACGGGCGCAACCAGGCCTTCAACCACGCCGGCAATATGGTCGGCGCGGCACTGTCGGGTTATCTCGGCTACAAGTTCGGCTATGTCGCCGTATTTGTGCTTGCGGCCGCGTTCGGCGCCATCGCGATCGCCTGTGTCTTGATGATTCCCGCGAAGGCAATCGACGACCGCGCCGCGCGCGGCGGCAGGGAGGACGACAGCAAGGCTCCGCCGGACGGCATGACCGTCCTCCTCAAGCACAAGCCGCTTTTGGTGCTGGCGCTGGCACTCGCCCTGTTCCATCTCGGCAACGCCGCGATCGTTCCGCTCTACGGACTTGCGGCGGTGGCCGAGGGCCAGGCCAACGGGCCGAGCTTCGTCGCCACTACCGTGGTGATCGCTCAGGGCGTGATGGTCGCGACCTCCCTGATCGCCATGCACGTCGCCGGCAAGCGCAACTACTGGCCGGTGATCATGGCGTCCTTCCTGTTCCTGCCCATCCGCGGCGGGCTCGCCTTCTTCGTCACGGGGTGGTGGGGCGTCGTGCCGATGCAGGTGCTCGATGGCATCGGCACCGGACTGCAGACGGTCGCGGTCCCCGGCATGGTCGCGCGCTCGCTCAACGGCACCGGCCGCATCAATCTTGGCCAGGGCGCTGTCATCACCGTGCAAGGCGTTGGCGCAAGCCTCAGCCCCGCGCTCGGCGGCTGGATCGCACAATGGATCGGCTACGGCCCGACCTTCTTGCTGCTTGGCGGCTTCGGGCTCGCGTCAATGGCGCTGTGGCTGGCCTTTGGGGCGCATGTGAAGAAGTATTGAGGTCGCCACCCACGCCAACGCCGTTATTGCGAGGAGCGAAGCGACGAAGCAATCCAGGCTGCCCGCGCGGAGAGATTCTGGATTGCTTCGCTGCGCTCGCAATGACGATTGTGGGACGAGTGGTGCGTACCAACTACCCCCGAGCACCTCTCTACGGAAACTCCACCACGATCTTGCCGAAGTGTCCGCCTTGCTGCATCAGCCGCAGCGCATCTGGCACGGCGTCGAAGGCGAACACGCGGTCGATCACCGGCTTCATCCCGTTGCGGCCGATCGCGGCGGCCATGCCCTCGAACATCCGTCGGCTACCGACGGACAGGCCGATGACGTGCAAATTCTTGGAAAACAGGCTCGGAATCGCGATCTGCTGCGAGAAGCCCGTGAGCACGCCGATCACCAGAATCGTGCCGCCGACGCGCGCCGCCTCCAGCGATTGCGCGAACGTATCCTTGCCGCCGACCTCGACGACGTGATCGACGCCCCCGCCGGTCCAATCCGCTGCGGCCTTGCCCCATTCCGGCACCGCGCGGTAATTGATGGTGTGATCGGCGCCGAGCGCCCTGGCGCGTTCGAGCTTCTCGTCGCTCGACGACGTCACGATCACGCTCGCGCCGGCGAGCTTGGCGAATTGCAGCGCGAAGATCGACACGCCGCCGGTGCCCTGCACCAACACGGTGTCGCCGGGCTGAACCCTGGCCTCCTCGAACAGCGCGCGCCACGCGGTGAGTCCGGCGCAAGGCAGCGTCGCCGCCTCCTGGAAGGACAGATGCGATGGGATGCGGCTGACGCCCTCTGCATCGAGCAGCATCACTTCCTGCAACACGCCCGGCCGCGTGCCGCCAAGCGCGTAGCGGCGGCTGGTCGCCGACACCTTCCCGTCGATCCAGGACTGGAAGAACATCGGACAGACGCGATCGCCGACCGCGACGCGGGTAACGCCGTCGCCGACGGCGATCACCTCGCCCGCCCCGTCCGAGAACGGGATCAGCGGCAGTCTGGAGACGCCACCCTTGCCCTGCACTGTGAGCAGATCGCGATAGTTCAGCGAAGCCGCCCGCATTCGCACCGTGACCTGACCCGGGCCAGGCGCGGGCTCCGGCAGATCGGCCAGCTCCATCCCCTCGATCGACCAGTCTCGCGCGACCTGCCAGGCCTTCATGGCCTCTCGCTCCGTCTTAGGTGCCAAAGTTCTTCTGGATCGCCTTGTCGAGCGTCTCGCCGCCGACGAAACGCTGGCGCAGCTCGCGCTTGAGCAGCTTGCCGCTCGGGTTCTTCGGCAGGCTGTCGACGAAGATCACGCGCTTGGGCACCTTGAAATGCGCCATCTGCCCGGCGCAATGCTTGACGACGGTCTCCTCATCCAGCTTCTCGCCGGTCTTGACCACGACGATCGCGGTGACCGCCTCGATCCAGCGAGGATCGGGCAGGCCGACGACGGCGACCTCAGAGACTGCGGGGATGCGATAGACCATCTCCTCGACCTCACGGCTTGCGACATTCTCGCCGCCGGTCTTGATCATGTCCTTGACGCGATCGACCACGGTGATGTGGCCCTCGGAATCGACAGTGGCGAGATCGCCGGAGTGAAACCACCCGCCGGAGAATGCCGCCGCGGTCTTCTCGGGATCATTGTAGTAGCCGGAGAGCAGATGCGGCGAGCGGTGCACGATCTCGCCGACCTCACCGACCTTGACGTCCTCCATCGAGGTGTTGACCACGCGTGTCTCGACATTGAGCACAGGCTTGCCGGCCGAGCCGGCCTTGCGGAGCTGGTCCTCGGGCCGCAGCACGGTCGCGAGCGGCGCGATCTCGGTCTGGCCGTAGAAATTCCAGAACCTGACGTTGGGCAGGCGACGCTGCAACTCGAGCAATACCTCCACCGGCATGATCGAGGCGCCGTAATAGCCCTTCTGCAAGGTGGACAGGTCGGTCTTGTCGAAATGCGGCGAGCGCAGCATCGCGATCCAGATCGTCGGCGGCGCAAAGAATGACGTGATCTTGTGCGCCTGGATCAGGGCCAGGATGTTGTCGGCCGTCGGCTTGCCCGTGATGACACCGGAGGCGCCGAGATAGATTTGCGGCCCCAGGAATACGTCGAGCTGGGCGCAGTGATAGAGCGGCAGCGCGTGCAGGAACTTGTCATCCACGCTCATGCCGCCGTCGATGATGCAGCTGACATACTGCCACATCACCGCTTCATGGGTCAGCATCGCGCCCTTGGGCAGGGACTCCGTGCCGCTGGTGTAGACGATCTGCGCGAGATCGCGGCTGTCGACGGACGTCTCCAGGAACGAGCCGTCGGCATGCAGGAGATCGTCGAAAGTGGTGAGGCCCGCAGGCGCCGACGCCGGATCCTCGCCCGGCAGCCAGATCATCTTCTCGACCGCGCAATCCTTGGCGCTAGCCGCGCGCGCGGGTTCGACGAAATCCGGTCCGGTCGCGAGCACCTTTGCACCGGAGCTATTCAGGATGAAATTGATCTCGTCCGGATTGAGCATGAAGTTGATCGGTACCAGCACCGCGCCGATCCGGGCCACCGCGAAGCGCAGCGCGGCGAAGGCGTGCGAATTGCGCGAGAGCACGGCCAGACGATCGCCCTTCTTCACGCCGAGGCCGAGCAGGCCGCGGCCGAGCCGGTTGCAGATCGCGTCCATCTCGGCAAAGGTCCAGCTCACATTGCCGCAGCTCACCGCAAGCTTGTTCGGCTCGCGGCCTGCCGAGCGGCGCAGAAGATCGCCGATGGAATGCTCGCGCGCTTTCGAGATGGTGGCTGCGATGTCGCCGGTCATGTGTACCTCCGTGTGATGTCTTTATTTGCTAGGTTTATTGTTTGAAATCTTGCGTTATCTGCGCCGGGCCGCCTGAGCATGCTCCATGTACATGTGCTCGACGGACCGATCGAGCGAGGCGATCTTCTCAAAACCGCGCCGCCAGTCCTGCAAATGCCGGCGCGTCCACAGCACACCTGCCTCGCGGTCGCGGCGGCGGATCGCGTCGATGAGATGGCGATGCGCGGCAACGAGGCGCGGGCCGCCTTCGGCCACGCCGGTCACGATCATCTCGGTGGTCGGATAGAACAGCTGCGCCGCCGGCTCGCGCGCCAGCTGCAGCACGCGATTCTGCGAGGCCTTGGCGACCAGCACGTGGAACTCAGCATCGCATTCGGCAAGCATCGCGGGATCGCCGACCACGGCCTCGCTGCGCGCGAGATTATCGGTGAGCTCGGCGAGATTCTCCTCCGAGGCCTGCTCAACCGCGCCTTCGATGCTCGCGACCTCCAGGGTCATCGAGGCCTCGTAGAGCTCGCGAAAGGTGACCTCGTGCAGCACCAGCGCGCGGCTGAGGCGGCTCGTCAGCTTGCTGTAGCGCGGCAGGCAGGCGTGCAGGCGGCGCGAGGAATCGCGGCTGATCAGCCCGCCCTCCTCCAGCACACGAATGCCCTCGCGGATGGTCGAGCGGTTGACACCGAACTGGCGCACGAGGTCGTGCTCGGTGCCGATGGGATCGCCCGGCTTGATGCGGCCGTTGACGATCTCGCGCTCGATGGCGTCGGCGACCTTCTGATAGGCCGGCGCGACATCGATCGGACGGAAGAGCGGTGAGATCGGCAAGATAGCACCCAATGGCGATTGTCGGACAAACCATAGGGCCGGCCCAAAGGCGCGTCAAACTGCACCAGGTATGGCGCAGTTACAGCAAATTGACTCCGGCGGAACCTGGCTCTAACTTTGTCGGACAAAGGGACAGCATAGTCCCGCACAAGAGGAAACGTTACCCATGAGACCAATCGCAGCACTCGTGTCTGCGGCCAGCTTGCTGTCGGCTGCCCTGATCAACCCCGCCTCCGCCCAGCAGGCGCCGCTCAAGATCGGCGTGCTCTCCGACTTCTCCTCCGTCTATTCCGACATCGGCGGCCAGGGGAATGTCGAGGCCACCAAGATGGCGATCGAGGATTTTGGCGGGCAGATGTTCGGCAAGCCGATCGACATGGTCGCGGCCGACGTGCTCAACAAGCCCGACATCGCCTCGACCATCGCCCGCAAATGGTGGGAGACCGAAGGCGTCGACATGATCATCGACCTGCCGACCTCGGCTACCGCGCTCGCGGTGATGGAGCTGTCGAAGCAGTACGAGAAGATCATGATCGTGACGGATGCGGCAAGCTCCGACATCACCGGAAAGTCCTGCTCGCCCTACACCGCACACTGGACCTACGACACCTATTCCAACGCCCACACAGTCGGCAGCGCCATCGTCAAGAACGGCGGCGACACCTGGTTCTTCCTCACCGCCGACTACGTGTTCGGCCATTCGATCGAGCGCGACACCGGCGACGTCGTGAAGGCGGCGGGCGGCAAGGTTCTCGGCAGCGTCAAGCACCCGCTCAACACGGCGGACTTCTCGTCCTTCCTGCTGCAGGCCCAGGCCTCCAAGGCCAAGATCATCGGGCTTGCCAACGGTGGCGGCGACACCATCAACGCGATCAAGCAGGCCGGCGAGTTCGGCATCGTTGCCGGCGGCCAGAACCTCGCTGCGATCGTGATGTTCATCTCCGACGTGCACAGCCTGGGCCTCAAGCTGGCGCAGGGCCTGATCGTTACCGAGGCCTATTACTGGGACCTCAACGACAAGACCCGTGCCTTCGGCAAGCGCTTCATGGAACGCGTCAAGCGCATGCCGACGATGAACCAGGCCGCGACCTACAGCGCCACGCTGCATTACCTGAAGGCCGTGCAGGCCGCCGGCACCAAGGACACCAAGACGGTGATGGCGAAGATGCGCGAGCTGCCGGTGAAGGATGCCTTCACCGACAACGGCGTGCTGCGCGAGGACGGCCGCATGGTGCACAGCATGTTCCTGTTCCAGGTGAAGAAGCCCGAAGAATCCAAGGCCCCGTGGGACTATTACAAGCTGCTCGCCGAGGTCCCCGGCGACCAGGCCTTCCGTCCGCTGAAGGACGGCGGCTGCCCGCTGGTGAAGTAACGCTCCGCGACGACGGACCTGCATCGCCTCGCGCGTTGCAGGTCCGGCCCTCCACTAGAGCCTGCGCGCGAACTCGGCGATGTCGCGATTGAGCCGGTCCTTGTGCGTGACATAGAGACCGTGCGGGGCGCCCTCGTAAATCAAGAGCCCGGCGCCCTTCACGAGATCGCTCGCCGGCCTTGAGGTCATCTCCAGCGGGATCGAGGCGTCCCGGTCGCCGTGAATGAAGAGCATCGGAACATCGATGACCGCCAGTTCAGTCCGAAAATCCGTGACGCCCTGGATCTCGGCCAGCGCGGGCATGGCCTGGTATGATGCCGCATTCATCATGGCGAGCGTCGCATCGATGATGCAGCGCGATCCCTGGCCGGCAAAGTAAGGCGCGGCGTTGCGCTCGGCCCAGCCGGAGAAATCCGCGGTGAGCTGCGCCCGGCTCGCTTGCATCATCGCGGCAGGAATGCCGCCAGGGTTGTCCGGTGTCTTGAGCAGATACGGAATGGCTGCCGCGCCCAGCATGATGACGCCCGCGATGCGGTCGCGGCCATGGCGTGTCAGGTACCGCACGATCTCGCCGCTTGCGAAGGAGTGCGCGACGATTGTGACATCGCTCAGCGCGAGCGAGGCCATGACGACAGCGAGATCGTCGCCTTCAGGACTGCGCGCCAGCATGCGGAAGGAGGCATCGCGCCTCAATTACGCCGGAGGCAACGAAAACATGGGCCCGGTCGGGCCGTTCAGAGCTTGTGCCCCTTCTGGCGCAGCGCATCGATGAGGCGCAGCTTCAATTCGTCGGCGGCCTTCTGGCTGACGTCCTGGCCGATCTGCGCGCTCGCTTGCGCCAGCGCATCCGACTTCTCCAGAAACTTCTGACCGGCCGGCTGGGAATAGAACGTCTCGATCTGGCGCAGCTCGTCGAGCGTGAAGCTCGTGGCATAGAGGGCGGCGATCTTGTCCATCATCGACGCCAGGAACGGGGCGTAGATCTCGGAGCCGGGCGCCGTCAACGCATCGTAGTCGCGTTCGATCTCAGGCCGATCCTGGGCAACGACCGGCCGGAGCTTGAGCATGAGCTGGGGCAACTGCGCGTGATACTGGTCTGCGATCTTCAAGGTCGTGACGAGCTGGCGCGCCGCGCTCATCGCCTCCGGCGATGGCGCCTGCGCGGAGGCACCGCAGACCAGGAGCAGCAGGGCGCCGGCGATCGTCAACAAGCGTCTGGACATCGACCCCTCCACGAGATGCAGGCTGGCCATGCTCAATGACCCGCGGGCGCCGCGGCCGAGGTCGCGGCCGGCGCGATTTGCAGTGCGGTGCCGGGCTCCTCGACCTCCGTGACCTTCACGAACAGGTTCGGCACCCGGTCGGCACGATCGAGCAGCCAGGCCGCGCCGATCATGATGACGATGCCGGTGAAGGAAACGGCGAGCTGCTCCCAGACGCCCTTGGTGTACTGGGTCAGGATCCAGTGCGCCGAGAACGACAGGAACACCCCGAGGCAGAAGATCGGCAACGAATGCTGGCCGCAGAGGATCACGGGACGCAGCCAGGTCGCGTGCAGCGCCCTCCATCTGCGCGGGACGAAATGGGTCACCCAGACCGCCAGCGCTAGGAAATGCGTGAAGCGCAGCATGTCGAGGTCGGTCTTGTCGATCGGGTAGATCAGCTTGATCATCCATTTCGGGATCAAGACTTCGAGCGCGTGGATGTGCCAGGTCATCACGATCAGGAAGGCGAAGATGAGCCAGGCCGCGGCCAGCCCCATCGCCGCTTTCGACCATACCCATTTGGCGACCTTGTCGATCTCGCCGATGCCGCACCAGGCCGCGAACACGAACATCAGCTGCCAGCAGAACGGATTGAAGTACCAGGTCGTGCCGGGCGGATAGGAAGCGAGGTTCCAGTCGAACCAGCGCGACAGCACATACAGCACCGCGGACGCCACAAGCGTCAGGTTCGGCCGGCGCACCAGGCACCACACCATGAAGGGCGAGGCGAACACCAGCATGATGTAGAGCGGCAGCACGTCGAGATTGACCGGCTTGTATTTCAGCAGAATCGCCTGCCCGATCAGCTCATCCGGATGCGACAGGAAATTGAACACGTTGAACTCGTGCTCGTACATCGGATTGTCGAATCGGCGCACGGTGCGGGCGATCTGCGCCGTGAACAGCAGGAACAGCATGATGTGGGCGACATACATCTCAATCGCGCGCCGCCACAGCCGCTTGACCGCGGCGAGAAACCAGCCGCCGGCGACGATCGGCCCGTAGATCCAGCCGACCAGATAACCGGAGATGAAGACGAAGAACTCGGCCGCGTCGCTGAAGCCGTAATTGCGGAGCGTCAGCCAGGCCACGACGTCGTGCGGGATGTGATCGAGGAAGATCATCCACAGGCCGATGCCGCGGAAGAGATCGAGCCGCAAATCGCGCTCGACCGGAGACAACAGAGCTTGCTGGTCTCGTATGCTCATGGCCCCGCCTCTTCCGGTGGGCGTCGCGCCACGGCGGCGCCGAAGAATCGGATGCTAAGAAAACTGGATCAAAAGGTCACCTGGCCCGAAGGCTGGGCATCAACGGTAGCCGACCTTGAGGCCTGCGCAAGGGAGTTAGTCATCACAACGGGCGGCGCTACCTCTGCGGCCGCCTGGAGGCGGCCCTTCAAAAATGTCGAAAACAACCCCATGCAAAGTAGAGGCGACCTCCTAAGTCCTTGCTTTGCCTGCAAAACTAAATTGACCCGTCGGGCAAAAAATCTGCACGACGGTACGATCGCACGCCAATGAGGGACAAGTGTCGGGTGAGCTCATCGCCTTGGGCGAGCATCCCGGTCAGCATCGCCTCGGCCCTTTGCTGAAGCGGCAACGCGCCGCTCTCGGAGGCGATCGCGATGCTGGCTCGCAGGATCGAGACCGCACGATCCCTGCTGGAGACCACGCAGCTTTCGGTCGAGCAGATCGCGCGCGAGGTCGGCTATGCCGAGCCCTCGACGCTGCGCCGGGTGATCTGGCGCGACACCAGGCATTCGCCGCGGCAGCAAGAATCATTGAGATTCACGGCAGAGCCTGATTAGGTTCCAACACGTCGTCCGCCGCCAAGGCCCCCCTCGCCTGCGGTCCCGGACGAGGCTGCACCATGAGCGACAGGGCCCGACCACCGATGACCAGGACGCGACGGACACGACCGACGATTCGTGACGTCGCAGCCGAGGCCGGCGTGTCTGTCAGCAGCGTCAGCCGCACGCTCAATGGCGGCGTCTATACCAGCGCGGAACTGCACGCCCGCATCATGCGCGCGGTCAAACGTCTCGGCTTCGAGCCAGACTCGGCCGCGCAGGCGCTGCGCTCACGCGCCTCGAACACAATCGGCTGCATGGTGGCCGATTTCTCCAACCCGCACTACACCGGCATGGTCAGCGCCGCGGAGGAGGAGTTCCAGCGCGCCGGCTTCCTGCTGATGCTGGCCGCCACCAAGCATGAGGAGGCGCGCGAAGCCACGTTTCTGTCAGCGGTGCGCCGGCGGCAGATGGACGGATTGCTGCTGTTCGCCGGCGACAACACGCATAAGGATTTCATGAAGGGCCTGGCGACGCTCGACCTGCCCTGCGTCGCCGTTGATCGCGACGTGCCCGATAGCGCCTCGGTTCGCGTCGATCATCGCGGCGGCGCGCTGGAGGTGACGCGCTATCTGATCGGCCTCGGCCATCGCCGCATCGCGCTTCTGACGGGAAGCGCAGCCGTGCTGCCGAGCTCGGAGCGGCTCGCCGGCTACCGGCAGGCGCATCTCGAGGCAAAGATCGAAGTCGACCCGGGCCTGATCCGCCCGCACATGCAGGGCACGAACCCGGCGTTCAGCTCGGTATGCCAATTGCTGCAATTGGCAAAACCGCCAACCGCGATCATCTCGCTCGGAACCAGCATGCTCGCCGAGGTGCTGGAGGCAATCACGAGCAATGGCCTGCACTATCCGCAGGACATCTCGATCGCCTGCAGCGGCGACACCGATCTCGCGCGCCATGCGACACCCGCGATCTCGGCGCTGAGCTGGGACATGAACGAGGTCGGCCGCACGGCGGCGCGGCTGTTGCTGGAGCAGATCCGCGACGGCGACAAGGCGAAGCCGGGCGAGCCGATCTATCTGCCGACGCGCTTCATCCTGCGCCATTCCTGCGCCGCGCCGCCGGTTGCGATCCGAGGCAGGAAATAGGGTCTATTGCCTCCCGCCCCTGAATCCGTCATGGCCGGGGATGACGAGCTGAGGTAGCCCGCATCAATCCGCCTGAGGCGCCGCGGCATATTGCGCGTCGGAGAGGTGCTCCATCCAGGTCGCGTAGTCGCCGTCGAGCGCCTCATGGATCGCGATATGGCTCATCCCGGTCTTGGGTGCCGCGCCATGCCAGTGCTTCTCGCCCGGCGGAATCCAGACCACGTCGCCGGGGCGGATCACGCGGATCGGACCATCCCAGCTCTGGACGTAGCCCGCGCCTGCGGTGACATAGAGCGTCTGCCCCAGCGGATGCGTGTGCCATGCGGTGCGTGCGCCGGGCTCGAAAGTGACCCGCGCGGCCTGCACGCGGGCCGGCGCCGGCGCGTTGACGATCGCGTCGGCCCATACCGTGCCGCTGAACCAGTCGGCGCTGCCGCGCCGGCTCGCGATCGATCCCGAACGCTTGATCTCCATCTGTGTTCCTCTCGTAGTTGAACTGGAAACGGTTCCAGTATTCAGCGAACCGCCGCGGTCGATAACGGACGGCCCGCCCGCAGGGCTCACCGCATCACAAACCCTTCGTAATCGCGCTGCGCGATCTGTGCGATGCGGTGCCGGTAGCCCTGGCCGACATAAGGCATGAAGACCCGCGGCTTGCCGGCGATGTTGGCGCCCTGGTACCAGGAGTTGGCCTTGGGATAGAGCGTACGGCTTGCCGCGTCGGCGACATGCGCCATCCAGGAACGCTCGGCATCGCGTTCGGGCTCTATGCGCGTCAGCCCCTTCGTGCGCATGGTATCGAGGCATGCCGTAATCCACTCGACATGGTTCTCGCAGGCGTGGATCACGTTGCCGATCACGGACGGGCTGCCGGGACCGGTCACGACGAACAGATTCGGGAAGCCCGACACCATCAGGCCGAGATAGGTGCTCGGCCCATCCGCCCAGGCGTCCTTGAGGCTCGTACCATCGCCGCCGCGAATATCCATCGCGGCGAGCGCGCCGGTCATTGCGTCATACCCGGTCGCCAGCACCAGCGCATCGAGCGCGAATGAGCGCGTTGCGGTCTCCACGCCGGTCTCCGTCACCGTCTTGAGCGGCTCCTCGCGGAGATCGACGAGCTCGACATGCGGCAGATTGTAGGTCGCGAAATAGTCGGTATCGATGCAGATCCGCTTGACGCCGAGCGGATAATCCTTCGGCGACAGCGCATCCGCGGTCGCCTTGTCCTTGACGATGCCGCGGATCTTGTCGCGCACGAACTCGCAGGCGACGTCGTTGACCGCTTCGCTGGTCAGGATGTTCGGGAATGCCGTCAAGATGCCGCCGCCACCCTGATCCCAGAGCTGCTGATAGCGCGCCCATTGTACCTGTTTTTCCGGCACCGGCGCCTCGAACGCGTTCGACGGCACCCGTCCGAATTCCGGCGTCTCCAGGCTCTCGCGATATTTTGCGATCACCGGCTCGGCCGCCGCGACATCGGCATCCGAGAGCGGCGCATTGCGCGCGGGAACCGAGTAGTTCGGCGTGCGCTGGAAGACGGTCAGCCGGCTCGCCGCTTTCGCGATCAGCGGGATCGCCTGCACGCCGGAAGAGCCGGTGCCGATGACCGCGACCCGCAGCTTCGAAAAGCTGACCTCGTCATGCGGCCACTGGCCGGTGTGATAGATCGCTCCGCGGAAGCGGTCGAGGCCCGGCAGATCAGGCTTGTTGGGGACCGAGAGATTGCCGGTCGCCATCACGCAGTAAGCCGCCGTGATGCGATCCCCGCGGTCGGTGCGCACGGTCCAGCGCTGGCTCGCCTCGTCCCATTCGGCGCTGGTCACGCGCGTTTCGAACCGGATCAAGGAGCGCAGGTCGAACCGGTCGGCGACATGCTGCGCATAGCGCAGGATCTCCGGCTGTGCGGCATACTTCTCGGTCCAGCGCCATTCCTGCCGCAACTCCGGCGACCAGGTGTAGGAATAGAACAGGCTCGGAACGTCGCAGCGCGCGCCCGGATAACGGTTCCAGTACCAGGTGCCTCCGACATCAGCGCCCGCCTCGAGGCCGATCACGTTCAGGCCGAGCTGGCGCAGGCGATGGATCGCATAGACCCCGCCGAAGCCGGCGCCAACCACCACCGCATCGTATTCGGCCACGACTGATGGCCTTGCGCCGTGCCGCCGATCGGCCGCCGTCGCCTGCTCCAGCTTCGTCATGTCACATCTCTCCGGGCCGCAGGAATATTGCCATGCGCTCGAACACACGCTATTCTGGAAACGTTTCCAGACCGGAAGCGCTTACGATAATCTTCGCCGGGCGTCAACGCCCCGCCCCCGCGTGCGGGCCGGGCGGACGCCTCAAGGCGGACAGCAGGGAGCGGATGAGGGATGTTGAACGGTTTTTTTCTTCGCGTGTTGAGCGTGGCCGCCGCCGCGACGATCGGCGCGCTGTCGCCGGCGCTCGCGCAGAAGAACTACGGCCCGGGGGGTCTCGGACACCGAGATCAAGATCGGCAACATCATGCCCTATAGCGGCCCGGCCTCCGCCTATGGCGCGATCGGCAAGACCGAGGCGGGCTATTTCAACATGATCAACGACCAGGGCGGCATCAACGGGCGCAAGATCAACTTCATCTCCTATGACGACGGCTTCTCGCCGCCGAAATCGGTCGAACAGGCGCGCAAACTCGTCGAGGGCGACGAGGTGCTTTTGGTGTTCCAGCCGCTCGGCACCGCGCCCAATGTCGCGATCCAGAAATATCTCAACTCCAAGAAGGTCCCTCACCTCTTCATCGCTTCCGGCGCAACGCGCTTCGGCGATCCCAAGAACTTCCCGTGGACGATGGGATGGCAGCCGAACTACCAGAGCGAGGGGCGCATCTACGCCAAATA
>NZ_LGHM01000060.1 GCF_001908185.1 Bradyrhizobium sp. AS23.2
GCGCGGGAGCCGCTGGTGCGGCCGGACGCGCGGCGGGCGGCGGTCCCTTGGGCGCTTCCTTCGGCGGTTGCTTCGGTCGCCCGTCAGGGCCCGTGTCTGGCTGGGCCTGCGCGACAATGAGCGGCGGTGCGCCTTGCGCATGCGATGCAGAGCTTGCGATTTGCATCGCGGTTAGAGCCGTCGTTGCAAGCAGAACGAAGCGGAAGTTAGTCATGGTCGTGAAATTCCTCGGGAAGGTTCTTTGAGAAGTGAAGTCGTGTGATGAACAGCTACGCGTTAGGCCGGATTGTGGCGGGTAAAGAGGTCGCGGCCCGATTTATTTCTGCACGCAAATCACGTCACTATGGCGACGTTCATTGCGCATTCAGAAGCAGGATGCAATCGCCGCACATGTGATTGTTCGTCTCATGTGTGACCTTGCGGCGAAGTCGCATCCGTCGCGGGATTCGGTGTGAGCGGCCCATTTGGTCCGCGTCGCGGAATCTCTTCGGGAACGTACGGAGGCAATTCGTCCGGGCGTGGCGGTGCGTCTGGCTCGCGCACCGGCGGTGCGATGTCAGGCTGCGGATTGCCCGGCGGAATCCCCGGAGGAGGCTCGGTCGGAGTCCCCGGCGTCGATGGCGGAATCTCGGGCGGTTCGATCGGCATCACATCGACACCTTATGATTTTCGCCGATGTCGGGACGCGAATTCGTCACCGTCGCGGCCATATCGTGCTCCTTCCTGCAAGGGACGATAACGACCTGCACGGAACGATGTTCCTGCCTGAATGTGGAGCCCGTCTACTCCGGCGCGTGACAGACGGCCTCGATGTTGTGGCCGTCGGGGTCCAGCACGAAGGCGCCATAATAGTTCGCGTGATAATGCGGACGGATGCCCGGCGGCCCATTGTCGCGGCCGCCCGCCGCGATGGCCGCCTTGTAGAACGCGTCGACCGTGGCGCGGTCTTTTGCGAGGAGCGCGACATGCACCGGCTTGTTCATCGCGCCTTCGCCGCCGATCCAGAAATCGGGCTTGCCGTTAGTGCCGAAGCCGGCCGCGGCTGCGTGGCCGGTCTGCTCCGCCGTCACTTCCATGATCAGGCTGTAGCCGAGTGGAGCCAGTGCCTTGGCGTAGAATGCTTTCGCACGCTCATAGTCGGAGACGGAGAAACCCAAATGGTCGATCATCGCAAGCTCCGTTGATTGTCGTCGTCAGCGTGACAGGAACGTATTGCTCCGTGTCTTGCGCGCGACCGTAAAGCCGCGCGCGACCATGTCAGCGATACAATCCTGCTGCCATTCGCTTTGTGACAGATGCTCGATCACCACCGCGCGGGGCCACAGCGATTGCGGCGCGTCGCGGAAGAAGCCGATCAGCACACGGTCCTCAAAACCTTCGACGTCGATCTTGAGCGCATCGACCTGCGCGACGCCAGCCTCGTCGAGAATCCGCGTCAGCCGCAGGGACGGCACTTTGATCGCATCGGCACTGGCCGTGCCGGTGACGACGTGAGTGGCGCCGAGATTGCCGCCGCCGCTCTCGATCGTGAGCTCGCCGTCGCTGTCACCTGCCGCAGCCTGCACCAGGCGCACCTGCGTCGCCTTCGATGCGGCCTGGTTGAACGAGAGCCGCCCAAACGTCATTGGATGCGGCTCGATCGCAACCACCTTGCCTGACGGCCCGACCTGCCGCGCCATCACCAGCGCGAAGGTGCCGACATTGGCTCCGACGTCGACGAACACGCCGCCGGCCGGCGTGTACTGGCGCAGGAAGTCGAGCTCGTCGAGATTGTAGTCGGGGTTGAACAACGCGCCGCGCTCGGTCGCGCTGCCCTGGTGATAGAAGCGGAACGAAGCGCCCTGATATTGCACGTCGACCGGCCCGCCGCGCAGCAGGTTCACCAGCCGCGACAGCCAGGGTCGGAACGCGCCGCGCTTCAGCCCCGACTGTGTCGCGAGGCGAATGATGGCGGTCTGCGCCGCATTCGGCGCAAACGCGCCGAATGGCGCGGACGAAGGGGCGTTGTCGGGCGTCAAGCCAAGGGTCCTCGTTGCAAGCGGCGCATGCATAGCCGGTTTTACCGGGGACTCCAACGGCCCGTTACCGCATCTACGGGTTCACGCCGCCGAGGTCGCTTCATCGAGGACGACGATGCCGGGGTTGTGGAGCAACAGGTGCGCAAAGGCGAGGCACTGCTCATCGCCGCCGGAGAGCATCTGGTCCCTCGGCCCCTCTTCCTCAAGCTTCTCCTTGAGGTGATCGAGGCCGGCCGCAGGTTCCCGATTGGACCCTTACTCGGCGGCGCCGTCGCGCACCCGTCTCAGCCGCGCGGCCCGGTGCAGAACGCGCGACAACTCCTCGATCGAATAGGGCTTTTGCACGAGGTCGAAGCCCGCAACGCCGTCCTGGGACAGTGCCTCGCTGTAGCCACTGGTCAGCACGACCGGCACGTCGATGCCGCGATCGCGAATCGCCTGGGCGAGGTCGAGCCCGGTCATGCCCGGCATCACCACGTCCGAGAACACGACATCGAAACGATGCGCGTCCAGGACCAGCTCAGCCAGAGCGTCGGTGGCATTGTCGACCAGCGTGATGCTGTAGCCGAGCTCGGTGAGGCCGTCGGCGGCGAAATTGGCGAGCTCGATATTGTCGTCGACCAGCAGCACCGATGTGCCGTTGCCGGCCACTGCCGGTGCGGTGTTAGGCGCCTGCCGCCGCGGCAGCAGGTCCGCCGGCACGCGCGGCAAATAGAGCGAGAAGGTGCTGCCGTGGCCGACCTCGCTCGTGACCGTCACCTCGCCGCCGGATTGCCGGGCGAAGCCGAACACCTGCGACAGGCCGAGACCGGTGCCGTGGCCGACCTGCTTGGTGGTGAAGAACGGCTCGAAGATGCGCCCAAGTCGCGCGGCGGGAATGCCGATTCCGGTGTCGCTGACGGCAACGCTGACGAAGCCATGGTTGCCTGCAAGTTCATGGCTGCCCGAGACGTGCGCCAGCGTGTCCGGGACGGTCGGCGCGGCCTCGATCGTGAAGGTGATCCGGCCCTTGCCCTGCATGGCATCGCGCGCGTTGGTCGCCATGTTGATCAGCGCCGTCTCGAACTGGCCGGCATCGGCATTGACGAGGCAGGCCTCCGCCGGCAGCTGCATCGCGATCTCGATCGCCGGGCCCAGCAGCGTCGCCAGCATGTCGTGCAGTGACTGCATCCGCTCCCCGACGTCGAACACTTCCGGCTTCAGCGTCTGGCGCCGCGCGAACGCCAGAAGCTGCGAGGTCAGCTTGGCCGCGCGCCCGACCGCATCGGCGATGGCGGTGATGTAGCGCTGGCGCCGCTCTTCCGTCAGCTGTGGCCGATTCAACAGATCGACCGAGGCGCGGATCACCGTCAGCAAATTGTTGAAGTCGTGCGCGACGCCGCCGGTGAGCTGTCCGAGCGCCTCCAGCCGCTGGCTGTGCTTGAGGGCCTCCTCGGCCTCGCGCCGCTTTGCAGCTTCGGCCTGGAGGTGCTGGGTGCGCCGGAACGCCAGCGCCAGCAGCAGGAACAGCAGTGCGGTCACGGGAACGCCGAACACCAGATACTGGCCCATGGTGGCGAGCCACCGCGCGCGGATCGCCGAGGTCTCGAGGCCCGCGCTGACATAGATCGGATATTCCGCGGCGCGCCGGTAGCCGACGCGTCGCTCGATGCCGTCCGACGGCCAGGCGATGGTGATGAGGCCATGCTCGGGGTGAGCTGCGATCTCGCGGCCGACCGGCCCGTTCGGATCGAGCCGGAGGTCGCGGTCGACCCGGGGAAAATGCGTAAGCAGCACGCCGTCGCTGCGTCCCATCGCGAAGAAGCTGCCCGGATCGGAGCCGATCCTGGCATAAAAGCTTTCGAAATATTCCGGCAGAACGGAAGCCTGGATCACGCCGATGAAGCTGCCCTCGTCGGAGTCGCGCCGGCGGCTGACGCCGAAGAAGTGCGCGCCCTGATAGGGCGGGCGCGGGGTCAGGGGGACGCCGATGAAGGTGCCGATGTTCTGGTCGACATGGGCGATGAAGTAGTCGCGGTCCGCAAACCTCTGCTCCGGCGGCGGCGAGGCGAGGCTATTGACCAGCGCTCGTCCGTCCGCATCGAAGATCCATACCGATTTGAGCTGGGGCAGGGAGTCGGTCAGGCGCTTCAGGCGCCGGTGCAGCGCCGGCTCGCGCGAGCGGATCACGTCGTCGGGCAGATCGCGCACGACCTCGTTGATCTCGGCAACGCTGCGGTCGATGGTCTCGAACACCTTGAGCGCGTGCTCATGAGCAACATCGAGCGTGCGCTCGATCTCCCGGTCGGCGATGTCTTTTGTCGAGGTGTAGGAGATCGCGGAGGCGATGACGAACAGCGCAATCGGGAGCGCCAGGGATGCAACCATCATCCACCGCAAAAGTCTCAGCGAGTTGCGTTGCGCTCCCTGCACAGTCGCTCCCGGTCCCAGACCGGAGAGCTTACTTGAACTTCCCGCAAGGAAGGAAGCGGCTTATGGCGCGAACCGGGGGTTGCAGTTTTCTGATTTGCCCGTAGTGCACGAAGAGGCAAATTTCACTGAAGTTCGCACCGGGCGTAGAATGCCCCGGCCGCGGCGGCCGGTGTCGCCCTACAAAATAGTCTCTATTTTTCGTCGAAAAAGAACTGGCATTTCGTGTCAGGTCGAAACCTAGTTAAAAACAAAGTCCTTTCAGATCGCCCGAAGAGGGCAATCCAAGCCGACAATATTGTTCTTTCAAAGAAAGCGGTGCGCGAAGAGTGGCGCAAGCAATTGAATCTCGGATGGTTTTCGCCTGATCTTCTCCACGCTCGTCCTCTCTAGTGGGGACGTTTGGCTAGAGTGGCCAACTGCCGTCGAGGACGCGGACTCATTAAGGCGCAGCCATAGCCTGATTGACGCGAGCGGTTTGCAGAGGCCGGCTGGCTGAGCAGAAACCGATTCAAAAGTCGGAATTTTCGCGGCAGGATTTGACCGCAGGAAACGGGTGGTTGCCTGACCATGTGGCTCCTATGACTGAGTCTCATCACTAAGGAGGCTCACATGGGTTTATTGAACAACAAAACCGCTATCATTACCGGGGCGTCTTCTGGGATTGGCAAAGCCGCTGCCCTTCTTTTCGCTGCCGAAGGTGCTTCTCTTGTGCTGAACGCGAGGGGCCATCAGGCCTTGCAGGAGGTTGCTGACCGCATTCAGGGAAGTGGTGGAACGGCGCGGATTGTTCCAGGGGATACAGCTCTTCCCGATACACATGAACGTCTTGTTACGGAAGCCGGGAAATCATTTGGCGGCCTTGACATTGCTTTCAGCAACGCTGGAACCGTAGGGACGATGGGTCCTCTCGCCGACATCCAGATTGCAGACTGGGAAAAGACGATAGCAACGAACTTGACGTCCGCTTTTCTCGGAAGCCGATATCAAATTCCCCAAATGCTGAAACGTGGCGGCGGTTCACTGATCTTCACATCCAGCTTTGTCGGAACGAGTGTCGGGTTGCCCGGAATGGCAGCCTATGCAGCATCGAAAGCTGGGCTTATGGGGTTGGTAAAGGGGATTACGGCTGATTACGCAGCTATGGGAATAAGGGCCAATGCTCTTTTACCGGGTGGGGTTGATACCGCTATGGCTGGCAACGAATCCCAAAAGGAATGGGCCGCAGGTTTGCATGCGATGAAGCGCATTGCACATCCTGAAGAAATTGCACAAGCAGCCCTTTTTCTTGCAAGCTCTATGTCGAGTTTCGTCGCGGGCTCTGCGCTTTTTGCAGATGGCGGGAATGCTGCTGTGAAGTAGGGAATCCGTTGTCGCCTTCAATGCGCTGGATCGTTGAAATTCCAACTCCGGCCTTTTCTGCGAGCTCGGCACCCCCTCGTTGGGGACGTAGCGGCGACGCAAAATCGCGGGATGCTGGGGAATTGATCGGGACGTAGGGGGGTATTTCGGCAGAATAACCGCGAACTCTGCTTGTTCAATCGTCCTGCTGCGTCCCTCACCGATTTGAGCATCAGACTACGAATCTGAAGGTCGTCTGGCGATTGCGGCTTGTTGGCCCAAACGAAAACAGGGCGGGTCATCGACGCGCCCTGTTTTGGCGTACTCAACGAGGTCCCTGAGTTCGAAAGGACCATTTTGTTTAAGAAGGACTCGGTTGCCTAAGAAGAACTATTTTGTCTGTAGACAGCCGTGTCCCTGTGCAAAATAGTCCCTACTTTTCGTCGGAAAAAAGCCTTGGTATTTCGTGCGCAGCGGAAGCCTAGTTGAAAACAAAGTCCTTTCAGATTGCCCGAAGACGTCAATTCAAGCCGACAATATTGTTCTTTCAATCCTGCAGCGTGCAAGCGGGGACGTAAGCAATTGAATCTCTGTCGGTTTTTGTCCTGATCCTCTCTGCCCCCAATCCTCTCTAGATGGGCGGTAGTTTGACTTGTGACGGTGGACGTTTGCGACATTCCCGACATCGAACTGGACGAGTTTGATCGCGGCAGTACCTATGCCCGCGAGATGGATCTGTCCGGGCGTTCATCGCGCGCGAGCGGGAATTCGGGGAGTTGGACGCGATCGACTTGACGCGCATCGCCGATCCGCGGCTGGTCAAGATGAATGGGATGGCCCTTGCCGGTTGCGAATATGCGAAATGCCGGGCGAACACCGAATACATCAACTCGTCCGGATATGGACGAGGCAGGCACAAATTCGCGTGACTACACATAGTAGGCCGCGGGACGAGCGCAGTGACCCGGCGCACAGAAATAAAGGTCTAGCGGCGGGACTCATGGTACGACGGCCGACCTATTCCGTCAGAGCCGAACTCCGAAACAGCACTCCGTGCGGGGTGAGATCGGCAAGCACGGCCCCGTTCGCGGTCTGGACTACGAAGCGATGGGCAAAAACGTGCATGATCCTACCGGACGAGTGGAGCGCTGAACTATTTCGCTTTCTGAACTAGCGGACACTCGCTCTCGCTCAACGGACGAAAAGCGTCCTTGCCAGGGATCGTGGCGGCGACCTTCATCAGATCCCACTCGCCCTTCGACTCAGAAGGGTCTTTGGTCGCCAGCAGGTACATGTCGCGAATGACGCGTCCGTCGTCACGGATCGTCCCGTTCTTCGTCATGAAATCGTTGATCGGAATCTCTTTCATCTTGGCCATCACCGCCTTGGCGTCCTTCGTGCTCGCGGCCTTCACCGCCTTCAGGTAATGTATGGCGGCGCTGTAGGTGCCGGCCTGCACCTGCGTCGGCGGCTGGCCGTACTCCTGCAAGAAGCGCTTCGAGAACTCGCGGGTCTCGTCGTTCTGGTCCCAATAGAAAGCTTCGACGAACTGCAGTCCCTTGGTAGCCTTGAGCCCGAGCGAGTGGATCTCAGTGACCTGCATCAGAAGGCCGACCATCTTCTGGCCGCCCTCCTGGAGGCCAAACTCGGCGCCCTGCTTCAGCGCGGTGATGGTATCGTTGCCGGCATTCGCGACGCCAACGACCTGAGCCTTGGACGTCTGGGCTTGGAGCAGGAACGAGCTGAAATCGGACGTGTTGAGCGGATGCCTCACCGATCCGAGCACGGTCCCGCCGAGCGCTTTCACGAAGGTCGCCGCGCTTGCTTCCAGCGCATGTCCGAACGCATAGTCGGCCGTGATGAAGTACCAGCTCTTGCCGCCTTGGGCGACCACCGCTGTCGCCGCACCCTTGCCGAGCGCGTAGGTATCGTAGACCCAGTGGACGCCGTTCGGCGAACAGGACTTGCCCGTGAGTTCGGCGGTTGCGGGGGTCGTCGCGAGCGTGATCCTGTTCTTGTCGGCCGCGAGCTTCTGGACCGCGAGCGCCGCGGCCGAGCTACCCATGCCGAGGATCGCGTCGACGCCTTCCACGTCGAACCATTTGCGGGCGACGCTCATGCCGATATCGACCTTGTTCTGGAGATCGGCCGACGTCATCTCGATCGGTTTGCCGAGCAGCGAACCGCCAAAATCCTTGATGGCCATCCGCACCGCGAGGACGTTGCCCTGGCCGGAATTTTCCGCATAAGGGCCGCTCATGTCGTCGAGCACCGCGAGCTTGACGGGTCCGTTCGCCTCGTCGGCGAGCGCGGCTCCGCCAAACGGCACCGTCGATGCCAATGCCGCCAAAACCGCAATGATGAGCGCTGGGCTTCTAGCCATGGTCGTCCTTCCCGGATACGCGATCCTTTGCGGATCTGATGATTTTCTTGTTCAACAAGTCAGCGATGAGGTGCGCGTCCAGCCCAACCTCGCTCAAGACCTCGACGGTGTGTTCGCCCAGTGCCGGTGCGTGCCGCGATACCTTGGGTTGGGAGGTCGACCACTCGGTCGGGATAGCCACGTCCTTGACGCGTCCCTCCGACGGATGCTCAAAGGTCTGGAAATAGCCGATCGCACGCAGATGCTCGTCGTTGAGGACGTCATCGAGCGAATTCATTCGCGCCACCGGGATGTCGGCTTTTGTGAGAACGTCGATCCACTCTGCCGTCGTGCGCGTGGCCAGAACGCCGGCAAGGTATCCGTAAACCTCGTTGATGTGTTTCAGCCGCTCGTTCTGGGAAGAGAACCGCGTGTCCTTCTCGAACATGTCCATCTGACCGATCGCCGCGAAGAAGCTCCGCCAGTGCTTGTCGGTGTACACGAGCGTGCAGATAAACCCGTCAAGCGTTCGATGGGGGCGCCGGTTGTGCGCGAGGCTGCGCTGATAGCCGAGTTCGCCAATCGCGGGCTCGAACAGCGAGCCTGCGAGATGTTCGCCGAGAACGACGGTCAGCAGGTTCTCGAACATCGGTACGTCGACGCGCTGGCCCTCGCCGCTGACGTCGCGATGGCGCAGCGCAGCCATCGCGGCGAAAGCGACCTGCAGACCGACGATTCGATCGGCGAGGATGACGGGAGCATAGCGCGGTTCGGCCGACCCGGCCTTGAGAGACAGCCAGGGTATCCCCGACATTCCCTGGATCAGGTCGTCGTAGGCAGGGCGCGCGCCATAGGGACCGCGCTGGCTGAATCCGAACGCGCCGACATAGACAAGCCGCGGATTGACGGCGCGAAGATCCTCGTATCCGAGCCCAAGCCTCGCCATCGCCTGCGGACGAATATTGTAGAGCAGGACGTCTGCCTGCTTTGCGAGGCGAAGCAGCAGATCGCGACCTTCCGCCGTCTTGAGATCGATCACGACCGAGCGCTTGCTGCGATTGGTCGACATGAACAGATGGCCCATGCCCGGATTTTTCATGGGACCGGACAGCCGCATCACGTCGCCGTCGGGCGCCTCGACCTTGATTACGTCCGCGCCGTAATCGCCCATCAACTGACAGGCGTAGGGTCCCATCACGACCGTCGTCAGGTCGAGAACGCGAATGCCCTGCAGAGGTCCGGCCATGTTAGGCGGCCTTCTCTCTCAGCATCTCGCGCGCGATGATCAACTGCTGGATCTGGCTGGTGCCTTCGTAGATGCGCAGCAGGCGGGCGTCGCGGAACAGCCGCTCGATCGGATACTCCTTGATGTAGCCGTAGCCGCCGTGAATTTGCATGACGCGATCAGCGATCCGGCCGAGTGCTTCGGTCGTGAAATACTTGCAGCAGGCGGTTTCCTTGGTGACGGGCCGACCTTCGTCACGCATGCGGGCGACGCGCTCCACCATGGATCGTGAGGCGAGCGCCTCCGCCTCGCACTCGGCGAGCATACCCTGGATGAGCTGGAAGTTCGCGATCGGGTTGCCGAACTGGACGCGCTGAGAGGCGTAACGCACGCCCTCGTCGATGATCCGCTCGCTCAGGCCCGTTGCGACGGCCGACATGTGAAGCCGAGCATGGTCGAGCGACTTCATTGCGGTCTTGAAACCGACGCCTTCCCGGCCGCCCAGTAGCGACGTGGCCGGCACGCGGCAATTCTCGAAGATGACGTCGGCTGTGTGCGCACCGCGAAATCCCATCTTCTTGTTGCGCGGCCCGATCGTGATCCCGAGCGTGTCGCGCTCGACGAGAAACGCGGAGATACCCGACGTCTTCTGTTCCTTCGGACCGGTCCGTGCGAACACGGTGAAAATGCCGGCGTGAGGCGAATTAGTCGTAAACCGCTTGGTGCCGTTGATGACGTATCCGTCGCCGTCCCGCGTCGCCCGGGTCGTGAGCGATGCAGCGTCCGAACCCGCGCCAGGCTCGGTGAGACAGAAGGATGCGACGAGATCGCCCGCCGCGATGCGCGGCAGATATTTCCTGCGCTGCTCCTCGGTCCCGTCGACGATGATGCCCAGCGTTCCGACGCCGTTGCTGGTGCCGAAATAAGAGCGAAACACGGGCGAGGCGTAACCGATCTCGCAGACGACACTGGCCTCCTCGAACATCGAGAGGCCGAGCCCGCCATATTCCTCGGGAATCGTCATACCGAAGTAGCCGAACTGTCTGAGGCGGGCGACGATGTGGTCTGGAATTTCGTCGTGTTCTTCGACCCATTCCTCCGCCGGGATCAGTTCCTCGCGCACCAGACGTCTCGTCTGATCGACCATCGATTGGAGCGTTTCCGCGTCAGCCATTGAGCTTACCTCTTTTTCTCTGCGTCTTTGCGGCCGCATCCAGATAGTGCTGATGCAGAACCTTCAGATGCCGCTCCATCTCGCCTACGGCCCGGTCCGCGCTCCCGCTGCGCATGTGTCTCATGAAGCGTCTGCGGGACTGAATGACGTCGACGCCCATGACGGAGCCGAATTCGGCGATGAAGTCGCCCAAAAGGCTCATCAACGACCGCATCATCATGATGAGGATCGGATTGCGGGTCATTTCCGCAATAAGGATGTGAAACTGGACGTTGATCTGCGTCTTCAGCGCGGAATTTCCGGCGAGCGTCTGGCGTTCCGCCTCGTCGATATTGGCATCGAGCGCCGCAAGTCCGGCTTCGTCCGCAACCGCGTGAGCAACCCCGATCACTGCGGACTCGATCGCCAGGCGTGCTTCCGTCAGCTGCGCCAAATCCACCCCGCCGACGGCAACCATGCCCTGCATTATTTTGGTCAGCGGCTGGGGACCGCCGTTGGCGACGAACGCACCGCCTGCGGCCCCTTTGCGCAGCTCGATCTGGCCGAGAGATTCCAGCGAGCGCAGGGCCTCCCTGACGACGTGCCGGCTGACGGCGAAGGTCGAAGCGAGATCCCTCTCGTTGGGCAGCTTCTCGCCAGGCGTCAGCTTGCCCGACTGGATCTGCTCGCCGATCTGGCGCGAGACCTCTTCGAAGAGGCGCATCGATTTGATCGTGGTGAAATTCATAATTGGTCCTATACCCCAATGGTTGGACCAATTCAATGCTCCTGATTGGTTACTGCTTCGGCATTCGATCGGGACGGCGCCTGCGCGATGAGGTTCATCTCAATCTAGCCTACCGGTGGTTCTGCCGGCTCGGCCTGGCTGGGGCGGTGCCGGATCACTCGACGTTCTCCAAGAACAGGCATGGCCGCTTCCGGGAGAGTGATCTGTCGCGTGTTTGAGAACGAAAACAGGGCGGGTCATCGACCCGCCCTGTTTTGGCATACTCAACGAGGTCCCTGAGTTCGAAGGGACTATTTTGATTAAGAAGGACTCTGTTGCCTAAGAAGAACTATTTTGTCTGTAGGCGTCCGGGGGACGTAGCATAAAACTGGCCTAGATCTGGCGCTCGACCAGCTTGAGCTTGAGCTCGGCGATGGCTTCCGCCGGATTGAGACCCTTCGGGCAGGCCTTGGCGCAGTTCATGATGGTGTGGCAGCGGTAGAGGCGGAACGGGTCCTCGAGATCGTCCAGCCGCTCGCCGGTCGCTTCATCGCGGGAGTCCGAGACCCAGCGGTTGGCCTGGAGCAGCGCGGCGGGGCCGAGGTAGCGTTCGCTGTTCCACCAATAGCTCGGGCAGGAGGTCGAGCAGCAGGCGCACAGGATGCACTCGTAGAGGCCGTCGAGCTTCTCACGGTCCTCGTGGCTCTGGCGCCATTCCTTCTGCGGCGTCGGCGAGGTCGTCTTCAGCCACGGCTCGACGGAGGCGTATTGCGCGTAGAAATTGGTGAGATCGGGCACGAGGTCCTTCACCACCGGCTGGTGCGGCAGCGGATTCACCTTCACCGCACCATCCTTCACGTCGTGCATCGAACGGGTGCAGGCCAGCGTGTTCTGGCCGTCGATGTTCATGGCGCAGGAGCCGCAGACGCCTTCGCGGCAGGAGCGGCGGAAGGTCAGCGACGGGTCGATGTGGTTCTTGATCCAGATCAGGCCGTCCAGGACCATCGGACCGCAATCATTGGTGTCGACGTAATAGGTGTCGACGCTCGGATTCTTGCCGTCGTCCGGATTCCAGCGATAGACGCGGAATTCGCGAAGCTCGGTCGCGCCCGCGGGCTTCGGCCAGGTCTTGCCGCCGGTGATCTTGGAGTTCTTCGGAAGTGCGAATTCAACCATTTCGATAGGGCCTTCGCTGTTCGATCAGTACACGCGCGCCTTCGGCGGGATGTACTGCACGTCGTTGGTCATGGTGTAGTCGTGAACCGGGCGGTACTCGATCTTGACCTTGCCGGAGTCAACCAGCCAGGCCAGCGTGTGCTTCATCCAGTTCTTGTCGTCGCGCTCGGAGAAATCCTCGCGGGCATGCGCGCCACGGCTCTCGGTGCGGTTGGCGGCCGAGTTCATCGTCACCACCGCCTGCGAGATCAGGTTGTCGAATTCGAGCGTCTCGACGAGGTCCGAATTCCACACCAGCGAGCGGTCGGAGACGGCGATGTCGGTGATGCCGCTGTGGACCTTCTCGATCAGGTTCTGGCCTTCGCTCAGGACCTCGCCGGTGCGGAACACCGCGCAATTGTTCTGCATCACGTGCTGCATGCCTTCGCGCAGCTTCGCGGTCGGCGTGCCGCCGGAGGCGTAGCGGTAATGATCGAGACGGCCGAGCGCGAGCTCGGCCGAGTTCGCCGGCAGCTCCGGCTGCTTGGCGTTGGGGGTGAGCTTCTCGGCGAGACGCAGCGCGGCAGCGCGGCCGAACACGACGAGGTCGATCAGCGAATTGGAGCCGAGGCGGTTGGCGCCGTGCACGGAGACGCAGGCGGCTTCGCCGATCGCCATGAGGCCGGGGATGATGGCGTTGTCGTCGCCGTCCTTCTTGGTCAGCACCTCGCCGTGATAGTTCGTCGGGATGCCGCCCATGTTGTAGTGCACGGTCGGAACGATCGGGATCGGCTCGCGCGTCACGTCGACATTGGCGAAGATCTTCGCGGATTCGGAGATGCCCGGCAGGCGTTCGGCCAGCACCGCGGGATCGAGATGGTCGAGATGCAGGAAGATGTGGTCCTTCTTCTTGCCGACGCCGCGGCCTTCGCGGATCTCGATGGTCATCGCGCGCGAGACGACGTCGCGCGAGGCGAGGTCCTTTGCGGACGGCGCGTAGCGCTCCATGAAGCGCTCGCCCTCGGAGTTGACGAGATAGCCGCCTTCGCCGCGCGCGCCTTCGGTGACGAGACAGCCGGAGCCGTAGATGCCGGTCGGATGGAACTGCACGAACTCCATGTCCTGCAATGGCAAGCCGGCGCGCAGCACCATGCCGCCGCCGTCGCCGGTGCAGGTGTGGGCCGAGGTGCAGGACGCATAGGCGCGGCCGTAGCCGCCGGTCGCCAGGATCACGGTCTGGGCACGGAAGCGGTGCAGCGTGCCGTCGTCGAGCTTGAGCGCAATGACGCCGCGGCAGGTGCCCTGGTCGTCCATGATCAGGTCGATGGCGAAGAACTCGATGAAGAACTCGGCCGCGTGGCGCAGCGACTGGCCATACATCGTGTGCAGCATGGCGTGGCCGGTGCGGTCGGCGGCAGCGCAGGTGCGCTGCGCCTGGCCCTTGCCGTAGTCCATGGTCATGCCGCCGAACGGGCGCTGGTAGATCTTGCCGTCCTCGGTGCGCGAGAACGGAACGCCCCAATGCTCGAGCTCGTAGACCGCCTCGGGCGCGTTGCGCACCATGTATTCGATCGCGTCCTGATCGCCCAGCCAATCCGACCCCTTCACGGTGTCGTACATGTGCCAGCGCCAGTCGTCCTTGTGCATGTTGCCGAGCGAGGCGGAGATACCGCCCTGCGCCGCGACCGTATGCGAGCGGGTCGGAAACACCTTGGTGATGCAGGCCGTGCGCAGGCCCGCTTCGCTGCAGCCGACCACCGCGCGCAAGCCCGCGCCGCCGGCGCCGACCACGACGACGTCATAGGTGTGGTCTTCGATGGGATAGGCTTTGCCGTTGGTGGCGGGAGCGCCGTTGCCCTTGCCATTCGTCTCTGTGGCCATGGGTTACACTCCGGATGAAAGCTTGAGGATCGCGTAGGTCGAGGCAAGTGCCACGGCGATCGAGAAAAAGTTGTTGAGCATGACCGAGATGAGCTTCAGCTTCTCGTTATGGACGTAGTCCTCGATCACCACCTGCATGCCGATCTTCATGTGCCAGGCGCTGGCGAAGATGAAGAGAAGCAGGATCAAGGCGACAGGAATGGAGCTGAGAATCTGCGCAGCGCCGGCCTGGTTGCGGCCGAGCAGCATCATGACGATCACCAGCACCGGGATCATCAGCAGCGTCATCGCAACGCCGGTGATGCGCTGGCGCCAGAAATCGGACGTGCCGGAATGCGCCGCGCCGAGATTGCGGACGCGGCCGAGCGGGGGTGCGCATGCTGCGCTTCGGCGTATCGGTCGCGCTCATCGTCCACCTCCGATCGCGTAGGCGACGATCCAGATCAGCACCGTTAGCACGATGCCGCCGATCAGCGCGCCCCAGGTCAGGGCCTCGCGCTCATTGGCCTTGAAACCGTAGCCGAGGTCCCACACGAAGTGCCTGATGCCGCTCAGCATATGGTGCATCAGCGCCCAGGTGTAGCCGAACACGATCAGCCGGCCGATGATGCTGCCGGTGAAGGCCTGGACATGGGCATAGGCGGTGGGGCCGGTCGCCGCTGCGATCAGCCACCAGGCCAGCAGCAGGGTTCCGACGTAAAGGGCGATGCCGGTGGCGCGATGAACGATGGACAGCGCCATCGTTAGCGTCCAGCGGTAGACTTGCATGTGTGGTGAAAGGGGTCGTTCGATCCGTGCGGTCATGGGCTTTTGATGTTTTATTGCGGCCCAGCAGGGGGCGCGCGGGGATCGCGAAAGGTCGGCTCTATTTACGGAGTCGGTTTCGCCTGCGCAATCTCCAAATCGCCATAAATCGAATTGGGGTTCAGCTCTAGAGCCTTGATGAACCAAGGCCAATCAGAGGCTTGGTATACCAGAGCAGTGGTGCGCCGACGAAGATCGGAATATTAACTCATTCTTTCTCAGAGTGGCTGAGGCGCATTGAAATCACTATTGGAACGGCTCTAAGTCGCCGCTGGCCGCTCACAGTTCGAACCAGTCAGTTCATGGGGCCTGCGAGCCCATGTGCTTCTCCCGACAGAGCTCGCCAGCCGTTCTGTGGTCCGATTTCGAGCCGGTCGACGGATATGCGCACCCTGCATTCCACCCCAGCCGGGAGGCACGACGTGTCGACCCGACGCACCAGATCGCCTACAGCTTGGCGCGCGGCCATTTCCGAACGGATGTCTCGGAGAAGTTGCGACCAGTCGCCGGGGCAGGTCAGGGGTGATTGCAGGTCTTGATATCAAGGAGATCGTCGAGCTCGCGTTGTTGTTGATCGCAACCGGCGCGCTCTCGGGATTTTTGGCCGGCGTGTTCGGCATCGGCGGCGGCGCGATTCTCGTGCCGGTGTTCTACGAATGCTTCCGCATCGCCGGCGTGCCGCTCGAGGTGCGGATGCCGCTCTGCGTTGGCACTTCGCTCGCGGTGATCATTCCAACATCGATTCGTTCGTTCCAGGCGCACTACAAGAGGGGCGCCGTCGACATGACGATCCTCCGCGTCTGGTGGCTGCCGATCGTGATCGGCGTCACCGTCGGCAGCGTCATCGCGCGTTACGCGCCGGAGCGGCTGTTCAAGATCGTGTTCGTCTGCGTCGCCTATTCGGCCGCAGCGCGTCTCATCTTTGCCCGCGAAGGCTGGAAGTTTGGCGACGATCTGCCGAAGGGCCCGTTGATGCGCATCTACGGCTTCTGCGTCGGCATCCTGTCGACGCTGATGGGCATCGGCGGCGGCCTGTTCTCCAATTTGCTGATGACGTTTTACGGTCGCCCGATCCACCAGGCGGTCGCGACCTCATCGGCGCTCGCGGTGCTAATCTCGATCCCCGGCGCGCTCGGCTACATCTACGCCGGCTGGCCGGCGGCGGCGACCTATCCGGCCGTCGCAGCCCTGCAAATCCCCTTCGCGCTCGGTTACGTCTCGCTAATCGGCGCCGTGCTGGTGATGCCGATGAGCCTCGTCACCGCACCGTTAGGTGTGAGAGCCGCGCATGCGATGTCGAAACGGACGCTGGAGGTGGCGTTCGGCTGCTATCTGTTTATCGTCGGCAGCCGGTTTGTGATGAGTTTGGTAGGCGGGCAGTAGTCGGTGAATTAGTCTTTCAATCGCACTTCGCTGTGCCGCCACATCCGAAGATCGCCTATCCCTTCGATCCGATCGGTGTCCGCAAGTACCTTCAATCGTGCTGCGATCATTTCGTAACTGATCGGCAACTCCAGTTCCTTGCAGCGGTCCATCACAAGACCCACCATCATGGCGGTCTTCCGCCAAGTCGGTTTCATGGCCGAGAAAATGATCTCGTCGAACCGTTCCTCAGTCACTGCTGGTGGGAGGCGCACATCATCCCATGTTAGCTCGCTGCTGATTGTGGGCGGCTCCCACTCAGGCTTCGGGGGCTCCAGATCCGGATACTGTTCGTAAATCGGCTGGAGTAACTCGTCCTCTAAAGCGCCAACGACGCCGTCGAGCCAGTCTCCCAGCTTGATCCGCTCCGCTTTGCCAAGCCCCGCGATCGCCATTCGAGCCCGATCCAATGCCGCGCACGCATCAAGGAGATGATGGTTGATCCGGACAGCTTGCTCGAGTTTCATGCGTCCCCCCGATTGCGCCCCTATTTCTTCGTGTAAATATCCTTGTACGTATCGCGCAAAATGTTCTTCTGCACCTTGCCCATGGTGTTGCGCGGCAGCTCGTCGACGACGAAGACGCGCTTGGGCATCTTGAATTTGGCGAGCCGGCCGTCGAGCGCCGTCAGCACCGCGGCTTCGGTGACATCGGCGCCCTTGTTGCAGACCAGCACCGCGGTGACGCCTTCGCCGAAATCGGCATGCGGCACGCCGATCACGGCGGACTCGATCACGCCGGGCATGGCGTCGATCTCGCTCTCGATTTCCTTCGGATAGACGTTGAAGCCGCCGGAGATCACCAGATCCTTGCCCCGGCCGAGAATGTGGACGTAGCCCTTGGCGTCGATCTTGCCGAGATCGCCGGTGATGAAGAAGCCGTCGGGCCGAAATTCCGACTTGGTCTTCTCCGGCATGCGCCAGTAGCCCTTGAAGACGTTCGAGCCCTTCACCTCGATCATGCCGATCTCCTCGCGCGGCAATTCCTTGCCGGTCTCGGGGTCGGTGACCCGCACAGAGACGCCGGGCAGCGGGAAGCCGACTGCGCCCGGCACGCGCTCGCCGTCATAGGGGTTCGACGTGTTCATGTTGGTTTCGGTCATGCCATAGCGCTCGAGCACGGCATGTCCCGTGCGCGCCGACCATTCGCGATGGGTTTCGGCCAGCAGCGGCGCGGAGCCCGAGATGAACAGCCGCATGTGTTTTGTGGTGTCGCGCGACAGCGCGGGATTCTGCAGTAGCCGCGTGTAGAAGGTCGGAACGCCCATCAGCACCGTGGCACGCGCCATCAGCTTGATGATCAAGTCGGGGTCGAGCTTGGGCAGGAAGATCATCGACGCCCGGGCGAACAGCGTCACGTTGGTCGCCACGAACAGGCCGTGGGTGTGGTAGATCGGCAGCGCGTGGATCAGCACGTCCGTGTCCGTGAAGCGCCAGTAGTCGACGAGACTTAGCGAGTTCGACGCCAGATTGTCGTGCGTCAGCATCGCGCCCTTGGAGCGCCCCGTCGTGCCCGACGTGTACAGGATCGCGGCAAGATCATCGCCCGCCCGCACCACTGTGGTGAATTCGCTGTTCGCCTTCTCGGCGGCCTCGGTCAGCGAGCCTTTGCCATCAGGCCCGAGCGTCTCGACCTTGGCCTTCACCTTGGCGGCGATCGGGGCGAGCCCCTCCGCCTTGGAAGGATCGCAGACCACCAGCGAAGGCTCGGCGTCGCCGATGAAGTAATCGAGCTCGTTCAGCGTATAGGCGGTGTTGAGCGGCAAATAGACCGCGCCGGCCCGCACGGTCGCGAGGTACAGCACGATATTGGCGACGGACTTCTCAACCTGCACCGCGACGCGGTCGCCGGGCTTCACCCCGCGCGCGACCAGCACGTTCGCCATCTGGCCCGCACGCGCGATCAGATCGCCATAGCTGATATGGGCGCACGCATGCGTTTCGATCGCGAGGCGCTTTGGATCGTCGAGGCCGTCGAACAGGCGGGAAAACAGGTTGGCGTTGGCTGCTTGGTTCATGCAAGATTTCCTCGACCGCAAGGCGGGTCAAAACCGAGGGCTGGATTAGCAAAAACCGCCCCGATGAAGCAACGGAGACAGTTGGCATGACCAGAAACGGGAAACGCGTGGCCTGGGTCACGGGCGGCGGCAGCGGGATCGGGGAGGCCGGCGCCGAGGCGCTCGCGGCCGACGGCTGGACGGTGGTGGTCTCCGGCCGCCGCAAGGACGCCCTGGATACCGTGGTTGCGAAGATCACTGGGGACGGCGGGGTGGCCGAGGCCATTGCGCTGGACGTGTCTGACGCCAGCGAAGCCCAGAAGGCGGCCGATCAGATCGTCGCAAAGCACGGCCGTATCGACCTGCTCGTGAACAATGCCGGCATCAACGTTCCCAAGCGGAGCTGGAAGGATATGGAACTGGAGGGCTGGGACAAGCTCGTTCAGGTCAATCTCAACGGCGTGCTCTATTGCATGCGCGCGGTGCTGCCGACGATGCGCAAGCAGCGGGACGGCTCGATCATCAACGTCTCGTCCTGGGCCGGCCGTCATGTCTCGAAGATGCCGGGCCCGGCCTACACGACAACCAAACATGCGGTGCTGGCGCTGACCCATTCCTTCAACATGGACGAAGGCGTCAACGGCTTGCGCGCCTGCTGCCTGATGCCGGGCGAGGTGGCGACCCCAATCCTCAAGCTGCGCCCGGTGGTGCCGAGCGAGGAGGAGCAGGCCAAGATGCTGCAATCCGAAGACCTCGGCCGCACCATCGCTTTCATCGCGTCGATGCCGCCGCGCGTCTGCATCAACGAGCTCCTGATCAGCCCGACGCATAATCGCGGTTTCATCCAGACGCCCGCGAACA
Organism: Bradyrhizobium sp. AS23.2; assembly: GCF_001908185.1. GTDB lineage: Bacteria > Pseudomonadota > Alphaproteobacteria > Rhizobiales > Xanthobacteraceae > Bradyrhizobium. Next base: position 19,355 of record NZ_LGHM01000060.1, read on the forward strand.
GGGATTGAGACGCGTAGACCGCGCCGCAATCTCTCCTCGTCGTCCCGGGGCGCGACGAAGTCGCGAGCCCGGGACCCATAACCACAGGATGTGGTTTGGCGGAGACTCGTGGTTGCCATCTCATGCCCCAACTCCTCCCTGTGGTTATGGGTCCGGATCGGCGCTGCCCTTGTCCGGGACGACAGCGGAGTGTGTGGATCGCGCTTCCCCACACGGACACGCCGCAGCATAGTTTCACGCATCACAATAAATTATTCCTCGAAACCGCCTCGCGACACCTCCCGTAGTTCGGCCAACGACGGCGCTGCTGCTTCACGTAACGACTGCCGCGAGCCGTCGTTGTTGCCCAACTCAAATCGCCGGCGACTGCCGGTCACAATGCAATCGGGAGACTCTCCATGTCGAAGCGTATTGCCTATCTCGCTGCCGCCGCCTTCAGCGCACTGGCCATCACCGCGACCGTCGTTGCGCCGGTCAGCGCCGAGCAGAAGACCGTCATGGTCGGCGGCGCCGCGATGTTCCCCTCGAAGAACATCGTCCAGAACGCCGTCAACTCGAAGGACCACACCACGCTGGTGGCGGCGGTGAAGGCCGCCGGCCTGGTGCCGACGCTGGAAGGCAAGGGTCCGTTCACTGTCTTCGCGCCGACCAACGCCGCCTTCGGCAAGCTGCCTGCCGGCACCGTCGACAATCTCGTCAAGCCCGAGAACAAGGCGACGCTGACCAAGATCCTCACCTACCATGTCGTGCCCGGAAAGCTCGAAGCCTCCGACCTCACCGATGGCAAGAAGTTGAAGACCGCCGAAGGCGAGGAACTCACGGTGAAGAAGCAGGCCGGCAAGACCTGGATCGTCGATGCCAAGGGCGGCACCTCGATGGTGACGATTTCCAACGTCAACCAGTCGAACGGCGTCATCCATGTGGTCGACACCGTGCTGATGCCGGCGACGTAACACCGCGACGTCCTGTTTCATCCCCAAACCAGGATGCGACGAAACGGCGAGCCGGGGGCGCCCGGCTCGCTTTATTGTGACCACGACAGCCTGACGGCATCGATTCGATCGCGGCCAGGGCGTAACGAAAGCGGAAGCATCGGCGTATATTGACCGACACACGACGTTCAGGACGGAACCATCATGTCGAGCCTCACCGTAATCGACGAGCAGGTCGCAGCTACCCCGGCCAAAGTGATCCAGCCGGCCTGGGTCCGCCTCATGCATTGGGTCAACGCGCTGGCCATGATCCTGATGATCCTGTCGGGCTGGCAGATCTACAACGCCTCGCCGCTGTTCGGTTTCAGCTTCCCGCGCGAGTACACGCTTGGCGGCTGGCTCGGCGGCGGCCTGCTCTGGCACTTTGCGGCGATGTGGCTCCTGATGATCAACGGCCTTGCCTATGTCATCACGGGCCTCGCCACCGGCCGCTTCCGCAAAAAACTGCTGCCGATCACGTCGTCGGGCGTGCTTCACGACGTCCGGGCGGCGCTGACCTTCAGGCTCGGCCATGACGATCTCACCGTCTACAATTACGTGCAGCGCCTGCTCTATGCCGGCATCATCGTGGTCGGTGTGCTGATCGTGCTGTCGGGGCTGTCGATGTGGAAACCGGTGCAGCTCTACTATCTCGTGATGCTATTCGGCGACTATCCCACCGCGCGCTACGTCCACTTCTTCTGCATGGCCGCGATCTGCGCCTTCCTCGTCATTCACGTCCTGCTTGCGCTGCTGGTGCCGAAGAGCCTGCGGGCGATGATCATTGGCCGCTGATTAGGAGAACCATCATGGCCAAGCGTTCATTCCTGATCCCCGGCGTCGATAAGCGGCTGCTGATCAAGGACTCCATCAAGACGATGCCGGACCTCACCCGCCGCCGCTTCATCGCGGGCGGCGCCAGCTTGGGCGCGCTGACGCTGCTCACCGGCTGCGACGTGATCGACTCGTCCTCGGCCGAGGAGATGCTGAAGACGGTCTCGAAATTCAACGACGCCGTGCAGGACTTCATCTTCAATCCCGATGCGCTGGCGCCGACCTTCCCAGAGAGCGCGATCACGAAGCCATTCCCGTTCAACGCCTATTACGATCTCGACGATGCGCCGGAGATCGAGGCCGATGACTGGAAGCTCGAGGTGCGCGGTCTCGTCGACAACAAGAAGTCGTGGACGCTGCCCGAGTTGTACAATCTGCCGCAGGTGTCGCAGATCACCCGCCACATCTGCGTCGAGGGCTGGAGCGCGATCGGAAGCTGGACCGGCACCCCCTTGCGCGATTTCCTCAAGCTGATCGGCGCCGACACGCGCGCGAAATATGTCTGGTTCCAGTGCGCCGACAAGGACGGCTACAACTCGCCTCTGGACATGCGCAGCGCCCTGCATCCGCAGACCCAGATGACGTTCAAATACGCGAACGAGATCCTGCCGCGTGCCTACGGCTTCCCGATGAAGATCCGCGTGCCGACCAAGCTCGGCTTCAAGAACCCGAAATACGTGATCTCGATGGAAGTCACCAACGACTACAAGGGCGGCTACTGGGAAGACCAGGGCTACAATTCGTTCAGCGGGAACTGATGGCTTCGTAGGGTGGGTTAGCCGAAGGCGTAACCCACCAACTTCGTTCGGCAAACGCGGAAGCATGGTGGGTTACGCCAGCGGTCTGCGCTTCGCGCAGTCCGCAGGGCTAACCCACCCTACGGCACGGAACCCTTCGGCCCCACCTTTCGCTGGCACAGTGCTGCCACCGCCCCCAACGCCAGCAGTGCCGCCGACACATTCAGCGCATAGGACAAACTGCCCAGCGCATCCGTGATCGCGCCGACCACGATCGGGCCGAGTGTCTGGCCGACGCCGAACGAGATCGTCATCGCGGCGATCGCGGTCGGCCATACCTCCGGCGGATAGTTGAAGCGCACGAAAGCCGTGGTCGAGCCGACCACGGCGAAGAATGCGACGCCGAACACGACCGCAGAGACCCCGAGCCACGCGGGCGAATGCCCAAGCATCGGCAAGGCCGCGCCGAGCGCGTTGGTGCCGAGGATGATCGCGGTGGCAAGTCCGCCGCGGTCGAGCGCCAGCACGCCGCGCCAGGCCCAGGGCGTGACGAAGGCGCTGAGGCCGATCAGGCCCCAGAACGCGGCCTGCGCCGCGGCGCCGCCGCCGCCGTCGCGCACATAGGCGATCATGAAGGTCATGTAGGCGATGTAGCCGGCGCCGAACAGGAAGTAGCCGGCGAGATAGATCAGCACGGGAAGAATTGCGAAGGAGGCGTGAGCGCCTTGGTTGAAGCGCGCCCTGCTCTCGATGCGAATCAGGAACAGTGGGATCGTCATCGCGACGGACAGCAGCGTAAGTGCCCACCATACGATCCACCACGAGCCCGGCCCGAAATACTGGAGCGTGAACGGGGCGATCAGCCCCGAGGAGAGAATGCCGATGCCGGGCCCGGCATAGAACAGGCTGAGGAGGAAATTGGCCCGCTCCGGGCGCGACTGCGCGATGGTCGCGGCCAGCGCGCCGCCGGCGACGAAGCCGACTGCGGCGCCGAGGCCCAGCACGAGGCGCGCGAGGCTCAGCGCGACGAAATTGCCGGTCAGCGCACACACCGCCAGCGCGGCGACGCAGGCCAGGGTTCCGCCGCGGATCGCGGCCGCCCAGCCGATGCGCTGGATCAGCCGGGACGCCATCAGAGCGCCCACGAGATACCCGACGGCGTTGATGGTGTTCATGAAGCCGGCGGCCGAGTATGACCATCCGAGGGACTCCCGCATGTCGGGCAGCACCAGCGCATAGGCAAAGCGGCCGATACCGAGCCCGACGGTCGCGGCCAGCGACATGGTCAGGATCAGCCGCGCGGGATGCGGGTTGGGTGAGGGGCGGTCAGGGGCGTGCAAGGGGTGCTCCGGCGATCGCCATAGTGGCAGGCCCTGCCTGTCTTGCACAGCCGCGCCCCGGCAATGGTGTCTTGCCAAGCGCGCAACGCCGCTCTAGCACTCCGGCCGAACCGTCATTCCGGGACGCGCCGATAGGCGCGGGCCCGGAATCCATTTTCCAGCTTGCGCTGTGGCCCGATGGATTCCGGGCTCGCTCGCTGTGCTCGCGCCCCGGAATGACGACACAGGATTGAGAGGAATCGACCATGGCGACCCACAAACTGCTGCTGCTCCCCGGCGACGGTATCGGCCCCGAGGTGATGGGCGAGGTGAAGCGGCTGATCGACTGGCTCAATGTATCAGGCATTGCCAAGTTCGAGACCGACACCGGCCTCGTCGGCGGCGCCGCCTATGACGCGCACAAGGTCTCGATCTCCGAGGGCGACATGGCCAAGGCCAAGGATGCCGACGCCGTGATTTTCGGCGCGGTCGGCGGCCCGAAGTGGGATGCGGTGCCCTATGAGGTGCGCCCCGAAGCCGGCCTGCTCCGTCTGCGCAAGGACCTCGCTTTGTTCGCCAACCTCCGTCCCGCCGTGTGCTATCCGGCGCTGGCGGACGCCTCGAGCCTGAAGCGTGAGGCGATCGAGGGGCTCGACATCGTCATCGTGCGCGAGCTCACCGGCGGCGTCTATTTCGGCGAGCCCAAGACCATCACCGATCTCGGCAACGGCCAGAAGCGCGCCATCGATACCCAGGTCTACGACACCTATGAGATCGAGCGCATCGCCCGCGTCGCCTTCGAACTCGCCAAGAAGCGTCGCAACAAGGTGACGTCGATGGAAAAGCGCAACGTCATGAAGTCGGGCGTGCTCTGGAACGAGGTCGTGACGCAGGTCCACAAGCGCGAATATCCGGACGTGACGCTCGAGCACCAGCTCGCCGATTCCGGCGGCATGATGCTGGTGAAGTGGCCGAAGCAGTTCGACGTCATCGTCACCGACAATTTGTTCGGCGACATGCTCTCCGATATCGCGGCGATGCTCACCGGCTCGCTCGGCATGCTGCCCTCGGCCTCGCTCGGCGAGGTCGACGTCAAGAGCAAGAAGCGCAAGGCGCTCTACGAGCCCGTGCACGGTTCGGCGCCCGACATTGCCGGCAAGGGTCTCGCCAATCCGATCGCGATGATCTCGTCCTTCGGCATGGCGCTGCGCTACTCCTTCGACATGGGCGCGCTGGCCGACAAGGTCGATGCCGCGATCGCCGCCGTGCTCGCCAGCGGCCTGCGCACCGCCGACATCAAGTCGGAAGGCACGACGGCCGCGTCGACCACGCAGATGGGCGAAGCGATCCTGAAGGAATTGCAGAAGCTGCACGCGTAACGGCAAGCGCCGCCATCGTAGGGTGGGTTAGCCGCGCGGACCGCGCTTCGCGCAGCCGCACAGCTAACCCACCCTACAAGGCCTCATCACAAACAAAAATGGCCGGGCGCGAGCCCGGCCATTTGATTCGGTCACTACGTCCGCTTCAGTACAGCGGGAAATTCCGTGGGTAGCCGCCGACATCGGCCGGCGTGCTCAGCGGCTGGCGATCGATCGGACGGTTGTTGTTCTCGCGTGCGAAGGTCGGATAGCCGATCTCCGGCGGATACGCGTAATCCATGAACTTGCGATCGCCCGGATTGACCTCGGTGCCACCGTCGAGCCAGGAGCGCTTGCTCACATAGATGCGGGTGCGTCCCTGCTGATAGACCGTGTTGGGGCCGCTCGCGCCGTCATTGCGCTGCTTCCTGGTCTCGGCCGAAGCCGACGTTGCAAAGCCCACGGCGACGACGGCGCCCGCCGCAAGCCAGATCGCCAATTTGTTCGCGGCAGAGAATTTCGAGCTCATCACGTCCCCTTCAGGCGGCATGCCGCCAGTCGATTTCACCCCATACTAGTCCGGCCAGGGCGGCTGCAACTAGGTCTATTCGGTCACACCAGGGCGGAATAATCGTGCGCGCCGGCAAAAGTTGCATCAATACCAGCCACTTGAGCTTGATGCCGATCAAAGCGCTCCGCGCAATTGCGCGTCCGCGGCACCCAGCAGCCAGTCCGACGAGCCCGCCGGGGCGCAACCCCTGCGCTTCAGCGCGGCATGGGCGAACAATTCCGCCAGCTTCGGCTCGTTGCCCGAGGTCAAAAGTGTCAGCCGGTTCAGCGTGCAGGCGATCGCCGCGCGGTGCGCGGGCAGGGTGCCGCCCTGGCAGGAGAAGCCGGAGATCTGCAGCGCCGGCTCCTCGCTGCGCTTGAGATAGCCGAGGCACGCCCGCGCCCCCTCCGCCGTGCCGATTGGCCGGAACAGGGCGACGGGGCCGAATTTCGTATCTATCAGACCGGCTTGCTCGAGCGGGGTGGCCGCTCCCAGGCCCATCTGGACGGCCAGGTCCGCGGTCGCCGGACGAGCCACGTCGAATTCGGCGCCTTCCCGGTAAATGTCGAGCTCAGCCAGAGGCTTGTCCGCCTCGCCGGTCCAGCGCATCACGTCCCTGCGGCCGCCTTCGGGATGCCGGAGGATGGTGTAAGAGGCTGTTTTTTCTGATGAATCGATCCGGCTGAGGGCGAAGGCCGGATGCGAACGGTCGGCCACGCTCCAGCCCGGCTGCGGCGCGGGCTCATCGTCCCGCATATCAGGCAGCTGGCCGAGCGCTGCGAGGGCCAGGATGGCAAACAGGGCGAGCGCCCCCACATAGGCGAACAGGTGCGCCAGCGTGCCGACGACCTCGTCGGCGAAGCCGGCCAGCGCCAGGTGGACGGCGGTCCTGGTGGGGGGTACGGCCGTGCCGGCCTCGAGCGACTGCATCCACGGCCTTGAGGCATGGTCCAACGTTGTCTTGAGGCCGGTTCTCGCATAGAAGCGCTGCTCCTCCTGTTTAAGCGTCAGCTTCAGGAACGGGCTTTTTCATCGGAGAGTGAACGATGGGTTACAAAGTCGCAGTCGTCGGCGCGACCGGCAATGTCGGACGGGAAATGCTCAACATCCTCGATGAGCGCAAATTCCCCGCGGACGAGGTCGTGGCCCTTGCGTCACGCCGCAGCGTCGGCGTCGAGGTGTCCTATGGCGACCGCACCCTGAAGGTCAAAGCGCTCGAGCATTACGATTTCTCCGACGTCGACATCTGCCTGATGTCGGCGGGCGGTTCGGTGTCGAAGGAATGGTCGCCGCGGATCGGCGCCGCCGGCGCGGTCGTGATCGACAACTCGTCGGCCTGGCGCATGGATCCGGACGTGCCGCTGATCGTGCCGGAAGTGAACGCGGACGCGACGGCGGGCTTCAAGAAGAAGAACATCATCGCCAACCCGAACTGCTCGACCGCGCAGCTCGTGGTCGCGCTGAAACCGCTGCATGACAAGGCGACCATCAAGCGCGTCGTGGTCTCGACCTATCAATCGGTGTCGGGCGCCGGCAAGGACGCGATGGACGAATTGTTCTCGCAGACCAAGGCCGTCTACACCAATGACGAGCTGATCGCGAAGAAATTCCCCAAGCGCATCGCCTTCAACGTCATCCCCCACATCGACGTCTTCATGGAGGACGGCTACACCAAGGAAGAGTGGAAGATGATGGCGGAGACCAAGAAAATCCTTGATCCCAAGATCAAGCTCTCCGCGACCTGCGTGCGCGTGCCGGTGTTCGTCGGCCATTCCGAGGCCGTCAACATCGAGTTCGAGAATCCGATTACGGCGGATGAAGCGCGCGACATCCTGCGCAAGGCGCCCGGCTGCCTCGTCATCGACAAGCAGGAGCCCGGCGGCTACGCCACGCCGTATGAAGCGGCCGGTGAGGATGCCACCTATATCAGCCGTATCCGCGAGGACGCGACGGTGGAGAACGGCCTCGTGCTGTGGTGCGTGTCCGACAATCTGCGCAAGGGCGCGGCGCTCAACGCGATCCAGATCGCGGAAGTGCTGATCAACCGCAAGCTGATCAGCGCGAAGAAGAAGGCGGCGTAAGCCGAGCCTCCGTAGGGTGGGTTAGCCGAAGGCGTAACCCACCGCTTCTGTCACCGCGGAAACCAAAGAGGTGGGTTACGCCGAGCGACTGCGCTTCGCGCAGCCGCGGGGCTAACCCACCCTACGAAATCAAGTCACGCTTCGCGCGCTCTTGAATTCCTTCGTCGACTTGTCGAGCACGAACAAGGTCCCCTCCGCGACGCCGAAATAGGCGCCGTGCAGTTGCATCTCGCCGCCCTCGACCGCCTTCCGCACGAACGGGAACGTCATCAGGTTTTCCAGGCTGCGGAACACTGCGGCCTTCTCGATGCGCTCGACAAACTGCGCCATGGTCTCGTGGGCGCGCTGCTCGACAACTTCGCCGGGCTTAATGAACATCTGCATCCATTTGCCGATGAAGTCGCCGGGCGTGAGCGGCTCGATCTTGTCGACGAAGGCGCGGATGCCGCCGCACTGCGCATGTCCGAGGATCACCATGTGCTTCACCTTCAGCACCGTCACGGCATATTCCAGCGCGGCCGAGACACCGTGCGCGTTGGCGTCGGGCTGATAAACCGGCACGAGGTTGGCAATGTTGCGGACGACGAACAGCTCGCCCGGGCCGACATCGAAGATCGCCTCGGGTGAGACGCGGGAATCGCAGCAGCCGATCACCATCACTTCCGGCGACTGCCCTTTCACCGACAGCTCGCGATAGCGGCTCTGCTCGGCCGGCAGCCGCTGGGTGGCGAAGGCCTTGTAGCCTTCCAGCAAGTGCTTCGGGAATGTGATCATGGCCTATGCCTAACCATATACCGCAGGAGCGAACAAGCCTTTCGAATAGGCATGCCAGATGCTATCGGCTCCGGCTTATTGTTTGAGCATGATCTTTTCGGAAAACCGCCGCACACTTTTCCGGATCATGCTCTAGAACACGCCCGAGGAAACCGGAAGGAACGCTTGCATGACCCGCCCGCGCCGCAGCCATCTCTTCATGCCCGGCTCCAACCCCCGCGCGCTCGACAAGGCGCGCAATCTGGCCGCCGATGGCCTCATCCTGGACCTTGAGGATTCCGTTGCCCCCGACGCCAAGGCGGTGGCGCGCGACCAGATCGCCGCCGCGATCGCGGCCAAGGGCTTCGGCAAACGCGAGATCCTGATCCGGACCAACGGCCTCGACACGCCCTGGTGGGCAGAGGACGTCGCGATGGCCGCCAAGGCGTCGCCGGACGGCATCCTGGTTCCAAAGGTCTCGAGCGTCGAGGACCTCGACATGATCGGCCGTCGCCTCGCCGAGCTTGGCGCGGCGCCAACCGTCAGAGTCTGGGCCATGATCGAAACCGCGCGTGCGGTACTGCACGCCGAGGAGCTGGCCGCGGCCGGCCGCGATCCGAAGACGCGTCTGTCGGGTTTCGTGTTCGGGCCCAATGACATCTCGCGGGAAACGCGCATCAAGATGATGCCGGGCCGCGCTGCGATGATCCCGATGATCACCCATTGCATCCTGGCAACGCGCGCCCACGGCCTCGAAAACCTCGATGGCCCCTACAGTGACATCGCCAATTCCGATGGCTTCGCCACCGAATGCGCGCAGGGCCGCGATCTCGGCTTCGACGGCAAGACGCTGATCCATCCGTCGCAAATCGAGGCCTGCAATGCGATCTTCACGCCGCCCGAAGAGGAGGTCGCCCGCGCGCGAAAAATCATCGCGGCCTTCGAGTTGCCGGAAAACGTGTCACGCGGTGCGATCCGGCTCGATGGTGCGATGGTGGAGCGCCTGCACGCCGACATGGCGCGGCGCACGATCGAAATCGCGGATGCGATCGCCGCGATGAGCAAGGGCTGAAGGATGAAGGGATAATCACCCCTTCAGGCCGTGCTACAGGCGGCGGCAACAGAGGCCTTCGCCGTGCTCGTTCATGCAAACGTGATCGTCCTGCACGGGGGGCTATGGTTGGCTCGCATGAGCACCAGGCTGGAAGATGCATCATTACATGGTATGGTTGCATTTGGTTGGGAGGCAATTGGACTGATAAGCTTCAAGCGTGCTCTGGGGGGGTCCTCATGGCAGCACTTGCGGAGACTGTTCATACCCGCTTGGTCGACGCGCTCACCGCGCACGCGGTCGCGAGCATCGAAGCCGCCGATCATTTTTCTTCGCCCTTCCCTCACATCGTTTTCGGTAATTTCTTTCCGAAGGATCTTTACCGTGACTTGATACGGAGCGTCCCCACTCAGGGGTACGATCCGATCACGGGTACAGGGACCCGCATGGCGCTGCGCCTCTACGGCGAGAACGTCGAGAAGATCGATCCGTCTCTGCGGCCTCAATGGGCTGCGGTGTCGGCCATGTTGACCTCGGAGAGCATCGAGCGGGCCATCCGAAAGAGACTGCATGACGGGCTCGAGATTCGTGCCCGTGGCGACAAGGTGCCAAGTGCCGCCGATTTGAAGTTGGTCGCAAAGCCGGTGGTTTACGTGGACAGGGACGGATATCAGATCAAGCCGCATCCGGACACGCGCAAGAAGGTTGTGACGATGCAGCTTTATTGCCCGGCCGACGCCAGCCGGGAAGCTTTGGGGACGACGCTCTATAAGGCGTCCCTCAAGGGACTGTTTCATGTTGGCTCTTATTGTCTGGAGCCTGTGAAAACGATCCCGTTTCTGCCCAATGTCGGATACGCGTTCGTGGTTCTGAAGGCCTATCACTCGTTGACCAGGATGAGCTGGCACGGTCGTCCGCCGATCAAGACTGATCGGGATCGAGTGTCGATCCTCAACACATTCTACATGAACGAAACTGCTGGCTTCTGATCTCCAGGGCAAGCGAAGCCATTTAGGTCAGAGCGCCGCATGAATGCGACGCTGTCAGTGCGGCGCGACGTCTGCGCGATCGAGCGACTCCAGCGTCAACGCGTTGGCGCAATAGCCGTGATAGTTCTCCGCGGCGGTGCCATCGGCGAGGTCGCGGTCGCACTGTCCCTTGTGATTGCAGAGCGAGCAGACCCGCTCCATGTCGCGCAAGACCAGCGGCTGTGTCTGTGCCAGCCGCTCCGCGCTGATGCCGAGCTGCTCCAGCATTTTCGGCAGCTCATCGGCGGCGTGGCGGCCGTGACGGACCAATTCCTCCAGATCATCCGGCGCGACCCTGAGATCGCTGGCAATCCGGTCGAAATTGGTACGGTCGAGCTGCCGCATCTCGCTCAGCTCGCGGTGATGCTTCAGCCAAGCGGCAAAGGACTCGATGAGGTCCTGGACGATGGGATAAGGCTTGCTTGCGGTGCTCATGGAAAGCTCCATTCGAACGGCGGAACTGGAGCGAGATTAGGCACCATGGTGCAGAAACGCGTTGCGCTGGATCAAATTGGAATGAGCCAAGGAAACTGATCTCGTGCCCCGGACGCGGCGCAGCCCAAAAGCGCGTTTACGCGCGTCTTCGACGCGCTATGGTGGTGCGCTGCTGAGCCGGGGCCCATGTCGCGAACTGGGGCCCGGCTCTGCGGAGCAGCGTTGCGCGCCGCACCGCGTCCGGGGCACAAGAGCTACGCGAATCGCTCCGCCGCCCAGGCATACAGGCTGCCCGGAATCGGTGGCTGGCCGCCGCGTCCCTTGGGCGAGATGTGCAGGCCGATAATCTCGGGGTTAGTGACGAGGCCGAGATAGCTCGACGGCTCGAAGAACAGTTTTGGCTCGGCGTGCACCGCGTAAAAGGATTGCTTCGGCAGCGCGCATCTCAACTCACCGGTGCGACGGGCCAGCGCCGTCAGCGCTGCCGGCCCAAAGAGCGCAACGCGAACATCCGAGAGACGGTTCGAGCCGCCGCGCAGGCGACGCATCGCAAAGGTGATGCGATGGCGCACCGACAGCCAGTTCGGCGTCAGCTCCTCCTGCTGCATCAGCTCTTCGAAGGCGGCAACGATGCCGTGCCCGGGCGGAAGATAGATCACGGAATTGCCGAGCTGGCGCGGCCGCTCCCAGGCGAAGTAGGGTTTTGTCGGGTCGATCTCGACCGGCTTGAGCAGCAGCACGTCGGCATCGAGCCAAAGGCCGAGTCCCTTCGCCATCAGCTTCATGCGGAAGAAGTCGCTGAACTGGAGCGTGGTCCAGTCGCGCCAGCTGCCGTCCGGCTGCGGCGGCCGCAATCGCTCGGAGAATGCATGCGGCAGGATCGCCTCGGCATCCGCGTTCGCGATGCCGGCGGGCAGGCCGGGAATGGTGTCGAAGCTGTAGACCGTGATCTTGTGGCCGGCCGCGAGCTGCGAGCGCAGACAGGTCTGGCGCAGCGCATCCATCGGGCCATGCCAGAAGGTGACGATGTCGGGCAGCATGAGCGGAAGCTATAAGGGAAAATCAGGGCAAAGAAAAAGCCCCGGCGCGCGTCGCACCGGGGCTTGAACCGAAACTAGAGCATGATTCGGAAAAGTGTGCCGCGGTTTTCCGGAAAGATCATGCTCAAGCAATATGCGATCAGGCCCAGGCGCGTTCGCGCTTGAGCTTTTCCTCGTAGGTGTCGATCGAGGACTTCTTCTCCATCGTCAGGCCGATGTCGTCGAGGCCGTTGATCAGGCAGTGCTTGCGGAACGGATCGATCTCGAACTTCACCTTGCCGCCGTCGGGGCCGCGGATCTCCTGGTTCGGCAGGTCGATCGTCAGCGTCGCGTTGGCGCCGCGCTCGGCGTCGTCGAACAGCTTGTCGAGGTCTTCCTGGCTGACGCGGATCGGCAGAATGCCGTTCTTGAAGCAGTTGTTGTAGAAGATGTCGCCGAACGAGGTCGAGATCACGCAGCGGATGCCGAAGTCGAGCAGCGCCCAGGGCGCGTGCTCGCGGCTCGAGCCGCAGCCGAAATTGTCGCCGGCGACCAGCACCTTCGTATCGCGATAGGCCGGCTGGTTCAGCACGAAGTCCGGGTTCTCGCTGCCATCGTCCTTGTAGCGCTGCTCGGAGAAGAGCCCCTTGCCAAGGCCGGTGCGCTTGATGGTCTTGAGGTACTGCTTCGGAATGATCATGTCGGTGTCGACATTGATGATCTTCAGCGGCGCCGCGACGCCTTCCAGCGTGGTGAATTTGTCCATGGTTGCGCTTTCCCGGGGTGGTTCAGGGGAACCGGTATTTATCGCGATCGGTGGCCGAATCCTAGGCCGAATTCGGCAGATCTAGTCTGCCGGGTTTGAGGGCTGAACCGATGCGGCATCGGGATTTCACCTCTCCCCGCCGGGGAGAGGTGAAGAGGGGCCGCTCCTAGTCTGCTTGCGCCTCAATCGCCGCCATATCGTCGTCCGAGAGGCCGAAATGGTGGCCGATCTCGTGGATCAGGACGTGACGGACGATGTGGCCCAGGCTCTCGTCGTGCTCGGCCCAGTAGTCCAGGATCGGCCGGCGGTAGAGCCAGACCATGTTGGGCAGCCGCGCCACGTCGCCAAGGCTCTGCTGCGGCAGGCCGACGCCCTGGAACAGGCCGAGCAGGTCGAACTCGCTCTCGCATTCCATCTCGTCCAGGACCTCCTCGCTCGGGAAGTCGTCGACGCGGAGGATCACCCCCTCGCACAGCCTGCGAAACTCCGTCGGCAGGCGTTCGAACACGTCATGAGCCATCGCTTCCATTTCGGCGAGCGAGGGTGCTTTCAATTTCGTCCACATGGGCTTCTCTTAAAACGTTTTCGAGCGAAGTGGATACCGGTTCGCGTAAAGAAAACGCGTTAAAACAAGAATCTAGAGCCCCGTTCCGATTCCATCGGAACGGAAATGGCTCTAGCGCGGGTTCCCCGGCGATGCATCCGGCTTTATAAGCGCGGCGAGGTTGACGGGCGCCGCCAAAACGGGGAGCGTACGGCACCTCGATGGGGACGTTTCAGGTGGGTGGTACGATGCGGGCGGGAACAGCAGTTCTACTTTGCATGGGGTTGTTTTCGCAATTTTGCGTCGGCGCGGAAGCCCAGACGGCCGTCCCCGAAATCCGGCTGGCCCAGGCGGCCTCGCCAGACGCCCCGCCGCCGCGCAAGCGGCCCCCGGCGCGCTTGCGCGTCACGCCCTACTACACCCCGGACGGCGTCTATCCGCGTTACGACCCGGGTCCCGACGCGGTCCGCGAGTGCAACGCGACCTATGTGGAGGAATACCGGCCCAGCGGCACGGTGATCGTGCCGCGCATGAGCTGCTACTGGCGCCGGGGCTGACTTGCAGGCGATCGTGTGATGCCCGCATGTTGAGGGCGGAGGTCGTCATGGCGAAATGGATTGCATTGGCGGTTGTCGTGGGGCTTGTCGCTGGTTTGTCTCGCGCTTCCGCGGCGCAGGGCGCGAGGATTCCGGATGCCTCGGCCGGGACAGCGGTTTTCGGTGCGCAACGGCACGCACGACACCATGACGTTGCGCGGACCTATCCGCCCCATGATCCGCATTATTACGCGCGGCCTGTCTACTACCGGCCTTATCCCTACGGCGTGCCCGCACCCTTCGTGCTCGGCTATGGACCGTGGTGGCGCTAACCGTCCGGCGCAAATCCCTTGACCAGCAACACGGTCGCCTGCGCGCCCGCCTAGCGATCGCGCGAGATCTCTTCGTAGTCGGGCGAGTTCGAGAAGGCGAGAAACGCGGCCTCGTCGGGGAACGACATCATGACGAGCTTGTCATGCGGCCATGCGCCTTCGAGCACGCGCGGATGTTCGTCCGCTGCAAGCAGCCGTCCATTGAATTTTTTGAACACGTCGAAGAACCGCGCCTGATAGCGGTCATAGGCCGCGCGGTCCGTCATCTTCAACTGCGCAATCGCGTAGACGGTCATTTCTCAAATTCCTTTTGCCTTTGCGCTGCGCGCTGTAGCCCGGATGGAGCGGTAGCGAAATCCGGGATTCGTGCGGACCGCAAGAGCCGCTGGCACCTGCCATCGCTGGCACCATCCATACCGCTATTGGTAACGAAAGCTGCTCGTTGAGCGTCATGGCCGGGCAAAAGCGCGAGGCGCGTCGTCGCATTAAGTGTCCCGGCCATCCACGTTCTTTGCCGGTGCAACAAGACGTGGATGCCCGGGACGAGCCCGGGCATGACGGAGAGCGGGGCTAAAGCCAGTCCTTCAGCTTCCACGACGCGGACTTCCATCGTGTCAGGTTCTCGAGCTTCCACTGCTTGAACATCGCCGGCGGCCAGCGGCTGAGGCGCGAGGTCTCCGCGACCTCGGGCTTGGCGACGATGCGCAAGGGCGTTGCACGCCGCCGGTGCTGGCGGGTCGCCTCGCTGATCAGGTCGACATATTCAGGCTTGTTGGCCATGGCTGCGTCCCCGCGAAACCGTCGCGAGGACGCAATGTCGGCGATGCCGATTAACGGCGGTTTGCCGCGATCGCTACAATTGCAGGGAGTGGCTCAGCGCCAGTCCCTGACGTCGACGAAGTGACCTGCGATCGCCGCTGCGGCGGCCATTGCAGGAGAGACGAGGTGAGTGCGGCCCTTGAAGCCCTGGCGGCCCTCGAAGTTGCGGTTCGAGGTCGAGGCGCAGCGCTCTTCCGGTTTCAGCTTGTCCGGGTTCATGGCGAGGCACATCGAGCAGCCCGGCTCGCGCCATTCGAAGCCGGCCTTGATGAAGATCTTGTCCAGACCTTCAGCCTCGGCCTGCTCCTTCACGATGCCGGAGCCCGGCACGACCATGGCATTGACGCTCGCCGAGACCTGCTTGCCTTCCGCGATCTTGGCGGCGGCGCGTAAGTCCTCGATACGGCCGTTGGTGCAGGAGCCGATGAAGACGCGGTCGAGCTTGATGTCGGTGATCTTCGTCCCCGCCGTCAGGCCCATGTACTTCAAGGCGCGGTGCTTGGAGATGCGCTTGGCCTCGTCCGCGATCTTGTCCGGATCGGGCACGATGCCGGTAACCGAGATCACGTCCTCGGGGCTCGTGCCCCAGGTCACGATCGGCGGCAGCTTGGCAGCATCGAGGCGCAGCTCGTGGTCGAAATGCGCGCCCTCGTCGGAGCGCAGCTTCTCCCAGTAGCGCATCGCCGCATCCCAGTCCGCACCCTTCGGCGACTTCGGACGGTCACGCAGGAAGTCGTAGGCCTTCTGGTCGGGCGCGACGAGGCCGGCGCGCGCGCCGCCTTCGATCGACATGTTGCAGACCGTCATGCGGCCTTCCATCGACAGCGAACGGATCGCCTCGCCGGCATATTCCAGCACGTAGCCGGTGCCGCCCGCGGTGCCAATCTCGCCGATGATGGCCAGGATGATGTCCTTGCCCGTCACGCCCTCTGGCAATCTGCCGTCGACGGTGACGCGCATGTTCTTCGCCTTCTTCTGGATCAGCGTCTGCGTCGCCAGCACGTGCTCGACCTCGCTCGTGCCGATGCCATGCGCGAGCGCGCCGAACGCGCCATGCGTCGAGGTGTGGCTGTCACCGCAGACGATGGTGGTGCCGGGCAGGGTAAAGCCCTGCTCGGGGCCGATGACGTGGACGATGCCCTGGCGCTTGTCGAACTCGTTGTAATATTCGATGCCGAATTCCTTGGCGTTGTCGGCGAGTGCCTTGATCTGCTCGATGCTCTCCGGATCCGGGTTCGGCTTGGTGCGATCGGTGGTGGGGACGTTGTGGTCGACGACGGCGAGCGTCTTCTCGGGCGCGTGCACCTTGCGTCCCGTCGCGCGCAGGCCTTCGAACGCCTGCGGCGAGGTCACCTCGTGCACCAGATGGCGGTCGATATAGAGCAGGCAGGTGCCGTCCTCGGCTTCGTGCACCAGATGGTCGTTCCAGATCTTGTCGTACAGTGTGGCCGGCTTGGACATGAGCGTCAGCTCCGAAGGAATGTTGTGTAAGCGGATTTGCGCGGCTGGCGCGCGGGCAACTGAATCGTCAGCGCAGCTTTTAGGCTGCGCGCGTAAGCTCTGACGTTGCCGAGGTCGCGAAGCGTCCGAAGAACCGGCCAGGCAGCCGCGAGCGATCGTCGATGACGATGCGCTTGACGGACGAGAGGCTGGTCAGATCTGGAAACATTCTAGGAATATATAGCAGGCCGAATTGGAAGCGCGAGAGCTTTGACGCGCACGGCTGACGCAACAAAAAAGCGCGGGGTTGGGCCCCGCGCTTTTCGAAACTTGCCTGGTGGGCGGAAATTACTCGCCGACGGCAGCCGCGCGGTCCTGCTTCTCGACGATGCGGGCCGACTTGCCGCGAAGGCTGCGGAGATAATACAGCTTGGCGCGACGCACCTTGCCGCGGCGCACCACCTTGATCGAGTCGATCATCGGCGACATCACCGGGAACACGCGCTCGACGCCCTCGCCGTAGGAAATCTTGCGGACGGTGAAGCTCTCATTGAGGCCACCGCCGGACCGGCCGATGCAGACGCCCTCATAGGCCTGCACGCGGGTGCGGTCGCCTTCGACGACCTTCACGTTGACGATCACGGTGTCGCCGGGACCGAACTCCGGAATGTCCTTGCCGGCGGCGAGCTTGTCGAATTGCTCTTGTTCGAGCTGCTTGATCAGGTTCATGGGTAAATCTCCATCGGCGCGCCCAGCCTTGGAAACGGGGGCTGCGCGAAATTCGTTTATCCAGCCATTGCGGATGTGGCCGCTCCTATAAGGCAAGCCGGAGCGTTTGTCACCCGTCTGTCTTGTTTTTTGGCGTTTTTTGGCGTCCGCCCCGATTCGGGACTTTGGTCGGGATTTGCGCCCACAAATCGGGCCGCCGGGCCGCCGTCAGAGCCTCGGATTCCGCCCGCCGCCAAGCCGCGACCTTGGCGTGGTCGCCAGAGGTCAGGATTTCGGGGATCGGAGCCCCCTCGAACAGCTGCGGCCGGGTGTATTGAGGGTATTCGAGAAGGCCGTCCGAGAAGCTTTCCTCGGTTCCAGAGGCCTCCTTGCCCATGACCCCCGGGAGCAGCCGCACGCAGGCGTCAATCAGCGCCAAAGCCGCGATTTCGCCCCCGGACAGCACGTAATCGCCGATCGAGAGCTCCTCCAGGCCCCGCCCGTCGATCACCCGCTGGTCGACCCCCTCGAATCGCCCGCAGACGATCAAGGGGCCGGGGCCCTGGGCGAGCTCCACGACACGGGCCTGGGTCAATGGCCGACCGCGGGGACTCATCAGGAGCTTCGGCCGGTCTGAGCTGATCTCGGCGGCATCGATGGCCGCCGCCAGAACATCCGCCCGCAGCACCATGCCCGGTCCGCCCCCTGCCGGGGTGTCGTCGACGCTGCGGTGGCGGTCGGTGGCGGAAGCCCGGATGTCCCGCGCTTCGATCTCCCAGAGCCCGGATGCCAGAGCTCGGCCAGCCAGGCTCACGCCCAGCGGCCCCGGAAACATGTCCGGAAACAGCGTCAGCACTGTCGCGCGCCAGGGTGAGGGGTTTGTCATTGCAGATAGCTTAGCCAAAACCACGGCCTGTGGTTATGGGTCCCGGCCTTCGTCCGGATGACTCTCGTCGTCCCGATCATCGCCCTCGATCTCCTGCGGCAGCTCGATCACGACGCGGCCGCCGGCAATATCGACCTCCGGCACCACCGCGTTCGAGAACGGCAGCAGCAGCGACGTGCCCTTGGGTGGTGCGATCTCGATGATGTCGCCGGCGCCGAAATTATGGATTGCGACGACGCGGCCGAGCGCGTCGCCGGCCGTGGTGACGGCGGCGAGCCCGATCAGGTCGGTGTGGTAATATTCGTCGTCGTCGGTCGCGGGCAGTTTTTCGCGCGCGACGTAGAGTTCGATGCCGTTGAGGCGCTCGGCCTCATCGCGGGTCGTGACGCCCTTGAACGTCGCGACCAGATGGTCTTTGGCGTCGCGCGCCTGCGCGACCTCGAACTGGCGCTTGCCGTCTTTGGACAGAAGTGGACCGTAGCGCCTGATGGCAAAGGGATCTTCGGTGAAGGTCCACAGTTTGACCGCACCGCGCACACCATGCGCGGCGCCGATCCGCGCGACGCAGACCAGCGCCGACATGCTCTGGCCTTAGGCCTTGGCGGCGGCTTCGGCCTGCGCCTTGCGCTCCTTGCGCGGCACGGCCTTCTGCGGGTTGTTGCGCGCTTCGCGCTTCTTCACGCCGGCGGCGTCGAGGAAACGCATCACGCGGTCGGACGGCTGCGCACCCTTGGCGACCCAGGCCTTCACCTTCTCCATGTCGAGCTTGAGGCGCGCCTCGTTGTCCTTCGGCAGCAGCGGGTTGAAATAGCCGAGACGCTCGATGAAGCGGCCATCGCGCGGAAAACGCGAGTCGGCGACGACGACGTGATAGACGGGACGCTTCTTGGTGCCTGCGCGGGCGAGGCGGATAACGACGGACATCTAGTTCTCCTTCAAAGTACAGCTTGTTCGGTTGATTGGTATTCCGCGTTGCGCGAGACGCTTACGATCCCGTGCGACGAATTCCTCATTTCTTCTTGCCTGGAAAGCCGCCGAGGCCCGGCAGCATCGGCTTGCCGCTCAGCCCGGTCAGGCCGGGAACGTTCGGCAGACCGGTGCGAAGACCGGCCGGCAAATCCTTCGGCAGGTTGGGCAGACCCTGTCCGCCGCCACTCTGCATCTTTTCTTGCAGCGCCTTCATCTCTTCGGGAGACGGCATCTTCATGCCGCCGCCAAAGCCCATGGCTTGTGCGATGCCGGCGAGCGGGCCGCGCTTGCCCGAGCCCATGGCCTTCATCACGTCGGCCATGTTCCGATGCATCTTGAGCAGCTTGTTGACCTGCTCGACGCTCTGGCCGCTTCCGGCCGCGATACGCTTCTTGCGGCTGGCCTTGAGCAGGTCGGGATGACGCCGCTCGTCGCGCGTCATGGAATCGATGACCGCGACCTGGCGCTTCAGGATCTTGTCGTCGATGCCTGCAGCCGCGATCTGGTTCTTCATCTTGGCGATGCCGGGCATCATGCCCATCAGCCCGCTGATGCCGCCCATGTTCGCCATCTGCAACAGCTGCTCGCGCATGTCGTTGAGGTCGAACTGACCCTTGCGCATCCGCTCGGCGGTGCGCGCGGCCTTCTCGGCGTCGATGTTGGCGGCGGCACGTTCGACCAGCGAGACCACGTCGCCCATGCCGAGGATACGGCTGGCGATACGGTCGGGATGGAAGTCTTCCAGCGCGTCGGTCTTTTCACCGGTGCCGATCAGCTTGATCGGCTTGCCGGTGACCGCGCGCATCGACAGCGCGGCGCCGCCGCGGCCGTCGCCGTCGACACGGGTCAGCACGATGCCGGTGAGGCCGACGCGCTGGTCGAACGAGCGCGCAAGATTCACGGCGTCCTGGCCGGTCAAGGAGTCCGCGACCAGCAGCACTTCATGCGGGTTGGCGGCCGCTTTGATCGCGGCTGCCTCCGCCATCATCTCTTCGTCGAGCGTGGTGCGGCCGGCGGTGTCGAGCAGCACGATGTCGTAGCCGCCGAGCTTGCCGGCCTCCAGCGCGCGTTTTGCAATTTGCGGCGGCTGCTGGCCGGCGACGATAGGAAGCGTCGGAATGTCGAGATCGCGGCCGAGCACGGCCAGCTGCTCCATCGCCGCCGGGCGATAGACGTCGAGCGAGGCCATCAGCACCTTGCGCTTGTCGCGCTGGACCAGGCGGCGGGCGAGCTTCGCGGTGGTCGTCGTCTTACCGGAGCCTTGCAGGCCGACCATCATGATCGGCACCGGCGGCACGGAATTGACGTCGATGGTCTGGCTTTCGGCGCCGAGCGTGTTGATCAGCTCGTCATGGACGATCTTGACGACCATCTGGCCGGGGGTCACCGACTTGACGACGGTGGCGCCAATCGCCTGTTCGCGGACGCGTTCGGTGAAGCTGCGCACCACTTCGAGCGCAACGTCGGCCTCCAGCAGCGCGCGGCGCACCTCGCGCATCGCGGCGTCGACGTCCTTTTCGGTCAGCGCACCGCGCCCCGTCAGGCGATCGAGGATGCCGCCAAGCCTTTCCGACAGATTGTCGAACAATGCCGTTGTCCCTTGTCCTGCTCGCGCAGGGTTGCCGCGTTCACTACTGTCATGCCCCGGCTTGACTGGGGGATGACCCCTTACTTGGGGTAAGCGATCTTCCAAACACCTTTGCGCCCGAGGGCGCACAGCGCTGTCGGGCGTTGACCTCTGACCTCCAGGGCCAGTCGGCGGGTCGAAAAGAAAGCCTTTCCGAGAAAGTGGCGGGGTTAAACGCCGCCCACGCCCAAAAGTCAAGGAAAGTTAGGGTGCCGGGGCGCCTTTGCCAGGACAAGGCCTTGAAAACATGACCTTTCCGGCGATGGGTTCCTTTTTCGGCGGTCCGGCCCATATAGCCGGTGATGACTTACCTCCGCCACCGCCCGTGAAGCTCGACCGTGCCTATCACCCGCCGCCGCCTGTTTGGACTTCTTGCCGGGACAGGCGCGCTGGTCGGTGCCCCGTCCATCTGGATCGCCCGCATGAAAACCTACGATGGCCCCGTCTCCGACCATTTCGACGGCCTGCACTTCTTCGATCCCGACGGTGCGCCGCCGAAAGCGCTCGGCGAGGTGTTTCGCTGGCAGTTCGGGGGCGGCCGGAAGCGCGAGACCTGGCCCGACTGGGTGCCGAGCCCCCCACGCCGACACCCCGCCGGCCCGCGTCGACGGCGACAAGGTGCGGCTCTCCTTCGTGGGCCATGCGAGCTGGCTGATCCAGGCCGGCGGGCTCAACATCCTCGTCGATCCCGTCTGGTCGATGCGGGTCTCGCCCGTCAGCTTCGCCGGACCGAAGCGGCACAACGATCCCGGCATTGCCTTCGAAAGGCTGCCGAAGATCGACGTCGTGCTGGTCTCGCACGGGCACTACGATCATCTCGACATCGCGACGCTGTCGCGGCTCGCCAAGAATTTTGCGCCGCGCGTGGTCACCCCGCTCGGCAATGACCTCGCGATGCGCGATGCCGATCCCGCGATCAAGGCAGAAGCGTTCGACTGGCATGATCGCGTCGAGCTAGGCGGCGGCATCGCCGTGCATCTGGTCCCGACCCGGCACTGGTCGGCGCGCGGAATGTTCGACCGCAACAAGGCGCTGTGGGCGAGCTTCGTGCTGGAGACGCAGGCCGGGAAGGTCTACGTCGTCTGCGATTCCGGCTATGGCGATGGCGGGCATTTCCGCCGCGTCGCCGAGAAGCACGGGCCGCTGCGCCTGGCGATCCTCCCCATCGGCGCCTACGAGCCGCGCTGGTTCATGCGCGACCAGCACATGAATCCGGAGGATGCGGTGAAGGCGCTATCGGATTGCGGCGCGCAGGAAGCGCTCGGGCATCATCACGGCACGTTCCAGCTCACCGATGAAGCCATCGATGCGCCGGCCAAGGCGCTGGTGGAAGCGCTCGATGCCGCGAAGATTCCGCAGCAGCGGTTCGTGGCGATGAGGCCTGGGCAGGTGGTGGAGATCTAGCTATCTCCACGCACATACCTCGTGCCCCGGACGCAGCGCAGCACGTTAGTGTTGCGCTGCTGAGCCGGGGCCCATGTTTCTGGATACACCTTTGTGGATACAGCTAGGTCCCGGCTCTGCGCAGCAGCCATAGCGCGTTGAAGACGCGCGTGAACGCGCTTTATGGCACGCTGCAGCGCGTCCGGGACACGAGACCTACTGCTCTTTGGGCTTGATCGCCCAGCTCACATTCACCGTCACCGACAGCGTCTCCTCACCTGGCGCAACGGCGGCGGGCGCGGCAGCCATCGGCGCTGGCGCCATCCGCGCCTTGAACAGCGGCACCGGGCCGCCGCCTTCGGAGACGCCGAGCGGAGCACCTAACGTGACGCCGGTGGCTTTGGCGTAGATCTCGGCCTTGCGGCGGGCGTCGGCTACCGCCTGTTCGCGGGCATCGTCGAGCAGTTTCGACGCCTGCGTCACCTCGAAGGAGATGTTGCCGATGTCGTTGGCGCCGGCGTTGACCAGCGTGTCGATGATGCCGGCGACCTTGGTCACGTCGCGGATCTTCACGGTGACGCGGTTGCTGGCACGGAAGCCGACCACGGGCGAAGCGCCGGTGGATTTGTTCTGGCCGTATTGCGGCTGCAGCGACAGGCGCGAAGTCTGGTAATCCTTCTCGGCGACGCCGGCACCTTTCAGCGCCAGCAGCACCTTGCCCATCGCGGCGTTGTTGGCGTCGGAAGCTTCCTTCGCCGACTTGGCCTCGTTGGCGACGCCGGCATCGATCTGCGCGAGATCGGGCGCCGCGGAAATCGTGGCTTCGCCGCTGACCGAAATCGCGGACGGAAAATCGTCGGCGACCGCGGGCGTTGCCAGCAGCGTGGTGGCGAATAGGACGGCAAGTACGGCAGGCTTTTTCATTGGTCTCACTTCAGCGGCACGAATACGTTGATCACGAGCTTGTCCTCCGACGTCTTCAGGGGATCGGTGAGGTACTCCTCGATGAAGGTGTCTTTGGCTTCCAGCTTCTTGTCGTCGAGGTGATTGGTGATCGC
The DNA here is from genome assembly GCF_001908185.1 of Bradyrhizobium sp. AS23.2. Taxonomy (GTDB): domain Bacteria; phylum Pseudomonadota; class Alphaproteobacteria; order Rhizobiales; family Xanthobacteraceae; genus Bradyrhizobium. The sequence continues at coordinate 42,559 of NZ_LGHM01000060.1, forward strand.
CTCATAGGTGTTGTCCATGTTGTCGTAGGAGCCGCGATGGACGAATTTCAGCGCCTTGCCTTCCGGCGATTTGCCAATGCTCATGTCCTTGGGGAGGTTCTTCGGATCCTGCTCGACCGGGATCTCGGCGAGGAAGGTGAAGCCGGTGTCGTCGGTCGAGGTGTAGACGATCATCGGATTGCCGGCGTGCGTGATGCCCTGCTTGTCCAGCAACGCGTTCAGCGCCTTGAAGGCGTCGATCAGCGTGTCGAAGGCCGAATCCCAATTTGCGGTGCCCTTGACCATCACGACCTTCTTGGCCTCGAGCGTGGTCTCCTGGCCGAAGGGATCGGCGGTCTGTACCGGGGCGGGGGTGGCGGCCGCAGCGGGTGGCGGTGCCGCCGGGCTGGGTGAGGCGCTTGCCGCGGGGGAGGGCGACGCTTCCGGCGAGGCGCTGGCGGCAGGCGACGGCGTTGCCGCAGGCGAGGC
>NZ_LGHM01000061.1 GCF_001908185.1 Bradyrhizobium sp. AS23.2
GATTCCGTTATCCGCCTCGGCGTCATGCAAGGCGAGTACCATTGGCACAAGCACGACAATGACGACGAGTTCTTCTTCGTCCTCAGCGGCCGTTTCATAATCGATCTTGAGGGACACTCAATCGAGTTGCTGCCCAATCAGGGCTTCACTGTGCCGAAGGGAGTGTTGCATTGCACGCGCGCGCCCGAAAGGAGCGTGATCTTGATGGTCGAGACCGCAGCAATCGCGCCCACTGGCGATGCCTGATCGAACCGCTCAAGTCCGGTCGCCACTGCGCCCAAGGTGAGATTTCCGCTCCTGGGCCCATCCGCGACATGCCTTTGGACACTACGAATGTCTGCTCTTCGGGGGTAGACCGGCGGTAATCAACCGGCGGCCGAAACGACGCGATTGACCCAGAGCGGACGTCGTTGCCTCGCGAGACCCGCACTGCGTCGGGACTGTTCTGTCACCAATGGTGGAGCAATCAAGAGCCAAGGTTTCAAGCTATGCCATCCGCGGCTGGGGTCTGTCGCGCCGCTTTCTCTTGCGCGAGAGTTGCTTCCAGCCGCGAGATGTTTTCCAGGAAGCGCTGACTGGTCAGGACGAGGACGTAATAGCCGAATTGCGGATTCTGAAAGTAGATTTCAAGCAGCCGTTCATAAGTTATGGTCAGGACTTGGCCGTCTTCTATGCATTCGACCGTTCCGGTTCGTCGGTTATTGGGCGTAAGAAAGCCAAGTTCTCCCATGAAACGTCCTGGCGGAAGCTCGACGCCGATTTCCTTGACGAGGAACTTTCCTGTGACGGTGAGAAACATTTCGGCAGCCGCATCCCCCTTCCTGAATAATCGGTCGCCCCGGCGATATCTGCGTTCGCTCATGAACGGTTTGAGCCATTCCTTCGACATGTCACCCTGGGTCGCGTTGCGTGCCTTCTTAACGAGCTTGAGCAGTTGGCGGAGGCGAACGGCATTGACCGGCAGCAACAGCAGATAAAGCAGAAAGGTCGCGACGCTTCCGGAAAGCGCGCCAGAGATTACGAAGAATGTACAGCCGACCATATTCGCGACCCGCAGTGGCACCATTGTCTGCATCAGCAAAGTAGCGACAAAGAAGAAGGCACCAATCAAAGCGAACATGTTGGCGAGCGTGATGTTGGCCAACACAATTTCAAGCAGCCGATTAAACAGTGCGTCGTAGGTGATGTTGTTGGGATCAAGTCCCATCTGAACGAGAACCTTTGCGATCCTGAGATTATCCGCGGCCGTATCAAGGATGCGGTTTAATATCGTGGAAAGGTCTGCACTGATGGGCTCCATTGGATCATCCCTCACAAAGCGGTCAGTATCCCCCGAATATATCCCGGATATTGATGATCGAGGGGCGATATTGAAGGCGCTTTTTGTTGCGGCGCATGAGTCCGAAAGTGGCCCTGAGCCGTCGCACAGCGAGAAAATTGGTGTTGCTTTGACCAATTTTGACCCCTTCCGCAAAGTTCTATTGAGCCTAGAATGCCGTCCCATCGAGTTTTGAGGGCGGGCATGAGGCGACGGCAATTTCTCGGAGCTTTTGCTGGGGCGGCGGCGTGGCCGCTAGCAGCCTCCGCGCAACAGACCGGGAGGCGTTATCGCATTGCAATCTTGGCATCCGCGAGGGCACAAGTCCTTCTCGATGAACTTGACCAAACTGGATTTGTGGAAGGCCGCAATCTTGAGGTTGATAGTCGCGGCATTGGCGTAGCCCCTGCTTCTTACGAAGAGGTCGCCGTTGAACTAACCAAAGCGCGGCCCGACGTGCTCGTGGTATTCGGACCCGACGCGGCTCGCGCTGTACAAAAAGCTACTCAACGCATTCCCATCGTTGCGCTTGCAGATGACTTGCTCGGCAGCAAGCTCGTCACCTCCATGTCTCATCCCGACGGCAACACAACCGGTGTCGCCATTTTCGCATTTCAGCTCGATGTAAAGCGGTTGGCGCTGTTGCATGAGGCACTCCCCGCAGCTCGAAAGATAGCTGTATTTGGCGATCATGAGCCAATACGAAACATCGACGCTCTTGAAAGTGCTGCCCGTGCGTTCGGCATCGAGATCGTTCCGTATGTCGCACGGTCTGAGGGGGGAGTCATCCGAGCGATAGATGCCATGAAGGCGACATCGGTCGAGGCGGTCAATGTCTTGGCGTCACCCTTACTGGGGGGATCTCTCCGTTCGCTAATCCGTGAACGCTTCGATCTGTATCGCCTGCCAGCCATTTTGCAATGGCCTGAAGAGGCTGAGGCAGGCGGCCTGATTGCCTATGGTCCCCGTCTCAGCGTTGTTTTTCGTCAATGCGCTCGTCAGGTCGCGAAGCTCTTGCGAGGCGCCAAAGTGGCGGAAGTACCTGTGGAACAGCCGACTGAAATCGTTCTGGCTATCAACCTTAAGACGGCCAAAGCACTTGGTGTGATCATTCCGCCAACGCTGCTCAGCGGTGCGGACCAAGTGATCGACTGAGGTCTGGTGTCGGCCCCTGGGCCGACGTGCAGCGAAAGCCCTGGCATGTCCGCTATCAAAGACAGAGCGGTACTTTGTCGCCTCAGACTTCCGCCTCTGACCCCAAAGCGGACCTTTGGAGTTGGATAGTCCACCGATAAATCTCGGCGTGGAATGCTCGGCCCGGCGGACATGGTCGTCGGGATCGCTGATTTCTGCGTCTCACTCTAAGCGGAAATCTCTTTCAGAACCGCACACTCGACATTGATTGGCGCGAACTGGCCGAGCGGGAGAATGCTGAACCTCAGACGCGCAGCTCAAGTTCCGACGTTAGCCTCCGGACTGTCTGACAAACCCTCGGGCTTCTCTTCGCAATTGCGAACGCTGATTGTTCGCGATCTCGCTATCGACGGGCGGAGTTTCTGGGCCTAGGCTTGATGCTAACCTTTCGAGTAACGGGGCCTTGGGAGGATCATCATGGAAACGACGGACACGGTTACGTCTTCCACTTCCGCAGCGCAGCGAGAAGGCGCCTTGGTGCGCCTTGCGATCGGCTTTACCGCGTGGGCGGAAAAGTGGTTTCCCGATGCGTTCATCTTTGTCGCCATCGCTGTCGTGGTGGTCTCGCTGGCGGCGCTGCTCAACGGCGCCTCGCCGGTTGCCGTCAGTGTCGCCTTCGGCAACGGGTTCTGGAGCCTGATCACCTTCACCATGCAAATGGCCTTCGTCGCGATCGGCGGCTACGTCGTCGCCACCTCAGGCCCCGCGCAACGGCTGATCGGCTGGCTCGCCGATTTGCCCAAGACCGGCGTCGGCGCCGTCGGCCTCGTCGCCTTCGTTAGCATTCTGGCTTCGTTGCTCAATTGGGGCTTAAGCCTGATCCTCGGCGGTCTGCTGGTCGTCGCGCTTGCGGCACGGCGCGAACTTAGGATGGACTACCGGGCTGCGGGCGCGGCCGCCTATCTCGGGCTTGGCGCCACATGGGCGATGGGGCTGTCTTCCTCGGCGGCGCAGCTGCAGGCCAATGCGGCGAGCCTACCAAAAGGCCTGTTGTCCATTAGCGGGGTCATTCCCTTCTCCGAAACCATCTTCCTGTGGCAGTCGATGGTGATCACGTCCGTGCTTCTCGTGATCTCAGTCGCCATCGCGATCTGGTCGGCGCCGGGTCCCAGTTCCGCCGTGACGGCTGAAGCGATGGGCATCGAGACCTCGCGCGGCCAAGCCATCGAGGTGGCGCCGCCGAAGCAGCCGGGGGAATGGCTCGAGCATTCCCCGATCCTCACCATTCTGCTGGTGCTGCTCGCGGCCGGTTGGGTGATCAACGAATTCGCCCGCCAGGACTGGATGATCGCGATCTCCAATCTCAACACCTACAACTTCATCTTCATCATGGTCGGCCTCCTGCTGCACTGGCGGCCGAAGCGCTTCCTCGCCGCGGTGATCAAGTCGGTGCCGGCGACGTCGGGCGTGCTGATCCAGTTTCCGTTCTACGGCGCGATTGCCACGATCCTTACGCAGGCGAGGAACGGCGCGGGTGTCACCGTGTCCGACCAGATCACGCACGCCTTCGTCGCCATGTCGACGCAGCATCTCTATCCGTTGGTGATCGGCATCTATTCGGCGATCCTCGGCTTCTTCATCCCGTCGGGCGGTGGCAAGTGGTTGCTCGAGGCGCCTTACGTGATGCAGGCGGCCAACGATCTCAAGGTGCATCTCGGCTGGGCCGTCCAGATCTATAACGCGGCGGAGGCGTTGCCCAACCTGATCAATCCGTTTTGGATGCTGCCGCTGCTCGGCGTGCTGGGCTTGCGCGCGCGCGACGTCGTGGGCTTCACCTTCCTGCAACTGCTGATGCATCTGCCGGTCGTGCTATTCCTGCTGTGGCTGCTTGCCTATACGCTGGATTATCATCCGCCGGTGATACCCTGAGAGTTCGGTGTCATTTGCGTGCTGACGAGGTGATCGAGTGAAGCTTGCCATGTCGGCTTCTGGCCCTATTGCGAAGTTCGGGCCTGCTTTGAAATGGTCTGCTTGTCGGGATGGACCGGAAGTGGTCGACGGACCGTCAAACCGACACCTATGACCCTTAGCGGTCCTTGGCAGGCCGCCAATCGAAGGGCGACTAGCCCGAGCCTGGAAGGTTATCAGCAATAGGAAAAGCGGCCCTTTCTTTTGCGCCGGCCCCCCGGCCGATGGACTCTGGTACCGATTGGCGCAATCCTCCGGTCGAAAATGTCCAGTGCAGGGGCAGCCCATTTAGCCGACCAGCAGATATCGGGAGGACAACAACATGAGGACGCAGGGCAAGACGCAAGTCGCTTCCATCCTGGCTGCAGTGATACTCTCGGCAACAGCCAGCGCTCAACAGGCGCCATCCCCACCCCCGATAATTCCTTATGGAGTGCCACTAGGGCTTGAGGCAGGCAAAAAAATAATGGCTGCCGCGGAAGCGGAGGCCGAAAAGAATAACTGGGCGATGGCCATCGTGATCCTCGACAGCACGGGCCACATGGTGATGCTGCACAAGCTCGACAATACCCAATACGGCTCTCTTATGGCTGCCGAGGACAAGGCACTCAGCGCGATCAACTACAGGCGTCCCAGCAAAGTGTTCGAGGATTTGGTGGCGCAGGGCGGCATCGGTTTGCGTTCGTTGGCGCTCCGTGGGGCATCACCGCTGGAAGGCGGCATTCCCATTAATGTGGATGGCAAGATTGTCGGGGCGATCGGCGTCTCTGGCGGGACGTCAGTTCAGGATGGCCAAGTCGCAAAGGCGGGTGCCGACGTAGCGAAGTGAGACCCGCCACGCGCTCGCAATCACCGAGGCCGTCTTGTTGGCGACCTCGCCTCGTGCTCTTTGTTGCTTAGTGCTTCACGCATCTGTTAAGTCCGTTGTTGGCCACCCGCAACGGACATTAGGTGAGGTATCCCGGTTGCATTTGGGTCGGCAATGCGTGCGGAGAGGTCAACTTACCTGCCAGATGCAGTGATGGTATCATGACTGCTGGAGCCCCCCTGACGCACTGCGCGTCATTCGCTGGACGCCGTGATTCACTGAGCTGACACGTCGAATCGGCTCATTGCGCTCAAGCGGTAGATGTGAACCCACGACCTCTTGGAGAGCGCACGATGAAGGCCTTGCTGCTGCTCGTGTTTGCCATGGTTGTCATCGCCTCGGAAGCGACCGCACAGGATGCACCAAAGGACGCGCAATGTGTCCGCGAGCGCGCCGCCATGGTCGAAACCATCAGGACATACGCCCGATCCGCTGCCAGTGCCTTGGGACAGCAAGGCATGTCGGAGAGAATCCTTGAGGCCATGGAGCAAACGAAACGCCATCTGTTCATCCCCGAGCAATCTTGCTCCATCGCATACGCGGACAGACCGATTCCGATCGGCCTCGGGCAGACCATATCGCAGCCGTACATCGTGGCCTTGATGACCCAGTTGGCCGAGGTCGCGCCCGATCACGTTGTGCTGGAAGTCGGGACGGGATCGGGCTATCAGGCCGCCGTCCTTGCGCACCTGGCACGAAAGGTCTGCACCATCGAGATCATCGCGCAATTGGCCGAGACCGCCGCGAAAACGCTAAGAGACCTCGCGTATGACAACGTGAGCGTCAAGCTCGGCGACGGCTACGATGGCTGGCCCGAATGCGGTCCTTTCGACGCCATCATCGTGACTGCCGCCCTCGGGCAGCCACCGCCGCCGCTGATTGAGCAGCTTAAAGTAGGTGGCCGGCTGGTTATGCCGATGGGCCCCGGTTACACCGCTCAGCGGCTCACGGTCGTCAAAAAAATTGCCCCCGACAAGACGACGACGCGCGCCGTCGCCCTCGTGCGCTTTGTCCCCTTTACGCGTCCACAAAACTAAACGCTCGCAAACGTCCCGTTCTTGCTAGAATTTGGGGGACGTCGAGGTGGCCGGCGCCGCTCCGGAAAGTCGGCGAAAAATACGCGAAGTTCCGCTCCTTTGCAGTTGATGGCGTTTCAGAATAATTCCCGTCAACGAACATTCGCAAAGGCCGCCCTGATTGGCGGCCTCCTTTTGCTTTTGCGCATCACCGTGGCGGCACTTCCGGATATGGCCCCCAAGCGGACATGACCAAGCGCGCCTCGCATGTCCGCTTAGGAACGCAAAGCGGACCTCGCTGCTTCCGAAGCTGAAACGATAGATTTATGAGTACGCGCCCTAAATCATTACTAGCTGTATGGCTCGCGGCACAATCCAATCAGTAAATTGGGCCTACGTTTCGAGACTTCGAGGCGGAACAATTCCAACCGTATCAGGCTGCAACATCCAATCTTGAACCGCCTCCTCAATTCGTTCGTCAGCCACTCCAGCATCTTCAGGAGCCCGACTGCGCCTCGACCGCCTGCACGGCCACGCTCGCCACCTGCCGCAGCGCTTCGCGGTCAGCGCCCGAAGACGCCATAACGCCCATGCCGACGGAGACGGCCGAGACGTAGCGCGCGAGCGCGGCGGGATCTGACGTCGGCTTGAGATCGCCTTCAGCCTTGGCGCGCACGAAGCGGTCGCGGAGCTGGTCTTCGTTCTGGGCGCGGCGGGTGGCGAGTTCGAAGGGAACGTTTTCGGAGCCGGTGCCGCAGGCGATGCCGCCCTGCACGAGCAGGCAGCCGGGAGGATTGGCAGGATCGGTCTGCTTATCGGCGATGCCCATCAGCATCCGCTCGGCAACGTCGCGGGCGGTCGGTGCAGCGACCACCTCGTCCATCCAGACGCCGCGCAGTTTTGTGTAGCGGTCGAGCGCGGCCTTCAGCAGGCCCTCCTTGTTGCCGAAGCAGGCGTAGAGGCTCGGAGGATTGATGGCCATCGCCTCGGTGAGCTGGGCGATCGTGGCGCCCTCATAGCCATGGCGCCAAAACACTTCCATCGCCCGGTCCAACGCCGTCTCGGCGTCGAATTCGCGGGGGCGTCCCATGCCCATGTGCCTGTCCTCCTTCTCAATCGGCGTCGTATTTCGCTCTAACGCCTGATCCTATCTATTTGTTCTGCCTTAATTTTCTCTGCCGTCTTCCAATCGTCGCGGTATGCGAGTACAATTTTCTTAGTGAATGGTACATAAGTATCTTGCACTGCGACATCCAGCTCCACATTTGTAGCGACCACTACATATCTGGAGCGCGCAAATGCATCCCTCCCAAATTACCTCCCGCACCGGCCGTATCCGCCGTCTTCTCGGCGGCGTCGCCATCGTCGGCGCCCTCGCCGTGGCCGGTTCGATTGCGACCGGTCACTACTTCCATGCGGCTCAGGCCACCGCGACCGCGGCCGCAGCTGAACAAGCCGTCTCCGTCACGGTCGCGATGATCGAGCCGCGGCAGACCGTGCTGTGGGACGACTTCTCGGGCCGGCTGGAGGCCATCAATCGCGTCGAGCTTCGCCCGCGCGTCGCGGGTGCAATCCTTTCGGCCAACTTCACCGAAGGCGCGTTGGTGAAGGCCGGCGATGTCCTGTTCAAGATCGATCCGGCGCCTTACGCGGCCGAGGTCGACAAAGCCAATGCCCAGCTCGAGGCGGCGAAGGCGCGCGTGGTGTTCACCCAGAGCGAGCTCGAGCGCGGCGCGCAGCTGGTCGGCAATGCCGTGGTCACGCGGCGCGACTACGACCAGCGCGACAACGCCAATCGCGAAGCGATCGCCAACGTGAAGGCAGCCGAAGCGACGCTCCAGACAGCCAAGCTCAACCTCGACTACACCGAGGTGCGCGCGCCCGTTGACGGCCGCGTCGGCAAGATCGAGGTCACCGTCGGCAATCTCGTCGCCGCCGGCACCGCCTCCCCGGTGCTGACCTCGCTGGTCTCGGTCAATCCGATCTACGCGTCCTTTGATGCAGATGAGGAGGTCGTGCTGCGTGCGCTGAACTCGATCGCTGATACCTCCGGCAAGCGCGGCAATCTCGACCAGATCCCGGTGGAGATGGCGACCTCGGGCGGCCTTTCGGCCAAGGGCCACATCCAGCTCATCGACAACCAGGTCAACGGCCAGAGCGGCACCATCCGCGTCCGCGCGGTGTTCCAGAACGAGGACGGGCGCCTCATCCCCGGCCAGTTCGCACGCGTGCGCATGGGCCAGCCCAAGCAGCAGACCCTCGTGATGATCGACGAGCGCGCGATCGGCACCGACCAGGACAAGAAGTTCGTGATGGCGGTCGGTGACGACAGCCGTGCTGTCTACCGGCCGATCACGCTCGGCGGCGCGGTCGATGGGCTTCGCATCGTCACCGCGGGCCTGAAGCCCGGCGACCGCATCGTCGTCAACGGGTTGCAGCGCGTGCGTCCCGGCGCCCTCCTCAAGACGGAGGTCGCGGCGATGGGCGCGCGCGGGCCGCAGCAGGCCGCCAACAACAGCAACCAGGACGTCGTGCAGCGTTAGTTACTCATCCGGGGACGCGTATAACGCGCCCCCGGATCTCGAAGTCAGACAACTCTCAAGACATCACTTCCGGATTCCGAGTTCGCAGGCTTGGCCCACGTCCCGGGATAACGGGGAAGTTGTCTCTCGCGCAGGGGCAAAACCATGAATCTCTCAAAGTTCTTCATCGATCGTCCGATTTTTGCCGGCGTTCTTTCGGTCCTTATCTTCCTTGCGGGCCTGATCTCGCTGTTCGCGATGCCTATCTCTGAATATCCCGATGTCGTGCCGCCCTCTGTCGTGGTGCGCGCGACCTATCCCGGCGCCAATCCCAAGGTGATCGCGGAAACGGTCGCGACGCCGATCGAGGAGCAGATCAACGGCGTCGAGAACATGCTGTACATGTCGAGCCAGGCGACCACCGACGGCGCAATGACGCTGACGGTGACGTTCCGGCTCGGCACCGACCCCGACAAGGCGACGCAGCTCGTGCAGAACCGCGTGCAGCAGGCCGAACCGCGCCTGCCGGCCGTGGTGCGCCAGCTCGGCATCATCACCAAGAAGTCCTCGCCCGACCTGACCATGGTCGTGCATCTGCTGTCGCCGAACGGCCGCTACGACATGACGTACTTGCGCAACTATGCGGTGCTCAACGTCAAGGACCGGCTGGCGCGGATCGACGGCGTCGGCGACGTCCAGCTCTACGGTGCAGGCGACTATTCGATGCGGGTCTGGGTCGATCCGCAGAAGGCCGCCGAGCACGGGCTGACCGCCAGCGACATCGTCAAGGCGATCCAGGCGCAGAACGTCGAAGCCGCCGCCGGCGTCGTCGGCTCCTCCCCGAACGTCAAGGGCATCGACCTGCAGCTCTCGGTCAACGCGGAAGGCCGCCTCGCGAACGAGGAGCAGTTTGGCGACATCGTGGTCAAGACCGGCGTTCGCGGCGAAGTGGTGCGCTTACGCGACGTCGCGCGCATCGAGCTCGGCGCCTCCGCATATGGCCTGCGCTCGCTGCTCGACAACAAGCAGGCGGTGGCGATCCCGATCTTCCAGGCGCCCGGCTCCAACGCGCTCGAGATATCCGACCACGTCCGCGCCACCATGGCCGAGATCAAGAAGAACATGCCGGAAGGCGTGTCCTACCAGATCGTCTACGATCCCACCCAGTTCGTGCGCTCGTCAATCGAAGCTGTCATCCACACGCTGCTGGAGGCGATTGCGCTGGTGGTGCTGGTCGTGATCCTGTTCCTCCAGACCTGGCGCGCATCGATCATTCCGCTCTTGGCAGTGCCGGTGTCGATCGTCGGCACATTCGCGGTGATGCACGTGTTCGGCTTCTCCATCAACGCGCTCAGCCTGTTCGGCCTGGTGCTGGCGATCGGCATCGTCGTCGACGACGCCATTGTCGTGGTCGAGAACGTCGAGCGCAACATCGAGGCCGGACTGTCGCCGCGCGACGCGACCTACCAGGCGATGCGCGAGGTCTCGGGCCCGATCATCGCGATCGCGATGGTGCTGATCGCGGTGTTCGTGCCCCTCGCCTTCATCTCCGGCCTCACCGGGCAGTTCTACAAGCAGTTCGCGCTGACGATCGCGATCTCGACCGTGATCTCGGCTGTCAACTCGCTGACGCTGTCGCCGGCCCTGTCGGCGCTGCTGCTCAAGGGCCATAACGAGCCGAAGGACCGGCTGACGATCATCCTCGAAAAGGCGCTCGGCTGGTTCTTCCGCGGCTTCAACAAGGCTTTTACGCGCTCCTCGGAGAACTACAGCGGCACTGTCACCAAGGTGATATCAGGCAAGGCGGCGGTGATGGGGCTCTACGTGGTCCTGGTTGGCCTGACCGCCCTGTTGTTCCAGCAGGTGCCCAGCGGCTTCGTGCCCGGTCAGGACAAGCAGTATCTGGTGGGCTTCGCCCGCCTTCCCGATGGCGCAACGCTCGACCGCACCGAAGAGGTGATCCGCAAGATGAGCGACATCGCCCTGACCCAGCCCGGTGTCGAAAGCTCCGTGGCCTTCCCGGGCCTGTCGATCTCCGGCTTCACCAACTCCTCCAATGCCGGCATCGTGTTCTCGACGCTGAAGCCGTTCGACGAACGCAAGGATCCCTCGCTCAGCGGCCCCGCGCTCGCGGCCGAGTTGAACAAGAAATATGCCGGCATCCAGGAAGCCTTCATCGCCATGTTCCCGCCGCCGCCGGTCAACGGCCTCGGCACCATCGGCGGCTTCAAGCTGCAGATCGAGGACCGTGCCGGTCTCGGCTATGAGGCGCTGAACGAGGCGACGAATGCGTTCATGGCGGCGATGCAGAAGGCGCCGGAGATCGCCGGCGCGTTCTCGAGCTTCCAGGTCAACGTTCCACAGCTCTTCGCCGATATCGACCGCACCAAGGCGCTGCAGCTCGGGGTGCCCGTGACGGAGGTGTTCAACACGCTGCAAATTTACCTGGGCTCCTACTACGTCAACGACTTCAACAAGTTTGGCCGCACCTACTCTGTCTACGTCCAGGCCGACGCGCCGTTCCGCGCGCGTGCCGACGACATCAGGCAGTTGAAGGTGCGCTCGTCGTCCGGCGACATGGTGCCACTGTCGGCGCTGCTGAAGATCCGCCAGAGCGCGGGACCTGAGCGAGCGATCCGCTACAACGGCTTCCTGTCGTCCGACATCAACGCGGCCGCGGCGCCCGGCTTCTCCTCCGGTCAGGCGCAGGAAGCGGCGACGCGGATCGCGGCAGAGGTACTCCCGCCCGGCTTTGCCTTCGAATGGACGGATCTGACCTATCAGGAGTTCATCGCCGGCAATTCTGGCCTCTGGGTGTTCCCGCTGGCGATCCTGCTGGTATTCCTGGTGCTGGCGGCGCTCTACGAGAGCCTGACCTTGCCGCTCTCGATCATCATGATCGTGCCGATGGGCCTGCTGGCGGCGATGTTCGGCGTCTGGATCTCGAAGGGCGACAACAACGTCTTCACCCAGATCGGATTGATCGTGCTGGTCGGCCTTTCGGCCAAGAACGCGATCCTGATCGTCGAATTCGCGCGCGAGCTCGAATTCGCCGGGCGCACGCCGATCCGGGCTGCGATCGAGGCCAGCCGGCTGCGGCTTCGCCCGATCCTGATGACGTCGATGGCGTTCATCATGGGCGTGCTGCCGCTGGTGCTCTCGACCGGCGCCGGCTCGGAGATGCGGCGGGCCATGGGCGTCGCCGTGTTCTCCGGCATGATCGGCGTCACCGTGTTCGGCCTGTTCCTGACGCCGGTGTTCTATGTGCTGCTCCGGACCGTCACCGGCATGAAGCCGCTGACGCATCACGGCAGCGACACCAGCGCGGCGCCGGCCCAGGGCTTAGGGCACTAGATCAGGAGATACCTGACACCAACAGCAAAACGAGCACGGTCTTGCGAAAGACCGTCTCGTTGACGCGACACTCTCCCCGGGACGGTCACGCCTCGTCCCAGCCGACCTTCTCCGCGCTTTCCGACCAGACGGCGGCGCGATAGATCTCGCGCCCGCCATCGTCCCGGACGCGGATCCATGCGTCGCGATCGCGCAAATCGTCACGCCAGACGAAAAGATGTCTCGCCATCTCGTCGGCGACGACGAAGGTCGCCTTGGCCTGCTCGAAGACCATGCCACCCGGGTCGATCTTCACGACATTGCCAACCAGGAGGTCGAAGAAGAAACGGCGCATTCAGGACTCCGACTGCCAGCGCCGCTCGAAACACAACGTCATGATCTACTCCGCACAAGACTTGCAAGAATGAGACTGCGGCAAAACCAATGCGTCATGGCCATGCCTCTGCGATCGAGGACAATGTCAAATTCCTCCTGTTTGAAATCGACGTTCGCTGAAATTAGCCGCGTGCGGTCACAGCGCCTCGCCGCTCCTGACGCCGCTTGGCGTCGCGCCATAGGCCCGCCGGAAACAGCGGTTGAAATAAGAGATATCGCCGAAGCCGGCGTCGTAAGCGATCGAGCTCACCGGCCGTCCGGCGAAGTCAGGCTCGCGTAGCATGCGATGGGCGCGCTTGAGACGCTGGTCGGTCAGGAATGACGAAAAGGTCTTGCCATCGGCTTCGAACAGACGCTGGAGATAGCGTATGGTCATGCCGAACTCCTGCGCTACGGTGGCGACCGAGAGGTCCTGCCAGCAATTGTTGACGATGAAGGATTTCACCTTGCGCAGCCGCGCGAACCTGACGCCTCGGCGTCCGGCCAGTTCGTGAACCTCATCCGTCGCGCCGAGAACGCGCGCCATCAAATCGTGCACATGTGCAACGCCAACCTGGCGCAATGCGGGCACCGCGAACGCTCGCTCACGCACCAAAGACATCGCGTAGTCGACGAGAAGGCGAAGCCCGGCGGTGTGCTCCGGTATGATGCGCATCACCGCATCGTCGATATCCACGATCATGGGCGCGAGCACCCGCCGCGGGACGCGCAGCGATAGACAGTTTCCGAGCGAGAACCGCTCGTAGGTCGTCACGTCCTCGGCACTCGTCAAGACCGCGTCGCCAGGACGAAGCCGCAAATCACGTCCTCGCGCGGATATCCCGACGACGCCGGATCGATTTACCATCAGGCCAAGGCTGTCGTCTCCGTCGACAACCAGTTGCTTGGTGCGGATCACCCGCGCTCCGATCAGCCCGCCGATCACCAGCTTAGCGCCAGGCAAGCCATGGGATGTAAGGCTCGCCGCGAACGGCTTTACTTCCGTTGCTTCGATTTCCGCCTTCAGCACGCCGCGGCAGTAGAATTCGCGCAACAGCGGTATACGTTCGTCTTCGGGAATGCCGTTCGTTGAAACATTGAGAATGGAAAATTCTTCCTTGCCGCTCACTACAATCTCTCCAACCGACGAGCAGGCTCGGCCACGCGCTGTTGTCTCCTCGCACCCGCGTCCGGTGCCGGACGCGGATTGTTCCGTGGCGCACACTGCCCTTCTCATCTCAAGTGGCGCGATATACGAAACCCTCAAAGGACACGCGTCCTGCGTTCGGGGGACCTGAGAGCCATGCTCATCACAATGGATTGAGATCGCATCGTCTCACGGCTCGCGCAGTGAAATGAATCACACGGCGCCGCCGCTGCTCGTTCGCTGTGCAAACGGTGCAGGGAATCCGGCGGCGATCTTCACGAGGTCTGCCTGCCTGCCGGCGCCGGCAATCTACTTCCGGTTCTCCTCGCAGGACTTCAACGCGGCGAGCGCCTCGCCCGCGCGCGGGATCTGCATCTCGATGCTGTCGTCGTCATCGTCCTCGAAGTCGAGCGTGAGGCGCTTGGCCTTCGAGAGCCGGTCCATGATCGACTGGTCGTACTCGAAGATGCCGCGCACCGTGGTCTTGTCCATGACCTCCCACTTTGCCTTCTTCATGATGTGGGCGTCATCGGTGCCGACGTCGGCCCGGAGGATCTCGCCGACCTTGTCCCATTCCCAGCCGTCGTAGATCATCACGATCACGATCGCCTTGTCGGAATGGGTGATCACGATAATGTAGTCGCGGTTCTCGTCTTCCTTGTCCTTGTAGCCGCGGCTCGCATTGCAATGCGTGTCCTGCGTTCGCTTCTCGATGGTCCAGTCGCCGACCTTGGATTGTTGGGCAAGGGATTGTTGAGCAAGCCCAGGCCCGGCGCCGAGTGCGCCTGCGAGCAGCCCGGCGACGAGAGGAAACCGTTTCATGTCAGCCTCCGGCGTGTTCCCCGGGGCTGAGATGACCACCTCCGCCGGAGGCCGGCAAGGGCTTCAGGCCGCGGCAAGGCCAGTGGCAGAGGGCCTGTCTGCTACCCCCGCCGCGGCACGATCGCGATCGGGGTGAAGGTGTAAACCTCCTCGCCGTTCTGGTTGAACATCGTCCATTTCACCAGCGCGATACCCTGCGGCTTTGACTTTGACGGCGTCAGGCTCATGACCTCGCCGACCAGATGCAGACGGTCGTTGGGCCGCACCGGAAGCGTCCAGCGCAGCCCGTCAACGCCCGCGCCGATCAGCGGATGCGGCCCGAAGGGGCGGATCTGGACCGCGAGGTTCATGGCGATCGCGGCGGTGTGCCATCCCGACGCGGCGAGCCCTTTGAACAGGGTTTCCTTGGCGGCCTCGTGGTCGAGGTGCATCGGCTGCGGATCGAACTCGCTGGCGAAGCGCTTGATGTCGGCCTCAGTGACTTGGATCTCGGGGGATTTGAACCGCATTCCGATGGTGAGATCGTCGAACCACTCGACCTGCGCCATGATGTTGCCTCGCAATGTGATGCCGCCTCCGAAGACGCGCGGCTAAGGGATTGAGTAAAAACGGGATGTAGCTGCTTCGCAGCGCAAAAACCAGCCCAGGGTTCCCGGCGAAACCCCTTTCCTGGTGCGACGAAATATGCCTGAAACGGATAGCCGGTTATGTGGTTGTCAAAATCATACAGGGACGGCCACCATGCAATTCCTTGTCGACCTGATCCGGGATTATTCCTGCTGCCGGCACCTCGTCGCCCTTTCGCCGCAGGAGGACGAGCTATGATCGAGCTGATCTCGGGCGTGCTCGCCCTTTGCAGCATCGGCGTCTTCGCGGCACACGCGCTGGATGCCTATCGCACCACGCATTTCTGATCGCCGCGTCTTCCCGGGGCTAGAACGGCCGCCGGTAGAAGTGCTCCGTATGCGTTGCCGGCGGAAACCGGTTGGCAAGCGCCAGCGCCGCTGTCTCGCTCGTCTCGAGGGCGATCTTCTGCGCCAGCATCACATCGCCCGGCACGAGGAAGCCCGACGGAACAAAACACCATCCCATCATCGCACGCCCATCGTCGTCGATTTCGTGGACATTGGCGGCCGTGCCGTAGTGAATGCGATACGTCCTACCGGTGTCGCATCCGATGACGTCGAAATACCGGTGCTGCTCGAACTGCGCGCGCTGCGCCGGCGACAGCCATTCGGCCAGAAGCCGGCGGCCGCGTGCATCCGGCGTATTCTCGCCGAAGAAGCGCCGATAGAGTTCACGCAACGCATGCAGGCGCGCTCGCGCCGGCGCGCGGAGCCAAACTGCGCCGATCATGAGCAGCTCAGATCAGCCGCCGACCAAGCGGGGATAGAACAGCGTTTCATGCGCGGTCGGATCGAACGATCGGATCTGGGTCACTTCGCCCGGCCCGGTTCGCAGCGCGGCGGTAAAACCGGCTCCGGTCAGCTCACGAAAGCGCCGTTCGGCCCGTGCCAGCGCTTCGGCATTGTCGGGATCAAACTCGTGGCGCGTGTCGCCGGTTCGGTCCATCACGATCTGGGTTGCCATATTGAGTCTCCTCATGCCCAGCCCTGCCCCCGATCAAAGCAAACCTCGTGCCGTAGGTTCCCCAACGCAGAAACTTTCTCCTATGCGGCCGAGGCCTTCGTGCGGCCTCAACGCGAAGCGGCCGCCCCTCCTCCCTCGTCGATCTGCCGTCCCATCAGTGCGATTGCCTTCTGATAGACGCCGGCAGCATTCCAAGCCTCGATCGCGGCGAAATTCGGTTCGCCCGGCTGGTAACCGGCTCCTGCGCGCCAGCCATGTGCCCTGAGGAAGTTGGCCGTCGAGCTCAGCGCGTTGGCGGCAACATCGAGGTTACCGGTGCCGTAGGCCAGAATATTCTTGGGCATGAACTGGGTCTGGCCGACCTCGCCATGCATGGAGCCGCGGGTGGCACCCGACAGCGTGCCGCGGTCGATCAGCTTCAGCGCGGCATAGAGCTGATCGGTGAAGAATTCGGGACGGCGGCAGTCATATGCAAGGGTGGCGATCGACGAGAGCATGTTCTGGTTGCCGCGCTGGCTTCCGAAGCCGGTCTCCATGCCCCAGATTGCGATCAATGGTCCGGGCGGGACGCCGTAACGCTGCTGGATCGAGGCGAACAAGGCGCCCTGCGACTGCTTGAGCTGCCGGCCCCTGGCGACAATGGTGGTGGCGCCGCGCTTGGCGAGGAACTGATCGAGCGATAGCGAGAAGCTGCGCTGGCCGCGGTCGGCTGCGATCGTGGCGCTCGCATAGTGGGCCTGCATCAGCGCAGAGATTGCGGTCTGGCCGATGCCCTTGCCCTGTGCCTCGGCGCTGAACTCACGTTTCCAGGCTTCAAAACCCGCCGGCGAGCTGCCGCATTGCGCTGCGTTGGCGGTCGGCGCGACACAACCGAGCAGCGCCACTGCGCCAAAAACCGCCCCCACAACACGCCTGCCCCTGATCATGTCTTCCTCCCGTTCCGCGGCGATCCGATGCCCGAGCTTACCCGGACGAAGGCGCCGACTCCATGGTACGATCATATGACATTTCGAGGCCTTCCAGATCGCCTTCCTTGCGCCACTTGCCGAGCAGCCGCAGGAACGCCACCGGCCCGCGCCAATATTGGCTGTTTCTTGCCGCGATCGGATCGAACACGCCCTCGTTATTGTAGTAGCCGGGCGTGCATTCGGCGAGATAGGTCTGGCGGCCGAGCGCGGCTTTCACGACCTCCTCCACCCAGGCGTTCTCGGCGGCGAGCGTTGGCTCCAATGTCCGGGCGCCGCGCTTTCGCACCTGATCGATCACATAGGCGATGTGCTGTGATTGCTCGTCGATGATGTGCGGGAAGTTGGCGCTCTGGCCGGCCTGCACCGTGACGATCAGGAAGCAGTTCGGGAAACCGCGGCTGTAGAAGCCGTGCAACGTCTTGACGCCGTCGTGCCAGCGCTCGGTCAGGCTCATGCCGCCGCGGCCGTAGACCTCGAAGCCCATGCGGCGGGCGTAATCGGTACCGACCTCGAAACCGCTGGCATAGATCAAGCAGTCGAGCTCATAGGCCTTGCCGTCGACCACGACAGCGTTCTCGGTGATGCGCTCGGCGCCCTGCCCTTTGGTATCGACCAGATGCACATTGGGACGATTGAAGGTGTCGAGATATTCGTCATGGAAGCACGGCCGCTTGCAGAACGCCTTGTACCAGGGCTTCAGCGCAGCCGCGGCGGCTTCGTCCTTCACGATAGCGTCGACGCGGGCGCGGATCTCCTCCATCTTGCGGTAGTCGGCCTGCTCGATGACCTTCAGCGCCTCCTCCATCGAGGTCACGGGCTGGGCCTGGCGGCGCGGCGCCAGCAGGATCTCGCCGAGCAGTCCGGTCCAGCCGTCCTGCACAAGATCGCGTTCGAACTGCTCGCCGGAGATGACCGCAGTGAAATTGTCCATGCGCTCACGCTGCCAGCCAGGCTTGAGGCTCTGCGCCCAGCCATGATCCGTCGGCCGATCGTCGCGCACGCCGATCGCCGACGGTGTGCGCTGAAAGACATAGAGCTCCTTCGCGGACCGGCCGAGATGCGGCACGCATTGCACGGCGGTCGCACCGGTGCCGATGATGCCGACGCGCTTGTCGGCAAGACCGCTGAGACCACCGTCCGCGCTGCCACCGGTATAGCCATAGTCCCAACGGCTGGTGTGGAAGCTGTGTGCCTTGAAGCTTTCAATGCCGGGAATGCCCGGCAGCTTCGGACGGCTGAGTGGCCCGCCGGCCAGGATGACGAAGCGCGCGCGGATGCGATCGCCGCGATCGGTCTCGACCAGCCAGCGCGCCTCCTGCTCCTGCCATTCCATGCACGCGATGACGGTCTGAAACAGCGTGCGCTCGTAGAGGCCGAAATGACGGCCGATGCGGCGGGAGTGCTCGTAGATCTCCGGAGCCCGCGCATATTTGCGCAGCGGCATGTAGCCGGTCTCTTCCAGCAGCGGCAGGTAGATGTAGCTCTCGGTATCGCAGGCCGCGCCGGGGTAGCGATTCCAGTACCAGGTACCGCCGAAATCGGCAGCCTTTTCCACGATGCGGAAGTCATCGATGCCGGCTTCGCGCAGACGCGCGCCGCAGAGCAGACCGCCGAAGCCGCCACCCACGATCAGCACTTCGGTCTGTTCGCCAACAGGCTCGCGCGCGAATCCGGGATCGGCCCAGGGATCGTCGAGGTAGCGGCCGAAATTGCCTGTTACCTCGACATATTGCGCCTTGCCTTCGGCGCGCAGACGGCGGTCGCGTTCGTCGCGATAACGCGCACGGAGTGCCGCAATATCAACCGTAGATTCGCCGGCTGTACCGGTCTTGTGTCTTTCCGCTGACATCCATTTCCTCCACGGCGGACGCTGCTTCGCGAGGCAGCTCGCAGAAGTTAGCCCTGAAAAAGTGACGCATGCAATCACGTCCACCGTTTTTTGCGTGAACGTCGCGTGGCGTTCCGCTACCGTGCGCGCAAATCACGAGCGTACGCCATGCAACGACATGGCGGTCTGGAGGAGACCATGCAGGGATTGATGATGGACATGCCGCTCCTGATCAGCGGCCTGATCCAATATGCCGCCGACTATCACGGCGAAGCGGAGATCGTCGCGCGCGAGATCGAGGGCGATATCCACCGCTACACCTATGCGGACGCCCATCCGCGCATCAAACGCATGGCCCTGGCCTTGAAGCGGCTCGGCATGAAGCCCGGCGACCGCGTCGGCACTCTGGCCTGGAACACACACCGTCATTTCGAGATGTTCTACGCCGCGCCGGGCATGGGTTACGTGTTGCACACCATCAACCCGCGGCTGTTTCCCGAGCAGCTCGTCTACATCATCAACCACGCCGAAGACCGCCTGCTGTTCATCGATCGCGCCACGCTGCCGATCGTCGAGGCGATCGCGCCGCAGCTGAACACGATCGAGGCCTTCGTCGTGATGTCCTCGCGCGAGCGGATGCCGGAGACGAAGCTTGCGAGCGTGCACTGCTACGAGGAGCTTCTGGAGAAGGAGAACGATTCCGGCTTCACCTGGCCGGAGTTCGACGAAAAATCCGCATCCACCATCTGCTACACCTCGGGCACGACGGGCAACCCGAAGGGCGTGATCTATTCGCACCGCGCCGCGATCCTGCAGACCATGACATGCTGCAATTTCGACTTCCTGCCCGGACATGTCGAAGGCGTGCGCGAGGTGATGATGCCGATGGCGCCGCTGTTCCACGGCAATGGCTGGAACATGCCATTCACCGCGCCTTATACCGGCTCGAAGCTGGTGCTGCCCGGCCGCAATTACGAACCCGACAAGCTCTACGAATTGCTCGAAGGCGAGAAGGTAACGCTCTCCGCAGGCGTGCCGAGCTTCTGGCTGATCCTGCTCGACTGGCTGGGGCGGACCGGCAACAAATTCTCCACCCTGCGCGCAACGCTGTCGTCGGGCTCCGCGCCGCCGCGCGCGATGGTCGAGAAGCTCAAGCGCGACTACGACATCGACTACATCCAGGCCTGGGGCATGACCGAGGCCTTGGGCTGCTCGATGCCGGGCTTGCGGCCTGGCTCGGAGCATCTCGGCGACAAGGAGAAGTTCGACCGGCGCCAGGTGTCCGGCCGCGCCTGTCTCGGCACCGCCCTGCGCATCGTCGACGACGGCGGCAACGAGCTGCCGCGCGACGGCAAGACCGTCGGACATCTGCGCGCCCGCGGTCCATGGGTCGCTTCCGGCTACATGAAGCTCGACGAGGGCCTCGACCGCGACGGCTGGCTGATCACCGGCGACATGGCCGTGATCGATCCGCAAGGCCACGTCACGCTCACGGACCGCTCCAAGGACGTGATCAAGTCCGGCGGCGAATGGATCTCCTCGATCCAGCTCGAGGACATCGCCTTGTCACATCCCGACATCCTGCAAGCTGCCGTGGTCGCGATTTCGCATGAGAAGTGGCAGGAGCGCCCCCTGCTCCTCGTCGTCCGCAAGAAAGGCGCGACCGTCGACGGCAAGGCGCTGCTCGACCACATGCGCCCGAAGATCGCGAGCTGGTGGATGCCGGACGCCGTCGAATTCCTGGACGAATTCCCGATGACCGGGACCGGCAAGGTGCTGAAGTCGGCTCTGCGCGAGAAATTCAAGGGATACCGCGTCGCCTGAGCGGCCAGCCGATCGCGCACCGGCCCTTCCCGTGCGCGATCGTCTTCATCTTTTGGTAGATTCGGCGGCGATATATCGAGGTGTCGCCAACTCCAGGGATTGAGGACACCATGGCGTTTTCCGGATTAGGCCTGCATCTCGGCAATCTGTCGCGCCTGTCGAATGCGCAGACGCGCTCGATCAGCCCCGAGAACTTCACCGGCGAGAAGGGCAAGGGCGGCATGTCCGTCGACGCCCCGCGGCGCGCCAGGCCCGCGATCTCGGCCAGGGGTGGAAGGTCTCGCCCTATGTCGTGATCGAGCCCGGCACGACCTTCACGCTCGCCGACATCGAGGGCCAGGGCGCGATCTGCCGCAGGTGATCCGCCCCGATGGCGTCTACAAATCGCAGCAACGTTTCGGCATGTACCGCTGGCACATCCCAGACCCCATACGCTTCCACTCTGATCTTCGCGTGACGATCCAGGCGCTCGGCTGGTTGCCGGGAACGAAAGACGCAAAATATCTTCCGTTGCAGGATGACATCGCCTCGGTCGCGTTCTGGTATCAGACGCTGCCGACGGCGCCCTTCCCGAAACTGCCCGGCCCGGATTATCTCGAAATCGGCTAGAGCATGATCCGGAAAAGTGCGCAGCGGTTTTCCGAAAGGATCATACTCAAATAAATAGAGCGCGATGCCTCCCAATCCCATCGCGCTTTAGGGCGTGTACTCCTTAGCAACTGGCCGACTGATGTCCGCTTCTCCTCCAACAGCGGCGCGAAAGCGGACTTCGCCTGAGGTCCGAGTCGGGCCACTTCCGGACTCATGCATCGCAGCAGTCGCGCCCTATTCGATCTCCTTGTCAGGGCGCCCAAGCATAGTCGGCCGCGGCAGCTAGCATGCATGCAAATGGCTCGGCACTTGTCGCTAGGAAACGCTCAGCGCTGCGCAATGTGCGGCTGCGGCGCATGAGCAAGAAACCGAGGGGCCACCACGGTTGCCTGCGACTCGCCATTTTTTGACGCTAGCCTAGAGGTGGGCTTGACGGCTAAGTTGATTTTTAGACGTCTATAGAGTTCACTCGGACCGTTTCGGGCAAGCAGTGCTCGCAGTTCGGCGGGAGGTGGTGCGATGCCCAAGATCCTGCTGGTCGAAGACAACGAGATGAATCGCGACATGCTCTCGCGGCGCCTCGTGCGCAGCGGTTACGAAGTCATCATTGCCGAGGACGGAGCGGGCGGCGTTGCAATGGCGACAAGCGACAGGCCCGATCTCATTTTGATGGACATGAGCCTGCCGGTGATTGACGGTTGGGAGGCGACGCGCCGGATCAAGGCTACGCCGGAGCTGCGAAAGATCCCCATCATCGCGCTCACAGCGCACGCCCTGGCGACTGATCGGGACAAGGCCCTAGAGGCAGGCTGTGACGACTACGACACAAAACCGATCGAGCTGCAAAGGCTGATAGGCAAGATAAAGACGCTGCTCGCGCGAGCTGGCGGGTAAATGGCTACCGTGCCACGATATCCGCCGGTAACGTGATGCCCACACCCGGCCCACTGAAAGCCCACAGCTGGCCATTCAGCGGATTGTTGTCGCCGCGTTCCAGCAAGCGTAAAATTCAGTTGGCCCACGTTCTAGCAGGCGGGGGGTGCAGTCTCGCAAATTTCATGGCCGGAGTTATCGCCGTGCTTGCAGCGGCGATCAGCTACTCTACTCGGGCGGATGTCCAGACCGGGGTGGCAGGCCGATCAGGAGCGGGAGGAAACTCATGAAAGCAGCACAATACAAATGGTCCCAAAGTGAGGGGTGGCGGCCGAATTTGCCTACCGGTGACGTCGGACGCCAAAGTGTAGTGTTCGTTTTCGGCGCGAGATCGCGAATGCAGGCAGATGATCCCGTTAGCGAGCTGCGCGACCATTTCAAAGGGGCCGCGATGCTCGGTTGCTCGACTTCCGGAGAGATTGTCGGTGACATGGTCGTCGACGACTCGGTGATTGCCACAGTTGTCGACTTCGAACATGCGCGACTCCGGTCCGCCTCCGTTCCGATCGGCGAGGCGAAGGCGAGCTACGACGTCGGCAAGGAGCTCGCGCAGCAGTTGAACGACGCCTCGTTACGCCATGTGTTCGTGCTTTCGGATGGCTTGCACGTCAATGGCTCCGACTTGGCGCGCGGTCTGGCGGGCGGCGTCCCAGAAGGCGTGTCGATCACAGGTGGCCTTTCCGGAGACGGGACCAACTTCGCCGAGACTTGGGTCGTTGCCGACGATGCCGCGGGGCCCGACCGCGTAGCAGCGGTGGGCCTGTACGGCGACGATTTGCGAATTGGCTACGCATCGATGGGCGGCTGGGAGCCATTCGGGCCGGTGCGCATCATCACTCGGGCCGAGGGCAACATCCTCTACGAGCTGGATGGACGGTCAGCGCTCGACCTTTACAAATCGTACCTGGGCGCACACGCCGAGCAGTTGCCAAGCTCTGCCTTGCTCTTTCCGATCTTGGTTACCGAGGCAAAGGGCGACCAGGGTGTCGTCCGGACCGTCCTGTCTGTGAACGAGCAGAACAAGTCAATGACGTTCGCAGGCGACATCCGACAGGGCGGAACGGCGCAGTTGATGAAGACCAATGTTGACGATCTGGTCGACGGCGCGACGGCCGCCGCCAAGGCCAGCCTCAGTGGGCTGGGCGACAGGCGACCGGATCTTGCAATTCTGGTGAGCTGTGTCGGTCGTAAGCTTGTGATGAAGCAGCGCACCGAAGAAGAAATCGAAGCAATCCGGGATGTCTTCGGGACGAATACGAAGATTTCCGGGTTCTACTCCTATGGCGAGCTTTGCCCCTTCGTGCATGGTGGTGAGTGCCGCCTGCACAATCAAACCATGACCATAACAACTTTCGCCGAGGACTGAACGTCATAGGACACAGATGCACAGGCTGCTACGACGCCAGCTCAGAAAGCACCTCGGTGTCGAGGACGAGGTGCCGGCTGCGCTGCAGCCTTTCGTAGCAGCCGTCGATGCCGCATACGCCGATTTCGACAGCGATCGAGCGATGCTCGAGCGCTCAGCGGAGCTGGGCTTGAAGGAGCTGTCGGAGGCGCGTGACGAGGCTACGCGGGCCCAGACTCGCTTGACCGATGCGATCGAGAGCATCTCGGAGGGGTTCTCGCTCTACGATTCGGATGACAAACTGGTGATATACAACCAGCGGTACCGGGACATGCACGGCACCGGCAGCATCAATGTCGTGAATCAGGGCGTGTCGTTCGAAACGATCCTCCGCAGCGCGGCCGCGAGCGGCGAGATCTGCGACGCGCAGGAGCATGTCGAGGCCTGGGTCGCCGAACGTCTCGCCCGGCATCGCAATCCCAAGGGCACGCACGTGCAACACCGCTCCGATGGGCGCTGGATCCAGATCGACGAGCGCAAAACCGACGATGGCGGCACGGTCGCGACCTATACCGACATCACCGACGTGAAGCAGGCGGAGCAGGCGATCCAGGAAAGCGAGCAGCGGCTGCGCGTCATTGCCGAGGCTGCGCCGATGGCGGTGGTGATCGTCACCTTCGATGACGGGATCATCCGGTATGCCAATCAACATTTCAGTGAAATGTTCAAGTTCGAAGGTTCGTCCGCACTGGGCCTACAAACTAAAAACCTCTATGCAGACCCGCAGCATCGTGAGCGCTTCATCGGTGCGCTGACCGAGCACGGCCATGTGGAGGGCATGGAGATGCTGTTCAAGCGGGCTGGAGGCGAGGAGTTCTGGGCGCTCATAGCCTCGCAGCGCGTCCAGTTCGAAGGGCGCCCGGCGATGATCACCGGCCTCGCCGACATCAGCGACCGCAAACGCATGGAGGGCGAGCTTCACAAGGCGATTTGGGCGAGCGAGCAAGCGACCCGCGCAAAATCTGACTTCGTCGCCAACATGAGCCATGAGCTGCGCACTCCCCTGAATGCGATCATCGGTTACAGCGAGATTCTGTTCGAGGACGCCCAGAGCGCCGGGCGCGAATTGGAGATGGAGGACCTGCGCAAGATCCAGGATGCCGGCAAGCATCTGCTCGGATTGATCGACAACATCCTCGATCTTTCCAAGATCGAGGCCGGCAAGATGACGCTCTACCTCGAGACCTTCGAGCTGCGGCCCATGATCGATAGCGTTGCGGCGACCGTCACCCCGCTGGCCAAGAAGACTGGCAACGCTCTGGCGGTGAACTGCGCCGACGAGATCGGCACGATCCACAGCGATCTGACCAAAGTGCGTCAGACCCTGTTCAACCTGCTCAGCAATGCCTGCAAGTTCACAAGGAGCGGAACGATCACGTTGAGCGCGCGCCGTGATACGAACGAGGCCGGCGACTGGATCGAGTTCCAGGTGCTCGATACCGGTATCGGCATGACGCCGGATCAGCAGGCCAAGATATTCGAGGCCTTCACTCAGGCCGATGCCTCGACAACCCGCACCTATGGCGGCACCGGGCTGGGCCTCGCCATCACCAAGAGCTTCTGCCGGCTGATGGGCGGCGATGTGACGCTGACCAGCGAAGCCGGCAAGGGAACGACCTTCGTGGTTCGTCTGCCGGCGGTGACACGCGCTGCATCGGACACTGCGATCTCGGCGGAAGAGAAGCGGCCCGAGGGTCCGCAGGTCACGGAGCCCGAGCACGCACCGACCGTTCTCGTGGTCGACGACGATCCCAACGCACGGGAGCTGCTGCGTAGACACTTGCAGCGCGGCGGTTACGCCGTTCGCATGGCTGCCAACGGCCAGGAGGCGATACAGCTCGCCCGCACGCTGAAGCCCGACGTCGTCACGCTCGACGTCCTAATGCCGCAAGTGGACGGCTGGGCCGTGCTAAGCGCTATGAAGGAAGATCCGGCGCTTGCCGAAATTCCGGTGATCATGGTCACGGTCGTCGATAACCAGACCATTGGCTTCTCGCTCGGCGCCGCCGATTACCTGATCAAGCCGATCGATCGCGACAGACTGGTCCGTGCGGTGGAAAAGTGCTGCCCAAAGGGCGCGCCACGGCACGTACTGATCGTTGAGGATGACGCTCCGACCAGTGAGCTGATGGGGCGCGCCTTGCGATCGATCAATTGCACGGTCACCCAGGCAGAAAATGGTCGGGTTGGTCTCGAGCGTTTGAGCGAGGCTTTACCCGAAGCAATTCTGCTCGATCTGATGATGCCCGAGATGGACGGGTTCGAGTTCATCGCGCGGGTGCGCGCCGAATCCCGCTGGCGGCGGATCCCGATCATCGTCATCACCGCAAAGACACTGACCGCCGAGGATCTCGCGCGCCTCAACGGCCAGGTACAGCATTTGGTGCACAAGGGCGAATACAGCGGGAAGGCCGTCCTGGCGGCACTCGACGAGCTGGTACCCCGGCATGCTCCGCGCGCAAGTGCGGATCGGCCATGAACAACATTGACACCGACAGCTTGCGCGCCTGGCGCATTCGGCTTGCCCACCTTCGCCAGGAACTGCTGTCCCCGGTCAACGCCTTGCTCGGCTATGCAGAGATCATGCACGAGGAGGCGTCCCGGAAAGGACGCCAGGACGTCCTCCCCGATATGAACCGTATCCTCGCCGCTGCCCGGGATCTCGCCAGCAAGGTCGACCGGCTGGTGGACGGCGATCGCGCCAAGAACCCGCCCGGCTCAGCAGCGGCCACGCAAGAGCAGGAGCTGCGTCACGAACTGCGCACGCCTCTCAATGCGATCAAGGGTTATGGCGAGATGCTGCGCGAGGATGTCGCCAATTCCTCAAGCGACTCGCTGCGGCCAGATCTGGACCGCCTGCTCGTGGCGGCTACCGACATGCTGCTGCGTCTCGATCACATCGTGCGCTTCTCAGTCGATGTCGAGGAGACGAGCTTGGCTTCCGATCGGATCGGCTCGGTCATTGTTAGCGACTTGATGCGCAGCCTCGGGCCAGTCCATCATGAGCCGTATACTGTCACCGAAACCGGCTCCATTCTCGTCGTGGATGATATCGAGGCCAACCGCGAGCTCCTGTCGCGCCGCCTGACCCGCGATGGTCATCGCGTCGCTTCGGTGGGCGGCGGTCAGCAGGCGCTGCAGGCGCTCGCCGACGATGAGTTTGACCTCGTCCTGCTCGATCTGATGATGCCCGATATAAATGGGTTCGACGTGCTCGTGCGTGTGAAGGCCGACGAACGGCTGCGCCGCATTCCGGTTATCATGATCACGGCCTTGACGGAGACCGAGAGCGCCATCCGCTGCATCGAGGCCGGGGCCGAGGATTATCTGCCGAAGCCGTTCGACCCGATCCTGCTGCGCGCGCGGATCAATGCTTGTCTGCACAAGAAGCGTTGGCGCGACCGAGAGCAGAAGTATCTTCGCCGCATCGAGGACGAGACTGCCAAGTTCGAGCGGCTTCTGTTGACTATCCTGCCAAGACAGGTGATTGACCGCCTAAACCAAGGCGAAGGCATGATCGCTGACCGCTTCGAAGTCGTGAGCGTTCTGTTCGCCGATCTGGTGGGCTTCACCGAGCAATCGGCACGGGTCACACCTGCAGCGATGGTCGAGTATTTGAACCGGCTGTTCTCGGAGTTCGACGCGCTCGCCCGCGAACTTGGTGTCGAGAAGATCAAGACCATCGGCGATGCCTACATGGCCGTCGCCGGCTTGCCCGATCCGAATCCCGATCCGTTCGCAGCGATCGCGAACATGGCGCTTGGCATGATCGATCGGCTCAGCCGCGTCAACGGCCATTTCGGCTGGTCCTTGCAAATCCGGATCGGCATACATTCCGGTCCCGTGGTTGCCGGAATCATCGGCGCGCACCGCTTCGTCTACGACGTGTGGGGCGATACTGTAAATGTCGCCAGCCGGCTCGAGGCCTATTCTCTGCCCAATCGAATCCATGTGTCCCAGGATGCCGCCCGCCAGCTCGTCGGTCCCTTCGCGCTGGAGCCACGCGGCAGCGTTGACGTGAAGGGCAAAGGCAAACTGGAGACGTTTTTCTTGAGCCGGATCTAGGCGCGCGCCGGGTGTGGCGCATTCGGCTGGCTTGTTCCTGAAGCAGGTGTGTAATTTAAGCAACGAGCGAGCACTCGGCGCACACCCTCGCTCACCGGCAAGGCCTCCAAGGCGATCGTGATGTGGCGCACGGCCCCGGACAAGTGTCGCTGGTCGATCCATCTCACGTCAGTTTCGTGGGGAAACAGAAGGTCTTTCACAATTCAAAGCTAGCTTGGCGAGTTCAGAAATGGGTCCAAAACCGGCAATGCTCTGGTCGAGCAGAACATTTCCGCTGCACCCCCAAGGCCCGACATCCCCGTGCTAATGAGTACACGTCCCAGCCATCGTGCGCGACAAGCAAGGGCGACAGCGACGAAGCGATCCAGAAATCTCTCCGAAGAGAAATTCTGAATCGCTTCGCTGTGCTCGCAGACTGCGCCGCCCGGACGTCAAGCACATCGTCCGGGCGACACTTCGCATTGTGGCTCCTCAGCGCCGGGCTACCAGGAATACTGGAGGCCGACGCGTCCAAGTGCCCGCACATCGCTCCATGACTGCGCCGGGAACGACACGCCACTTTCCGTCGCGGTCCGGTTGGACAAGGACGTCAGGCTGCCGCGATCGAGACCGAATGCGATGCCCATGGTCAGCGACAGATTTCCCTGGATCCTGATCATTCCAACGAGACCGGCGGCATGCTGCCCGTCGAACACCGCCCAATGCGTCGAGATCGCGTAGTTGGTCCCGTCGGGCAGGAACGGATTGACGAGCGAAGCTGCCATGGCCGTTCCTGTCGCTGCACGGGTTACCTGGCGTGCGAGGTCGAACTGGCTCTGCACGGTCTGCTGCGCGTTCACGCAGGTGGCGGTACCCGGAATGTAGAAAAAGTAGGCACCGTAGAGCGAGCAGATCCTTTCGTACTCGACCGCAGCATGGCCCGGCGTCGGGATCGCCAGAACCAGAGCAGCGGTCGCGAGAATCGCGCGCAGGCTACGTCCGAAGACGTATCGTGCCGCGTTGATTTTCTTCCACATGGTTGTCTCCAATCGATGACGGTGGCGCTGCTCAGTAACGAGCAACGATGGCATCGCCGTTGAAGCGGTAGTTCACGCCGAGCTTCACGAGGTGCAGCTCATGGTCGACGTTTTGGGCACCGAACTTTGTGAACAGCGCGATCGCAGCCGGACCGAAGTACAGATAGTCGTACTCCAGTCGCGCCGAGAAATTGTTCGTCAACGCGTATTCAAGGCCCACGCCGCCGGTCAGACCGGTCCGCTGGTGGTTGAAGTCGGACGGGAAAGCCGTGCCGGTGAAGGTCTGGTAGTCGACGTTGGCCCATGCGACGCCGCCCTTGGCGTAAGTCAGCAAGCCGTCGAATGCGTAGCCGATGCGGCCGGTGCCTGTCGCCAGCGCATGGTACGCCACCGCAAGGCCGGAGGTGATGTCCGCGGGATCACTGGGTCTGCTGCCCCTGATCGACGCCCAGGAAAGATCGAGCTCGGCGCCGACCACGAGGTTGTCGAACTGCCAGTTGCCGCCGACCTGCGCACCTGCGATCGCCCCGCGTGTATCCATCGTGAAGCGGTCCTGCGCGAAAACGAAGCTCGAGTCGACGAGACGGCTGCTGCCCACGCCGTAGCCGCCGTGAACACCAATGTAGAAGCCGTTCCAGAGCGGCACCGGGGCGACGACCGGAGCCTTCACGGTCATGTCGGCCGCAATCGCGGACGTGGCAGTGAGCGGCATGGCCGCGAGAAGCGGAGTGACGGCAGCGGCACAAGAGAGGAAACGGCGCACCGATCGCAGGATGGAGATTGTCATGGGATGATCTTTCAAAATGTCAGAATGAATTTGCGAATTGGGTTTCGGGTGCTTCACCAGGCGTACATGAAGCCCGCGCGGCCGAGGCCACGGATGTCACTCCACGATTGCGATGGGACCGACGTGCCGAATCCCGTCTGCGTCCGGTTCGAGAGGGATGTGAGGCTTCCCTTGTCCAGGCCGAGCGAGAAGCCGCCCGAGAACACGAAGTTGCCCGAGATCCGCATCAATCCCGAGAACCCAGCGGCGTGCTGGCCGTCATAGGTCGCCCAGTGGGTCGAGACCGCGTAATTCGTGCCGGTCGGAAGCCACGGCGCGACGAGGGACGCAGCCATCGCCGTGCCGGTCGAAGCGCGCGTCTGTGCACGCGCGAGGTCGAACTGGTTCGTCACGATCTGGTTGGCGTTCGTGCAGGTGTCGGTGCCCGGAATGTAGAAGTAGCCGGCGCCGTAGAGCGAGCAGACCTTGACGTACTCGATCGGAGCGGCGTGGCTCGGTGCGGCGATCATGGCGGTGAGGCCGGCGGTGATGGCCGCTGCGATCGTCCGGGCGGCGCGGCGCGCAACGACGTGGCGGTTCATGGATGTGGTGGACATGATGTTTGTCTCCGAAAATCTGAGTTCAATGCTGTTTCGATGTGCTGGGGAACTAGCGCGGGGGGGCCGCCGTCGCCGTTGAAGCGCACGTTGATGCCGGCCTTCACTAGCTGGACGAAATGCTTGATTTCGGAGGTCGTGTTCGGGCTCACCCAGTGGAGCGTCTCCGTCGGGAGATAGAACGCGTTGTATTCGACCTTCGCAGACACGTTGCGCAGGAAGGCCACTTCCAGGCCGACGCCGCCCACGGCTCCGAACAGCTCTCGGTTATAGTTGGTGAGCTCCGGCGTGAACTTCGACGAGAGCTCCATGCGGGCGTAGGCGGCGCCGCCCTTCGCGTAGGCGAGCCATTGGCCCGACGCGTAGCCGACGCGTCCCGTTGCGGTCGCGAGCCCGGTGTAGGCGACCCCGTTGTTGGTGCTCGACGTGATCATGGCCGAGGTGCTGGTGTTGCCCCGCGTGAATGACCAGGAGCCGTCGACCTCCACACCGAGGACGTAGTTGCCCTGCTGCCAATTGTAGCCGAGCTGCCCGCCGGCGAGCGGGCCGTTGAAGTACGCAAAGAACGGATTGTTGGCCGGGCTGTTGTTGGGGTCACGAAACTCCGTCTTGCCCCATCCCCAGCCGCCGTGGACGCCGGCGTAGAAGCCGGACCAGGAGACGACGGGTGCAGGCAGCGGACCGCCGGCAAGAACGGGTGGCGTGATCGCCGCGCTCGCCGCTGCTACGGCGGCTGCGAGTCCACGGCGGCGAATTACGGAACGTCCTGAACGTATGTGCATGTCGATGTCCATTTCCTTCGTTTGATTTTAAGTTTCTTTATTTGTAGTTTTCTATTTTCAGTTGAATTCGAGGTCACAGCTTTGGAGGTAAGCCCCCGCTTGTTTTTGAACGAACGAAACCGGCGATCACGCAGGTTGCGGATCGACGGAAAGAATTCCTGGTTGTTGGAAGAGCCCGAGCGCTATCTAGGAAAATGCGCTCCGCGGCTTATCGATTGGCGAACTAAGGGCGCGCGATCCCGAAGGATGCGTTTCCGAAGTCCCCTCGTATTGTCACGATAATTGCCCCCTCTTTAAATTAAGGCCGATCTTAGGCAGGGCCTTTTGAATTGCCAGTATCGTGAAAGTCACAGTTGCTGTTTGTTTCTCGCACGCTTCTCAATTGCTGCACGACGCAAGACAGCATGTGAATGAGCGTTAACATCGCAACGGTCTGAGTGAGTTCTGACGCGATTGCGCCTGACGAGCTGATGAAGATGCGATCAGGCCCAATGCCGCGATCGCCAACGCGATTCGAACCCGGCCTGACCCAAGCTCAGGCACTGATTTATGCATAGGAGGTCCAGATGCTTTTTCCCATGTCGCCCAAGGTGGTCGAGCTGAAGCGGCGACTCGAGAACTTCATGGACCGGCACATCTATCCGAACGAGGTGCGCTTCTATCGCGAGGCGGAGGAGCTCGGGCCGTGGAAAGGCTATCCTGTCGTCGAGGAGCTGAAGCCGCTCGCACGCGCCGAAGGTCTCTGGAATCTGTTCCTGCCGGAGTCGAGCCACGGCGCGGGCCTCACCAATCTCGAATATGCCCCGCTCTGCGAGGTGATGGGCCGTTCGCATCTGGCGCCTGAGGTCTTCAACTGCTCGGCGCCCGACACCGGCAACATGGAGGTGCTGGAGCGCTATGGCACGGAGGCGGACAAGGATCGCTGGCTGAAGCCGCTGCTCGCTGGTGAAATCCGCTCCTGCTTCGCCATGACCGAGCCCGCGGTCGCCTCGTCCGACGCGACAAACATCGAAAGCTCGATCGTGCGCGACGGCGACCATTACGTCATCAACGGACGCAAATGGTACACGACCAACGCGACCGACCCGCGCTGCAAGATCTGCATCTTCATGGGCAAGACCGATCCGGACAATC
The DNA here is from genome assembly GCF_001908185.1 of Bradyrhizobium sp. AS23.2. Taxonomy (GTDB): domain Bacteria; phylum Pseudomonadota; class Alphaproteobacteria; order Rhizobiales; family Xanthobacteraceae; genus Bradyrhizobium. The sequence continues at coordinate 32,023 of NZ_LGHM01000061.1, forward strand.
CGGACCGCCACAAGCAGCAATCCATGATCCTGGTGCCAATGGACACGCCCGGCATCGAGGTGAAGCGCCCCCTCCCCGTGTTCGGCTTCTACGGCGTGCCCGACCGCGCCTCCGAAGTCGTCTTCACCAATGTGCGCGTGCCCAAAGAGAACATACTGCTCGGCGAAGGCCGCGGCTTCGAGATCGCACAGGGGCGCCTCGGCCCCGGCCGCATCCACCACTGCATGCGGCTGATCGGTCTTGCCGAACGGACGCTGGAGAAGATGTGCCGGCGCGTGCGCAGCTGGGTCGCCTTCGGCAAGCCGGTCTCGGAACAGACGGTAACGCAGGAGCGCATCGCCGAAGCGCGCATCATGATCGAGCAGGCGCGGCTGCTGACGCTCAACGCCGCCTACGCAATGGATACGGTCGGCAACAAGGTGGCGAAAGCCGAGATCGCGATGATCAAGGTCGCCGTGCCCAACATGGCCTGCCAGATCATCGACTGGGCGATCCAGGCCCATGGCGGCGGCGGCACCTCGAACGACTTTGGATTGACGCAGGCCTATGCCACTGCACGCCTGCTGCGTCTTGCCGACGGACCGGACGAGGTTCACAGAAACCAGATCGCACGGTTCGAGCTGAAGAAGTATTCGAACGCGTAGACGAAGCGCTCGTTTCGTGAGGCAATGGCGGTGCACTTTCTCCCTTCTCCCCTTGTAGGAGAAGGTGCCTTGCCGAAGGCAAGGCGGATGAGGGGTCTGCGTCAGTGGAGACAGACCCCACAGCGACGTGCACCTTGATCGTTTCAGTTCAACACTTCAACCGTTGCCGACCGCCCGGCCACGAGCGACATCGTATCAGGCACAGGATCCAGCGCGATGCGCACTGGCACGCGCTGGGCGAGGCGCACCCAGCTGAAGGTCGGATTGACGTTGGCGAGCAGGTTCGCGCCCTCGGCGCGGTCGCGGTCCTCGATGCCGGCGGCGATGCTCTCGACACGGCCTGACAGCGTGACCTTCTCGCCCATCAGGCGGACCTGCACCTTGTCGCCGACGCGGATGCGCGCGAGCTTGGTCTCTTCGAAATAGCCTTCCACATGCAGCGTATCGGTGTCGACGAGGGCCATCACACCCTTCCCGGCCGTGACGTAAGCACCGGGACGCAGATCCATGTTGGTGATCACGCCGTTCACGGAGGCGCGGACCTCGCTGCGATCAAGGTTGAGCTGGGCGACCGCGCGGTCGGCGACGGCCTGATCGAAGGCCGCCTTGGCCTGGAGCTGGGTGGCCAACACCTGCTCCTGCTTCTGCTGCGACACGGCGTCGGTCGTCAGCGCGCTATAGCGCTTCAAATCCGCATTGGCCTGGTCGAGCGTTGCCTGATGGCCGGCCACAGATGCATCGGCCTGCCGCAGCGCCAACGCAAAACGTTCGCGGTCGATCCGGAACAATACGTCGCCGCGGTGGACCTTCTGGTTGTCCTTCACCAGCACTTCGGTCACGAAGCCGGACACGTCGGGCGCAACCTGCACCACGTCGGCGCGGACGCGGCCATCGCGCGTCCAGGGCGAGTCCATGTAATAGACCCAAAGCTCGCGGCCGACGGCGAGCGCGGCGACGACCGCAAGCACGGTCAGCGCAAGGCGGCCAAGCCAGCCAAAATTCCCCTTCATGAGAGATACTCCGAGAGATAGACGACGCCGCCGAGAAGGCAGACGAAGATCGCGAAATCGAACAGCGCGCGGTGCCAGACCAGCCGGTAAAGGTCGAAACGCTGCATGAGGCGGCGCAGAAGCGCGCTCAGGAAATAAGCGACGATGATCCACAACAGCAGCGCCGGCACGAGCACGCCGTAGATGTCGATCTGATATCTCATGCCGCAACACTCTCGCTTGCGCGCGCCCGATAGGCCGGTGCATCCGGAAACAGGCCGCGCCTTATGCCGACGAGGCCGATCAAGGCGTCTTCGCGCGCGCGTTCGTTGGGATCCTTGACGGCCTGGGCCAGCGCCAGATCGACATGCCGCAACAGCTCGGCCGGCATTCCGACGCCCGCATAGCTGCGGCAGGCCGCAGCCAGCTCGTCGAGCATGTCGTCGATGACGGAAATGGTCATTGCTGCAAGTCCATAGCGGGCCCGGCGCAGATCGATGATGTTCAAGCCGATGCGAAGCTGGACAAGACTGTCGGTGTCGCGGCGATTGCTCTCGGAAAGAAAGGCGATGCGCTGCACCAGCAGGCCAAGCCGATGCAGCATGAGGCCTGCAAACTCCGCGCGATCGCGCTTGCCGCGGCGCTCGGCAGCGACCGCGAGCGTCTTCCAGCTCGACAGAACCAGCCGATTGGCGATCCACTCCGCACCCACGCCGCGCGCAATCCGCGTGACGATCTCGGCGATCACGACGCCGACGAAGAAGGCGACGGCAGAATTGGCGTAAGACGCAAAGTCCGCATTGTAGGTCGTTTGCAGCGCCAGCAGCGTGGCGGTGTTGGCCGCGAGCGCCATGCCGGTGCCCGCCGTTGCCGGCCGCGCGATCAGGAGGCCGTAGAGCAGGAAGGTCGGCGCCAGCGCAAAGACCAGAACCTCAAGGTGAGAAATGGCAGGCACCAGCGCGAACAGATAGATCGCGACGACGACGATGGAGACGAGCGACCACAAACCAAAACTGCGGATGAAGCGCGCCGGTTCGTCCTGCGCAGCGAAAAACGAGCACGCGACGGCCGCCATCATCGGCGCCGACGCGCCATCCGGCCAGCCGGTCCCGATCCAGAACGCGCAGCAGATCAGGATGGCCAATGCCGCGCCGGCCGCCGACCACAATGCGAGGCCGCGGTCCCTGTGGCGCACGGACGCAGCGCCAGCCTCCGAATGGAACGCCAGATCGAGCGTCGAAACATTCCGGCTCTCTGCGATCGCCTCGCTCAGCGCGCGGCAGTCGCGCGAGAGGTCAACGAGCTCGCGCAGTCGCGACAGCAGGCTGGTGGTGATGATCCGCTCCCAGGTCGCGCTGTCGTCGAGCACCGCCTGCCGCTCCGCGATCATGGCGCGGATCCGCTCGGCCGGCTGCCGCGCGCTGACGTCGCTCGTGATCCATTGCGCCAGATCCTCCAGCAGCCGGTTCAGCTCGGGATGCCGATGCAGAGCCTCCTCGCCGAGCGCAGCCAGCCGATCTTCCAGCGACGCAATCACCGGAAGCAGCATCAGCATGCGCAGCCGGATCTCGCCGAGACCGCGAACGGCGTTGGCGTCAGTTAGCCGGTCGTAGGCGAGATGGGTGGAAAGCGTGTCGATCTCGACGATGTCGTTGGCGAGCTTGAGGCGCCTGCCGCGGCGCGTTTCGCTGGTTCCTTCACGCAGCAGCACCACCTGGCTGAGGCGACGCGCATCAGACATCCAGCTGTCAACGCGATTGCCAACGGCCGGCGCGACGCTGCGAGGGAAGACGATGGTGGAGACGAGGCTCGCGCAGATGATACCGAGGCAGATCTCCTCCACCCGCGAAATGGCGATATCGAAGATGGCGCCGGGCTCGGACACCGCGGGGAAGCCGATCAAGGCGACCGTGTATCCGGCCAGCATGAAGACATAACTGCGCGGCGTGCCGTCGAGCAGTGAAAGGTAGAGGCAGAGCCCGACCCACAGCGCGATCGCGAGGCAGAGCAATTCCGGCGCATTGATCAGGTTCGGCACCAGCACCACCGTCATGGTCGCGCCGACGAGGGTGCCCATCACCCGGAAGAAGGCCTTGGAGCTGGTCGCCCCTGCGAGCGGCTGCGAGGTGATGTAGACCGTCGCCATCGCCCAATAGGGTCGCGGCAAATCCATGGCCAGCGCGATAACGAGCGCCAGGATCGACGCGGCGAACGTCTTCAAAGCAAAAATGAGGTCCGCGTGGCGGACCAGGAACGGCTCTTCCGCGCGCATGACTATTTCGCCTCTGCAAAAGGCCTTGGCAGTGACTTGGCTTCATGCAGGCGACTGGCCCGCTGCTCGATGCGCTGGAGCGTCTCGAAGGTTACCGCAAGTTCCTCAGTGCCGATATCCCTCAGCAGACTTGCCCGCACCCGGCGCAGCACCCGGTTGGTCTCCTCGACCTTGGCCGCGCCCGCTTTGGTCAGATGTAGCGTTTTGGCACGGCGGTCGGTGGGGTCTTCGCGGCGTTCAACCAGGCCTTCGGCCTGGAGCAGGTCGATCAACCGGACCAGCGACGGCCCCTCGATGCCGAGTTCGTCGGCGAGCACACCCTGCCGCACGTTCTCGCCCTGGCGCGACAGCACCAGGAGCGGAATCGCGGTTGCGTAGGACAGGCCGTGCTCGGACAGCGCCTGGTCGGACTCGCGCCGCCAGATACGGCCAAGCCGCGTGACCAGCCGGCCGATTTCGCCATGAATATGAGCCTGCGAAGGAGCCATGCAAATTAGATAGGACACGAACTATTAGTTTGCAACTATATAGCCGGCATCTTCAGGCCGATCACGCAAAAGCGAACGAGGACAATTCACGATGGGACCGGGTTCCGCGGCAGAAGCACGGGCGGTGGTCGCGAGCGACAGCGCGCTGACGCTGATCCCGACCTTCGTCGTCGTGGCCGTGGACGCGACCGGCATGGGAATCATCCTGCCGCTCCTGCCGTTCTACTCGCAGCGGCTGGGCGCCACGCCGTTCCTGCTCGGCGCGCTCATCTCGGCCTATGCCGTCTGCCAGCTTATCGCCGGCCCGGTGGTCGGCATGCTCTCGGACCGCTACGGCCGGCGCAAGGTGTTGGTGGTCAGCCAGATCGGGACGCTTGTCGGATTTGTCCTGCTTGCGCTTGCCGGCAACCTGACGCTGGTGTTTCTGGCACGCATCATCGACGGCCTGACGTCCGGCAACATCTCGGTCGCGCACGCCTACGCCGCCGAGCACAGCGCGCCGGCAACGCGCAAGCAGGCGCTCGGCATGACCAGCGGCGCGATCGGAACCGGACTGCTGCTCGGCCCGGCGCTCTCGAGCTTCCTTGTGCATTATGGCCAGACCGCACCGGTATGGGCCGCCGCCGTGCTCTCGCTGATCAGCATATTGGCGACGATCGCCCTGCTCCCGCCGGACCATCCGGCGTCCGAGCCGCTTTACCAGCATCGCGTGCCCGAGCCGACGCAGGCCCGCAGCCTGCTCGGCATGCGCTACGCCTGGCGCCTGCTCGGCCTGCTCATCGTGTTCTTCTTCGTCAACTCGATGTTCCTGTCGCAGATCGGCCTGTTCCTGTCGGCGCGGTTCTCGTGGGACGGCCATCCCTTCGGCGCGCGTGAGCTCGGCTGGATGTTCGCCTATGCCGGCTTCATCAACATGGTGGTCCAGGGGCTGCTGATCACGCGCGCAAGTCTCATTGCGTCCGACCGAAACATCGTCATGGCGGCGTTCGCCTGCATGGGCCTCGGGTTCGCCGGCCTTGCGTCTGGCAACAACATCGGCCTGCTCGCGATCGATCTGACGCTGATCATCGCCGGCACCATGTTCGCGCGCAGCACGCTGACGGCCGAGCTGTCGCGCAGCACCGCGATCAACCGCCAGGGCATGATCATGGGGCTCAACCAGTCGCTGATGTCAGGCGCGAATATCAGCGCCCCGCTGGTGAGCGGCGCGCTGATCGGTCATCGGCTGTTCGTCCCGTGGGCGCTGGCGATGGCTGCGATCGCGGCAATCGGCGCTGCGCTGGCCGGCCAGCTGCTCGACACGCCGCGAATGCGCTAGCGCCCTCGCCTCAGTTCAACACGTAGACATCAGGATCGGCGCTCGAGCTCGGCTTCCTGAAGGCGTTGCGCAAGGCCGCCGACATCGGGACGTTGTAGTTGAGGCCGTTTGGCGGCGTCGGCGATTCCAGCCACTTCCTGTAGAGGATCTCGATCTCCGGGCTCGCGTAGAGCTCTGCCGTCGCGCGATCGGCCAGCGCCTTGAACGGCGCGTCCTCCCGGCGCAGCATGATCCCGTAAGGCTCCGGCTTCGAGAACGTTTCCTCGCTGATCATGAAAAGCTGCGGCTCCTTCGAGCGCGCGATCGCGACCGCGAGCTGGACGTCGTCGAGCGCGTAGGCCTGGGCTCGGTCGGTTTCCAGCAACAGGAAGGCCTCAGCCTGGTCCTTGGCCGGCATCACATTGATGCCGAGGTTGCGTTCGGTGTTGACCTTGGCAAGCTGTGTCAGGTTGACCGACCCCGCCACCGCCGTGACCGATTTGCCTTTGAGATCGTCGATGGTGTTGATCTTTGCGGCCTTCTTGGCGGCAAATCGCGTCGCGCTGAGGAAGTGCGTGTTGGTGAAGGCGACCTGCTTCTGGCGGTCGGCACTGTTTGTCGTCGCCGAACAGTGCAAATCGAGTGTGCCGTTGACCATCAGCGGAATCCGGTTCGACGAGGTCACGGCGACATAGTCGACGGCGATGTCGGGAATGCCGAGCTGCTTCTTCACGGCGTCCACGATCTTGAGGCAGATGTCCATGGCAAAGCCGACCGGCTTCTGGTTGCCGTCGAGATAGCTGAAGGGAACGGACGCCTCCTGATAACCCAGCGTGATCTTCTTCGTCTCCTTGACCTTCTGGAGCGTACCCGAGAGGTCTTCGGCGGACGCTGCGCCCGCAAGACATGTCAGGGCCAGGATAACGGTGGGAAGACGCATCGGCAGCTCCTCAAGGGGGTCATCGGCCGCACCTGTCGGGCGCGACCGTGGAAGGTGATAGCCCAGCGCCGGGACTGTCACCAGACGATGTTCCGTCTATCAGCTATCGCGCTTTTATATGTACCGCTGCGGGAGGCGATGTCATGCGGTGCCGTCAGGGTTGAGAGCGACGCGGTCTGAACACCTCAGGGCAAACGACCAGTCAACACAAGTTTTCGCATCGGGCCCGCCATACCCTCGCCTTGCGAGGCCGCCTGTCTCCTGCGATTTGATTCCAAATCAATTGCCGCGAGCGCTGCCCCGCCAAAAAGTACCGTTTGCCGCAAATGCGACCGGGACAACAAGGGATGGACGGCCGGGTGGCAAGTTCCGGGGAAACGGGTCGCGGCGCGAGCGAGGTCCTGCGCGTCGAGGGGCTAACCGTGCAGTATGGCGCGCTCGTCGCCCTGCGCGACGTGAGCTGGTCCGTCCACAGCGACGAGATCCTCGGCATCATCGGCCCGAACGGCGCCGGCAAGAGCAGTTGCTTCGCCGCGGTCACCAATGCCGTCACCCATCGCGGCCGGACCTTCCTCGACAACAGCGACGTCTCGGCGCTCAGGACTTTCGACCTGGCTGGCCGCGGCCTGCGCCGCACCTTTCAGCAGAACTCGTTCTTCGGCGAGCTGACCGTCCTGCAAAACGCGGTTTCGGCCATCTTCCGCGACTTCTCGACCAATCTGGCGACGTCGCTGTTCGCGCCCTGGCGAGAGGCCACCACTCGCCGCGCGGCCGAGACGGCGGCCGCACAGTTGCTCGATTTCTTCGGGATCGCCCGGCAGTATCACGACCAGCTCCCGGGCGACATTCCCTACGGCGTACAACGACTCCTGTCGGTCGCGCTGGCCTACGGAACGGGTGCAAAAGTGCTCCTGCTCGATGAACCCGCGGCCGGCCTCAGTGGTGGTGACATGAAGAAGCTCGCCGATGTCCTGATCGGCCTGCGCAAGCGCAAGCTCGCTCTGGTCGTCATCGAGCATCACATGGACCTCATCATGTCGATTGCCGACCGCATCGTGATGATCGACCAGGGCGCGATGCTGGCAACGGGAACGCCGGCCGACATTCAGCGCGATCCCCGCGTGCGGGAAGCCTATCTGGGGCGCGACGAATGAGCGGGGTGCTCCAAAGCGACAATCTCTCCGTGCGCTATGCCGGCAATGTCGCGGTATCAGGCGTCAATATTGCCGTGCCCGCGGGCCGGATGGTCGGCCTGGTCGGCGCGAATGGCGCCGGCAAGACCACGCTCGTCAACGCGCTCGCGGGCTGGTCGCGCGGCCGCGCCGTCGTCACCGGCTCCGTTCAGCTCGAGGGATCCAGCATCGAGAAGCTCGCCGCCCATGAACGGGTGGCACGCGGTCTCACGCTGGTGCCCGAAGGCAAGAACATCTTCGCCGAACTGACCGTCGACGAGAACCTGGCGCTGGTGCGGCCGCCTGCGGACACGACCGGGCGGCACACCTTCACCATGCCGGAGGTTTTCGACTTCTTTCCCCGGCTTGCCGAGCGCCGCTCGCACAAGGGCGCAGCCCTGTCCGGCGGCGAGCGGCAGATGCTCGCGGTCGGGCGTGCCCTGCTCGCCGGTCCGCGCGTGCTGATGCTCGACGAACCCTCTGCAGGCCTCGCGCCCCGGCTGATCACCGATCTTCTGTCCCGGATCCGTCTGCTGGTCGACCGCGGCCTGCCGGTGCTGCTCGTCGAGCAGAACGTGAAGGCGGCGCTGAAAGTCGTCGACCACCTCTATCTGCTCGAACGCGGCCGCATCGTCGGCGAAGGGCCGGCCGACATCATGGCCGCCGACCACCGCATCATCGAGGCCTATCTCGGCACCATCGCGGATGGAGCGCCGTCGTGAACATCGCGCAGCAGATCATCAACGGGATTGTCCTCGGATCGGGCTATGCCTGCATCGCCCTCGGATGGACCATCCTGCTCGGCGTCGCCCGCCTGGTGAATTTTGCTCACGGCCAGCTCTACATGCTCGGGGCGTTCGTCACCTGGTACGCCATCACCAAGGTGGGCCTGCCCTACCCGCTCGCCATCGTCGTGGCGATCATCGTGCTGGGCGCCATCGGCCTCTTGATGCAAAGCGCCATGATGCGCCTGGTCATGACGCAGAACCTGACCAGCCTCATGATCGTGACGCTCGGGCTCGGTTACGTCCTGCAAGGTGGCAGCGCCCTCATCTTCGGCGGCAATCCGCAGACGCTGCCCGGGACATTGGCGAGGGCCAAGGTGGACATCGGCCCGCTCTGGTTCACCTGGCAGGACGTGCTGGTGCTGGTCGTCACGCTCGCCCTCTACGGCGCGGTCTGGCTGTTCACGCAGCGCACCCGGTTCGGCTCGGTCATTCGTGCCGTTGCCGAGGACCCGAAGCTCGCAGAGCTCTTCGGCATCAACGCCAAAATCGTCTATTTGCTCGTCTTCATGTTTGAATGCTCAGCGGTCGCGCTCGGCGCGGCGCTGGTTGCGCCCCGCTCGCCAATCCTGACCAGCATGGGTTTTAACGAGGTCATCATGACCTTCGTCGTGGTCGTGCTCGGCGGCATCGGCTCGATCGGAGGCGCGCTCCTCGCGGGCCTCGGGCTCGGGCTGTTCACGGCCTTCTTCGGCGCGTTCGTCGCGCAGGCCTATACCACGGCGGCGGCCTTTGCGCTTCTGCTGGCGCTGCTCGTTATCCGTCCGGCGGGGCTCGCGACCAAATGACTGCAATTGAGTCCCAGCAATCAAGCTCGATCCCTTTCCTCCGTGCAGCGGCGGTTGCGGCCTTTGTCGTCATCGGCTTCATGCTCCCGCGCCTGCTCGGCGGCACATCGGTGGCCTATTCGACCCTGACCACGATCGCGATCTTCGCGGTGATGTGCTACGGCGCGGACATTGTGCTATCCTATCTGGGCGAGGTCAGTCTCGGCCATACCGTGTTCTGGGCGATCGGCGGCTATGCGGCCGCAAACCTCTCGGTCAAATACGGCCTGAACGGCTGGGCGACGGCGGCCGCAACGATTGCGCTGTGCCTTGCAGCTGCGGCCTTTCTCGGCGCCGTCACCTTGCGAACCCGCGAGTTCGTGTTCTCGCTCGTGACCTATGCTGCCGCCGTCGTTGCCTATGAGATCGCCTTCAACTGGGACGCCGTCGGCGGCTCCGACGGAATCGTCGGCATTCCTCCGCTGAAGCTTCCATTGCTCCTCACCACGTTCTCCGGGGCGATGCAGGAGGACCTCTGGCCGATCGCCTTCGCCCTGCTGCTTCTCACCCTCGCCTTCATCGCGCGCTTCCGCCGCTCCCGGCTCGGGACCACCGCGCTGATGGTGCAGATGAACCCGGCGCTGGCCGCGAGCCTCGGCGTCGATCCGCGCCGGATCAGGCTCGCCGTGTTCGTGATCTCGGCACCGATCACCGGCCTTGCGGGCTGGCTCTACGCCTATCAGCGCGCCTATGTCGGCCCCGACATGTTCGAATCCTACTTCCTGGTGATGATGCTTACGGCCATCGTGCTGGTCGGGCGCCGCGTCCTGCTTGGACCGTTGATCGGCACAGCCCTCCTGATCGCCCAGCAGAATTTGCTGTCGCTTGGCGGCGACTGGAACAAGATCGTGCTGGGATCGGTGCTGGCGCTGGTCCTGATCTTCTGGCCCGCCGGCCTCGTGGGCCTGTACCGCCGTATCACCAAGAAAACGTCCTGAAGACAAATATTGGGAGGAAGCGCATGCACAAGACGAAACTGGCTCTCGCGCTGCTGTTGGGGCTCGCAACCGTGCCGGCCATGGCACAGGACATCAAGGTCGGTACCATCTTTCCACTGAGCGGCGGCGCCGGTCCGGACGGCCAGACCGTTACCAATGCCGTCAAGCTCATCGTCCAGCAGATCAACGACAAGGGCGGCCTGCTTGGCCGCAAGCTCACGGTGATCTCCAAGGACGACGAGAGCACGCCCGCGGTCGGCGTCAGCCGTGCCAACGAGATGATCGCCGAGAAGGCCGATCTCGTCATCGAAGGCTGGAATTCCCCGGTCACGCTCGCCATGCAACCGATTCTGGCGCGCGGCGGCGTTCTGGACATCACCGCGGTCTCGAAATCGGACCTGATCCTCAGCGGCGAGACAAACCCTTACGCGATCCGAATCAACAGCTCGAACGGCTTTGATGCCGGCGTGATCGCCAAATATGTCGTCGAGACGATGAAGGCGAAGAAGGTTGCCTTCCTGACCCAGAACGACGTCTACGGCAACGGCTTCCAGACCGCGGTCGAAGCCGAGTTCAAGAAGCTGAATTTCTCCGGCGAAGTCGTCATGACCGAGAAGTTCGCATTCAAGGACACCGATTTCCGGGTGCAGCTCACCAATCTCAAGGGCGCCAATGCCGACGCCATTATCGTCACCAACTCCTCGAACTCCTCAGGGCTCCCGGCGATGGTCGAGCAGTATCGCCAGGCCGACATCAAATCGACCTTCGTCGGCGCCGTCGGCATCATGCTCAGCACGGTGTTCAAGGTGGCCGGCGATGCCAATAACGGCGTGATCTCGGCCGACATCTTTTTCCCCGACCTGCCCCCGTTCACGACCCAGCCGGAAAGCACGTCGTTCGTGGCCGCCTACAAGAAGGCCTATGGCGCCGATCCCGACAAGAGCGCGGCGCTTGGCGCGGCTGCCGTGCAGGTCTGGGCGCGCGCGGTCGAAGCGACCAAGTCGCTCGATCGCAAGACGGTGGCGGAAGCGATCCGCGGCAAGGCCGTCAAGGGCACCGTGTTCGGGGATGTCCAGTTCCTGCCGAACGGACAGATGCAGCCGCGCTACGTCGTCTTCAAGGTGGTCGACGGCAAGAACGCCAAGCTTGAGGCACTGCAGTAGCGGTCGCCAACTCTCTCAGAGCTTCTCGCTTGGGGGGCGTCCGCCTGCTCTGCAGACGGGCGCTCTTTCGCATCTCGCGCTGTTCGCAAGCGATCTGCTGCTCGAACCAACCCGTAAGGCGCCCCGACAGCGGCTGCCACATCCGCTGAAAGTGCATGCAATTGGACCGTTTGATCGGCGAAGGGTTGTGCTAAAGAGACACTTCGATCCATCCTGAGGATTCGCCGATGGCGGCGCGCCCCACCAGCAAGACTTCCAAATCGTCAGACAAGGTCAGCGTGATCTGCCGCGCGCTGCGGCGCGCGGTCATCGAGCAGGCGCTCGAGCCCGGCGCAAAGCTGCCCGAGGATGCCCTGGGCGAACGTTTCGGCGTTAGCCGCACCATTGCCCGCCACGCGCTGGGGCAATTGGCAGGGGAAGGCCTGGTCGAGCTGCGCCGCAACCGGATCGCGGTGGTGGCGACCCCAAGCTGGCAGGAGGCGCGCGATGCCTTTGATATCCGTATCGAGCTCGAGCGGCTCGTGGTCCGTCAGCTCGCGGGCAAGCTGACCAAGAGCCAGATCGCCGAACTGAACGCCCATGTCGACGCCGAGCACCGCGCGCGCGGCGGCACGGATGCGGTTTCGATCCGCCTCGCTACCGAATTCCATATCCTGCTCGCGCACATGACGAACAGCCCGATCCTTGTGCGCTATGTCAGCGAGGTCGCCTATCGCTGCTGCCTGACGCTGTCGCTCTACAGCCGGCCGCATTCGAGCGAATGCGCCATCAGCGAGCACCGCGCCATCATCGCCGCACTCGCCAAGGGCGACGAAGCCAAGGTGACGGAGTTGATGCGCCATCACCTCGATTCCGTGGCCAATCGCGCACTGGTGGCCCCTGTCCCGCAGCGCGGCCGCGATCTCCTCGATATCCTGGCGCCCTATGCCGACGCGGTGACGGGCGACCGCGTCGTCAAGCTGCCGAGGGCGGCCCGGCGCTAAAGCGCAATGAATTGCGCTTTAGCTTCTTATTTGCGCATGATCTTGTCGGAAAACCGCTGCACACTTTTCCGGATCATGCGCGTTAGGCTTCGATGCCGCGCTGAACCAGTATGCGCTCGGCGCTGTCGTTCCAGACGTCCATCTTCACGATCTGGCCGCCCGTCACGACGAAGCGGTCGACATAGCGATTGCCCTCGAACGGCGTGCCGTCCATCCACTCGCCATAGAGCGAGCCGACGCTGTAGACGACGGTCTCGTCCACGCCCGGGCAGACGTCGAACCGGTCCATCTTCTTCTTGACCCAGCGATAGCGCTTCGCATTGAAGCCCGTCGGGCCGCGCGGATGGTCGAACTCGCGCCCGCCGGTAAACGTGATCACCGTGCCAGGCATCATATAGGCCGCGGCGGCGTCGGGATCGGGTATCATCGAGGCCGTCAGATAGGCCTCCACGATCTCTGCGTCGGTCATCGGGGCTTCGGCTTTTGCGGGAGCGGACATTGCGGGTTCTCCGGGGCGTGGATATTCTACAATTCCTTCCCGGAAGTGTATGCACTTTGTTTGAACAATCTTGTGATTTTTCTGCACACATTTTTGTGCTGCCAGCTCTCGCCGCTTCCGCTAGGCTGTTACAACTGAACCCGACGCCATGACCCAGCCCGCCCTCGACCTGATCTTCCGTAACGCGCTGTTGCGATCATCCGCCGCACCCGTCGATATCGGCGTGAAGGGCGGCCTGATCGCTGCGATCGAGCCCAGGCTCGCCTGCGAAGCCGTCGAGATCGATGTCGGCGGGCACCTGGCCCTGCCCGGCTTCGTCGACACCCACATCCATCTCGACAAGGCCTGCCTGCTCGGCCGCTGCGGGCACAATCACGCCAGCCTCTCGGAAGCGATCCGCGCCGTTGCCGGGATGAAAAAGGATTTTACGGTCGACGATATCTACGCGCGCGGTGCCAAGGTGCTCGAACGTGCGATCGTGCACGGCACGACGCGGATGCGCACCCATGTCGAGATCGACCCGCGCATCGCCTTGCGCGGCTTCGAGGCAGTCAAGGCGCTCAAGCACGACTATGCCTGGGCGCTCGACCTGTCGCTCTGCGTCTTCCCGCAGGAGGGCCTGACCAACGACCCCGGCAGCGAGGAACTGCTGATTCAGGCGCTGCGCGCCGGCGGCGAAGCCATCGGCGGCTGTCCCTACATGGACACTGACCCGAACGCCCATCTCGAACGCATCTTCGATCTTGCGCAGGAATTCGACGTCGACGTCGATCTTCATCTCGACTTCGATCTCGATCCATCCTGGTGGCACCTCGACGAGGTCTGCAGGCAGACCGAGCGGCGCAACTATCAAGGACGCGTCGCGATCGGCCATGCCACGAAGCTTTCCGCACTGCCGCCCGAGCGGATGAAGGCTGCCACCGCACAGCTCGCGAAAGCCGGCGTTGCCGTCACCGTGCTGCCCGCGACCGATCTTTACCTGATGGGGCGCGAAGCAACCCACAACGCACCGCGAGGGCTGACGCTCGCCCACAAGCTCGCGGGTGACGGCGTGCTGTGCTCGGTGGCGACCAACAACGTGCTCAATCCCTTCACGCCGTTCGGCGACGCCTCGCTGCTGCGGATGGCGAACTTCTATGCCAACGTCGCGCACGCCTCGGTCAACGATTTCGACACCTGCCTCGATCTCGTGACCGAACTGCCGGCGCGGCTGATGAACCTTGGCGACTACGGCATCAAGGTCGGCAATCCCGCCGATCTGGTCGTGATCGACACCCAGGACAGCCGCTTTGCCATCGCCGAGTTGCCGGACATCGTGATGGGCTTCAAGAGCGGCCGGCAGACATTTGAGCGGCAGCGGCCCACTCTCTTTACCCCTGGACGCTGAACGGCCCTCGCCTTCCCGCGCATTGCGCCAAAGCCGCGTCCTGCGCAACTATCACCGCAAATCAACCGACGGAGGAACCAGATGACGTTCGACACGATCTTCCTGAACGCGCGCTTCGACGGCGGGGCTCGGCATCACATCGCGGTCAAGGACGGACGCATTGCCGCGATCACGCCCGCTGACCAGCCGCCCAGCGGCGCCGAGATGATAGACCTTGGCAATGCGCTCGTCGTGCCCGGCTTCGTCGAAGGCCACATCCATCTCGACACCAGCTTCTATGGCGACGCCTGGCGTCCGCACAAGCCGTGCACGAACGGGTTCAACGTGCATGAACGCGTCGCCTTCCAGGCCCAGAACATGGCCGAGGCCGCGCCGACGGATGTGCGTGCGCGCAATCAGCTCGATCTCTGCATCGGCCACGGCAGCACGCAGATGCGCAGCCATGTCATGGTGGACGGCTCGGTCGGGCTGAAATCGCTCGAGACGATTTTGCGCGTGCGCGAGGAATACAAGGGGCTGATCGACATCCAGCTCGTTGCCTTTCCCCAGAGCGGCATCCTGTCGAGCCCGGGCACGCCGCAACTGCTGGACGAGGCCATCGGCCTTGGCGCCGATCTCGTCGGCGGGCTCGATCCCGCGAGCTTCGACCGCGATGTCGAAAAGCACCTCGACGTCGTGTTCGGCGTGGCGGGCCGGCACGGCGTCGACGTCGACATCCATCTGCACGACATGGGCACGCTGGGCGCTTTCGAGATCGAGCAGATCGCGGCACGCACGCGCGCGCTCGGCATGGAGGGCCATGTCGCCGTCAGCCATGCTTATGGGCTCGGCGACATCTCCATGGATCAGCTCAAGACAATCGCCGAACTCCTGGCCCGCTCCGGCGTCGCGATCATGACGAATGCACCGGGCGCCCGGCCCTTTCCGCCGATCCTGGCTCTGCGCAACGCCGGCGTCACCGTCTTCAGTGGCAACGACAATATTCGCGATTCCTGGTGGCCCTATGGCGACGGCGACATGCTGCGCCGGGCAACGACGCTCGGCTACCGCTCGGGCTTCAATATCGACGAAGAACTGCGTGCCGCGTTCGATGTCGTCACAGAGGCCGGCGCAAAGGCGCTGCGGCTCGAAGGCTACGGCCTGCGCGTCGGCGCCAAGGCCGATTTCGTGACGCTGAACGCGGAACATGTTCCTGAAGCCGTCGTCGCGGCCCCGCAAGGTCGTTCCGTCTACAAGGATGGCAAGCTCGTCGCTTGCAACGGTAAGATTGTCGGGAAACGTGGCTAATCATTGGGCCACTCCCATCCGATTTTACCGCTATTCCTTCCCAACGATCAGAGTCCGGTAGAATCCCGGACCGTAGCGGCGCGCATTGCACGACCGCCCGCCCGGGTCATACTGGGAGGCGCTCTGACCATCTGCGTTCAATGGGGAAGTAGGGATATGTTCAGCGCATTCAGCAGCATCGATTACAACTCCATTCGCGCCAAGACGCCCGCCGAGACGGCGGTCAAGCGACTGAACGGCATCGGCGAAGTTTTGTCGGGCCTCGATATGTCGACCATCCAGACGCAGGACGATATGGCCCATGCGCTCTGGACGCTCGATACCGCCGACAAGTGCATTCGCACGATCCTCACCGAGTTCCGCACCGAGCGCGCCAAGGACCAGGTCGTCCGCGAAGCCAAGGGCCTGCTCGACCTGATCGCGCTCGCCCGCGATGAGATCTCGGGCTATCGCGACGACAACGCGTTCAGCCTTAGCGCTTGATCTTCGCGAGGATGCGATCCGCCTCGGTGCGCCAATCGGGGCTGCGGGCGAACTCCTTCGTTCCCTTTGTGCCGAACAGGCCTTCGTCGGCAAGATCGGCCACCCAGGCCTGACGCTCGGCCGTGCCCTGCGCGGACCACGGCGTCAGCCCGGCCTCACGCACAGTCTCCGCGACCTCGCGCACCTCTTCGGCACGGCGGCGGCCGTGCTCGATCACGCGCTGGAAGAAATAGGCGCCCTGCTTCTCCCAGTTGATACCCGGGAACGTCTCTGCAAGTGAGGCCAGTACGGCATCCTCGACGCCATAGGCGCGCGCGGTGGTGAAGCTCTCGATGACCATGGCTTCCAGGCCCTTGATCATGATGCTGCGGCACATCTTCACCGCGGAGGACACACCGAGCTTGTCGCTCGCAACCTTCGCCGCAAAACCGATTGCGTTCAGAAGCGGCTCCAACTCCTTCGCGCCGGGACCGCCGAGCAGCAGCGGCACCTTGATGCGATAAGGCGGTACCGAGGTCATCACCGCACCCTCGACATAACGTCCGCCGGCCCCGTCGATCAGCGCGGCGGCGCGCTGCTTGGCACCGGGAGATGCCGAGTTGAAATCCAGGAACCAGGTGCCCTGGTTGACCGCCGCGGCGCAGGCTCTTGCCACCGGCACGGCCTGGCTCGCCGTGACCGCGGAGACGATGAAATCGGATTTCGCGGTCAGCTCAGCGTGGGAGGCCGCAAGCCCAACGCCGAATTTCGCCGCATGCTCTTTCAGGGACGCGCCCTGCTCGCTTCCAAGCTTGATGTCAAAAGCGGCGACCTTGATGTCCTGCTGGCGCAGGTCTTCGGCCAGGATCCTGCCGACCTCGCCATAACCAACCACCCCGATCTGCCATCGTTTCGGATCCGACATCAGTTCAGTCCTCGCGTCGTCTCATCGAACAGCTCCTCGACCGCATAGCGGCGCGGGATCAGCGCCTGTTGGAATGCGTAGTCGATGATCAGCTCCAAAGGGTTCCTGTTCGCCTCGATCCCGAACGGAACGAGGTCCGGCGTTGCCGCTGGCCCCACCTGTTCCTTGTTTCGATTGAGGAGATCATAGACGCCCGCGACCACGTCGGGATGCGATTTCGCGAGCTTCTCGGTCACGACCACGAGATGATTGACCGGCACGATACCGCGACGGGCATACCATTTCGCGGCTTCCGCGGCCGGATCAGGGAATAGCGGCTTCAGCCTCGCATCGTTCGAGGTCTCGCCGAGGACGGCGTCGAGCTCACCGTCGAGCAGCATCTGCAGGATCTTCTTGTCCTTCGGTGCACGCTCGGTGGTGTCGACATATTCGGCGACGTGCGGGTCCTCGAACGTCACCCAGCGGATCTTGTCGAGATTGACGCCGTAGTCGTTGGCGAGAATGCCCCTGATCCAGGCGCCCGTCGTCGTCGTGAACGAGCGGATGCCGACGCGCTTGTCTTCGAGATCGGACGGTCCGAGCGTTCCACTCTGGGGATTGTAGAGCGCATAGGAATGCTGGAAGCGGCCGAGCATGGTCGCCGGCAGCAGCACCAGCGGCTTGCCGTGCGCCTTCGCCATCAGATAGGTGACGATCGCCATCTCGCAGACGTCGAAGGCCTGCTCGCGCACCATCGGCTTGAACGCAGTGTTGGTCGGCGTGTACTCGATGAAGTCCAGGTCGAAGAGGTCGGAGCGGAGCTCGCCGCTCTTCACCACCTGGACATGGGGGTGACTGCCGAGCACGGCCTTCAGCTTGAGACGATCCATCCGCCCGCTCCGCTTCTCTTCGCCCTAGACGTCCTCGGGATTGTCGACGTAGACGAGCCCGGCCTTCGCGAGCGCCTCGCGCATACTGTACATGTCGAGGCCCAGCTCGCCCGAGGCCAGCCGCTTGCGCTTGCCGCCTTCATCGGCGTTGCGCTTCTTCGCCTTCTCGGCGACCTCGGCCGCATAGCGTTTGGGCACCACCACCACACCGTCGTCATCGGCCACGATGATATCGCCGGGATCGACGTTGACGCCGGCGCAAACGACGGGGACGTTGACCGAGCCGAGCGTGGCCTTGACTGTCCCCTTGGCCGAGACCGCGCGGGACCACACCGGGAAGTTCATCTCGTGCAGTGCTTTGACGTCGCGGCAGCCGGCATCGATGATCAGCCCCTGCACGCCGCGCGCCTTGAGCGAGGTCGCGAGCAGCTCGCCGAACATGCCGTCGGTGTTGTCAGTGGCGCAGCCGACGACGAGGATGTCGCCCTTTTTGCACTGCTCGACGGCGACATGGATCATCCAGTTGTCACCGGGCTGCGCCAGCACTGTGACGGCGGGACCTGCAATCGCCGCGCCCGGCCACACCGGCCGCAAATACGGCTTCATCAGACCGACGCGGCCATAGGCCTCGTGAACCGTCGAGACGCCGTACTCCGCCATCCCGGCGGGATCGGCACGCTTGATGTTGCGAACGACGACCGGCTTCATGCGAGCACCTCCTCGACCGTCGGGAACAGGCGCTGATAGGCCTCACCATAGGTCATGGGCACGCCGGTGTTGCGGCTGCCCTGGATGCCGCGGTTGAGCGCAACGCGCTCGTAATAGCCCCAGAGATGTTTTTGCGCGGCCAGGATCTGGAAGGCCTCGTACTTCTCCTTCCAGACCTCGTCGATCTTGAGGATCAGGTTAGGTTTGTAGTTGCATTGCTCCGGCTGGTGCGGCTCGAACAGGAACACCGGCGGCGCGGAGTACTTGTACTGCGCGCCGGGCTTGTGGCCCATGGCCTGCGCGACGACGCGGGTCTCCTGCGCGAAATGCGCCGCGTTCGGATGGTCGAAATTATAGGGGTCTTCCAGCGCATGCGTCAGCACGAAGCTGGGATTGAGCTCGCGGTAGATGTCGACCATGCGGTCGAAATGCGCCTCGTTGAGCTTCAGCGGATAGTCGCCGCAGTCGAAGAACTCAATCTCCGCCCCCAGCAGCTTGGCGGCCCGCTCCGCCTCGTCCTTGCGGCCGGCCTTGACCGATTCAAGCGTCGCGCCCTTTTCCTTCCAGGCGAACTGGCTTTCGCCGCGCTCGCCGAAGGACATGCAGACGATCTTCATGCGAAAACCCTTCTTCGCATGCAGCGCGATGGCGCCGCCGGCGCGCCAGACGAAATCGCCCGGATGGGCGGCAATCACGAGACCTGTTTTCATGGGACAAACTCCCCTCTTTCGTTCGTAAGCATCATCGGCTGCCTGCGTCATGCAGGAAGCCGGTTCATTCAAGCCGCAGCGGCGGGTTCCTCGCCATCGAGCACGCGCTTCAGGCGCTCGCTATCGAGCGCGCCTTCCCATTTGGCAATCGCGATGGTCGCCACCGCGTTCCCGATCAGATTGGTCGGCGTCAACCCCTGCGACATCAGGCGGTGGATGCCGAGCACGAGCGCGACGCTCGTCACCGGAATGGATCCGGTGGCCGACAGCGTTGCCGCCAGCACGACGAAGGCAGCGCCCGCGATCCCCGCCGCGCCCTTGGAGGTCACGAGCAGGATCAGCAGCAGCTCGATCTGCTCGGCAAGCCCGAACGGCGTGTTGGTCGCCTGCGCCAGGAACACCGAGGCAGCGGCAAGGTAAAGGCAGGTGCCATCGAGATTGAAGGAATAGCCGGTCGGGATCACCAGCCCGACCACGCTGCGCTCGCAGCCCGCCTTCTCCAGCTTGGTCAGCATCCGCGGCAACACCGTCTCGGACGATGTCGTGGCGATGCAGATCAACAGCTCTTCCCAGATGTAGCGGATCAGCTTGACCAGCGAGAAGCCGCACAGCCGCGCCACCGGACCGAGCGCGACGATGATGAAGATCACGCAGGTCAGGTAGAATCCGCCCAGGAGCTTGCCGAGCGAGGCCAGCGAGCCCACGCCGAACTTGCCGACCGTAAACGCGATGGCGCCGAATGCGCCGATTGGCGCCGCCCACATCACGAAGCCGACGACGGCGAACACCATCTTGGCGGCGATGTCGATCAGGTTGACCAGCGGCGCGGTGCGCTCACCGAGCTGCACCAGCGCAAAGCCGCACAGCACCGAAATGAACAACACCTGCAGGATATTGCCTTCGGCAAAGGCGCCGATGAACGTCGCGGGCACGATGTTCATCAGGAACGGCACGAAGCCGATGGCGCCGGTCTGCTTGACGTAAGGCTCGACCGCGCTGGCATTGATGCTGGCGGGATCGATGTTCATGCCGGCGCCGGGCTTGAGCACGTTCACAGCGATGAGACCGATGATCAGCGCGATCGTGGTCATGATCTCGAAATAGACGATCGCCTTCACCGCGACGCGCCCGACACGGGCCATGTCGGCCATATGGGCGATGCCATGGACGACGGTGCAGAAGATGATCGGCGCGATCAACATCCGGATCGCCTTGATGAAGGCATCCCCGAGCGGCTGCATCTTGGCGCCAGCCTCGGGACTAGCGATCCCGAGCGCGATACCGGCCGCCATGGCGATGAGCACCTGGATCCAGAGCTCCTTCCACCAGGCGCGGCCGCGCGGCTTGTCGATCGCGAGCGCTGTCATGCGCCGAACCCAAACAGGCGCGCGGGATTGTCGACGAGTATCTTCTGCTGGAATTCCACCTCCGGCGCGAACAGCGGGATCAGATCGACCAGGTCGCCGTCGTTCGGCATCACCTTGACGTTCGGATGTGGCCAGTCGGTGCCCCAGATGACGCGGTCGACCGCGGTCTCGACGATCTTTCGCGCGAACGGCACTGCGTCGGTGAAGGGCGGCCCAGCCGAGGACACCCGCTCCGAGCCGCAGATCTTGACCCAGCACTTCTCGTCGCGCTCCATCAGCTCGATCAGGATCCTGAACGGAAGCTGGTCGAGCCCGTCGGAAGCCTTCACCCGTCCCATATGGTCGATGGTGTAGCTCAGCGGCAGTCTTGCCAGCATGTCGGCATATTCCGGCAGGTCGATCGCATCGAAATGCAGGTCGATGTGCCAGCCGAGCGGAGCGACCATCGCAATGACGCGATTGAACACGCTCTTGTCAGGGATGCCGCCGAGATGGCGGACGAAATTGAAACGGCAGCCGCGGAAGCCGCCCTCATGCAGCACGCGAAGCCCACGTTCAGTGATGGTGTCGTCGATATTGGCAACCGCACGGTAGGCGCCGTTACTCTGCGCGATGGCATCGAGCGCCACCGTGTTGTCGATCCCGTGCACGCTGGCATTGACGATGACGGCACGCTCGACACCGAGCTTGGCATGCAGTGCGCGGAAATCCTCGAGCGGCGCGTCCGGCGGTGTATAGGAGCGGTCAGGCGCGTAGGGATACTTCGCGCCGGGCCCGAAGATATGGCAATGCGCGTCGCAGGACAGTTTTGGCAGCTTGAATTTCGGCGTGCGCGTGTTCGGATCGGGCGGCGGAATGGTCGGCGTGTACATCATCGTCATCAGGTGAACTTGAACAGCCGCGCCGGATTGTCGACCAGCAGCTTCTGCCGGATCGCGCTATCTGCCGCGTAGAGGGGGATCAGATCGACGATCTCGCCGTCATTCGGCATGATCTTGACGTTGGGATGCGGCCAGTCGGTGCCCCAGATGACACGATCAGGCGCATTGTCGATCAGCGTCTTCGCAAATGGCACCGCATCGTGGAACGGCTTGCCGCCGGCAGAGGCGCGCTCCAGGCCGGAGATCTTCACCCAGCACTTCTCGTCCTTCTTCTGCAGGTCGAGCAAGGCGGTGAAGCCGGGATCGTCGAGCCCCTTCCCCGCTTGCACCGTCCCCATGTGGTCGATCACGTAGGGCGTCGGCAGCGCGGTCAGGATGGGCGCGAACTCGGCGATCGTGCCCGGTTCGAAATAGACGTCGATATGCCAGCCGAGCTCGGCGACGCGGTGCACGATGCGCTGGAACTTGGTCATGTCGCCGACGCCACCGAGGCGCTTGAGGAAGGCGAAGCGGCAGCCGCAGATGCCGCCCTTGTCGAGCGCCGCCAGCTCCTTCTCGGTCATCTCGTCACTGACGTTGGCGATGCCTTTATAGGCGCCCTCGCTCTGGGCGATGGCATCGGTGACGACGCGATTGTCGGTGCCGTGCACAGTGGCATTGACGATCACGCAGCGCTCGACGCCGATCTTCTCATGCAGGCTGCGGAACGTCTCCAGCGGCGCATCAGCCGTGTTGTAGGGTCGCTTTTCCGCGAAGGGATAACGGGAGGCCGGCCCGAAGATGTGGGTATGGCTGTCGCAGGATTTTGGCGGCAGCTTGAACGACGGCGTCTTTGGATTTGGGTCCGGCGGCGCGATCGTCGGCATCGCCTTCGGCTCGGCCCCTTGCGCGCGCGCTTCACTTGCGAGCGCCGCGCCGGCCAGCCCGGTCAAAAGATGCAAGCACTCGCGCCTGTTCATTTCCTCGTCACCCAGTCACATGGCCCGCTTGCGAGCGCAAGCGCGAGGCCGCGCCTTCTCTCGGGTAGTTTCTTTCAAGTCTTGCTGCTTGCAACAGCCCGCCGCCGTGCCGGCGCGGCCTGATCCAGCGCCGGAGCCTGGAACGCTGCGACCGTGGCCTGCACCAACTGCTCGATGGCGCTGGCGGCATCGTTGCCGTCGGCCTCGCCGCGCGACAGGCGCGAGACGCGATCCGGCGTCACCAGCGAGTAGTAGAGCGCTCCGAGCAGGAAGTGGCTGCGCCAGACGATGTCGGTGCGGGGAATGTGCGGCAGGCTCTCGTGGACCGCATCGATGAAGGCGTGGCTGGTGTCGTCGAAGGTCTGCGCGATGATGCGACGCGCGACCTCATTGCCTTCCGCCGACATCACGGCACGCAGCCGCGTGAAGCGCGCTCCGCCACCGGTGAGATCACTGCCCGAGGTGAAAGCCGGCACGACATAGGCCCGCACGATCGCTTCCAGCCGATCCTGCAGATCGCGCACGCGTCTGGCGGCCGCGAGCAGCTCGGAACGCCGCAGGTTCATCGGCCCGCAATGGCGCCGGTAGATCTCCAGCAGCAGGCCATCCTTGGTCTTGAAATGATAGGTCACGCTGCCGGGATTGGCCCCGGCGGCCTGCGCGATATCGCGCACCGAAACGGCATTGAAACCGTTGGTGGCGAACAGCTCCTCGGCCGCGGCGAGGATCGCCTCGCGCATGTTCGGCTTGCGGGCCGTTTCCTTGCTGGTGGGCTTGCGTACCATGTGATTTGTACTATCGTACAAAAGATCAGGTCTCGTCAACAAAAACCATGGGCAACGTCCGGGGTGGCTCAGAGACAGCTGCCGGCGCGCAAATGCCCTGAAGGAGTGCTGGAAAATGCTGGGTTTGAACAGGAAGATCGGCCGTCTCATGCTCGGCGCCGGCCTGCTGCTCGCGGGCGGCGCCGCGCAGGCTGACAACTACCCCAGCAAGCCGGTCCACATCCTCGTGCCCTATGCGGCCGGCGGCGCGGTCGACGTGCTGGCGCGCACACTGGGCCAGGCGCTGGCGAAGACCTGGGGGCAGCAGCCCGTGATCGACAACCGTCCCGGCGCCGGCGGCATCGTTGCCTCGCAGGCACTGACCCAGGCCGCGCCGGATGGCTACACGCTGATCCTGGTCGCGAGCGGCCACCCGCTCAATCAGTTCATCTATCCGAGCGTGCCCTATGACACGTTCAAGGATTTCACTGCAATCACCGAAGTCGCCTCCTCTCCGCTCGCAATCGTGGTGGCGAAGGACAGCCCCTACAAGACGCTCGGCGACCTCTTGGCGGCGGCGAAGAAAGAGCCGGACAAGCTTTCCTACGGCATGTCCGGCAACGGTACCTCGGCGCATCTCGCCGGCGAGTTGTTGAAACACATGTCCGGCACCAAGATCGTCGCGATCCCCTACAAGGGCGGCGCACCGGCGCTGACCGCCGTGATCGCCGGCGAGATCCCGCTGAGCATCAATCCGCTCGCGGAAGCGATCGGCCAGCTCGAGGGCGGCCCGGTGCGCGCGCTCGCGGTAACCTCGGCCGAACGCTCCAAGGCGCTGCCCAATGTCCCGACGGTCGCCGAGTCCGGTGTATCAGGGTATGACGTCTCCGTCTGGTGGGGTGTGCTTGGTCCGGCCAAGATGCCGCCGGAGATCGTGGCGAAGCTCGAAGCCGATTTGAAGGCGGCGCTGCAGGACCCGAACGTGCTGTCGACGCTCGGCAAGATCGGCGCAGCCCCGGTCGGCTCCTCCGCGAAGGATTTTGACGCCTACATGCATGCCGAGGCAGCCAAGTGGGAGCCGGTGCTGAAGGCCGCCGACATCCGCGCACAGTGAGGCTGACATGAGGACCTCTTCTCATCGCGGGCGCCTTGCGCGCACCGCCCTGCTCGCGGTCGCAGTCATCAGCCTGCTCGGCGCGCCCGCGCGGGCCGACGGCGAAGCAAAGCTTCTGGCGCCGAGCGGCAGCTTGCGCGTCGGCATCTATCCGGGCAGCCCGACCTCGATGGTATCAGACGCGGCCGGCAAGCCGCACGGCCTGAGCTACGATCTCGGCGGCGAGCTGGCAAAACGGCTCGGCGTCGGCGTCGACTATGTCAGGTTTCAGCGTGTTGCCGACATCGTCAGCGCGATCCACGACGGCCAGGTCGACTTCACCGTGACCAATGCCACGCCGGCTCGCGCGAACGAGGTCAGCTTCAGCCAGCCGGTGCTGGCGATCGAGCTCGGCTATCTCGTTCCGGCGAACTCGCCGATCGGCAAGGCCGAGGATATCGACAAGCCCGGCGTAAAGATCGGCGTCACCAAAGGCTCGACCTCCGAGCGCACGCTGCCAACAAAATTCAAGAACGCGACCATCGTTCCCGCCGAAAGCGTGAAGGTCGCCATCGCCATGTTCGGCCGCGGCGAGATCGATCTCTACGCCACCAACAAGCCGACGCTGTTCGAGATGTCCGACCAGATGCCGGGCGCGCGAATTCTCGACGGCAACTGGGGCGCCGAGCACATGGCCATCGCGATCCCTAGGGGACGCGAGGACGCGCTTCCTCTGCTCAACCGCTTCGTGACGGAAGAGCAGTCCTCCGGCGCACTGGAGACGATCCAGCAGCAGGCGGGCCTGCGCGGCGCGACCAAGCCGACGCGCGAGTAATGCTCAACTCGCCGCCTGCTCCGCGCACCGCCAGCCGATCTCCGGCGAACCTGCGAACGATTAGCATTCGCTAGCATCGCTGTGGACTGACTCCGTTTGCTGCAAATCAACGCGGGCAACATGGACAAGGCGTTATTTGTCTTCGGCGCTCCGCTGGGCGACCAAAGCCTGAGATCGCCGGAGACTGAGAATGAGCAAGTCCATATTGTTGACAATCCATCGCTGGATCACGCTGGTCTTCGCCCTGCCTCTGCTCGCGATCTTCGCCACTGGACTGATTCTGTCTTTCGAGCCTCTGGTGCAGGTCAGCGGCATCAGCGGTCCGGCGATCGACTCTGGACGCATCGTCGACTTGGTGAAAAGATATGATCCGGACGGCAAGGCGCGCGGGCTTGCGATCAATGCCGGTGCGCAGCGGATGACGCTGCAAGGCGCCGGAGCCCCGGCGATCGACCTCGCAACGGGCGAACCCGCCGCCGCCAGCTCTCGCCTCCCCGATCTTTTCCTGTGGGCGCGGTTCACGCATGAACGGTTGCTCGGCCAGGCCTGGCTGGTCACGAGTTCGACCATCGCCATGGTATCTCTGATGGTGCTCGGCATCCTCATGGGACTGCCCCGGCTGCGCAACACGCTCTCCGGATGGCACAAGGGCACCGCATGGTTTGCGCTGCCGCTGATCCTCCTGAGCCCGCTGACCGGACTGTGCATGGCGTTCGGCCTGACGTTTCAGAGCGGAGCCGCTCCAGCCGGCGGCGCGCGTCCTCTCCCCCTGCCCGAAGCGGTTCGCATGGTCGCGGCCTCCCATGACCTCTCGCACGTGATCTCGATCGGCGCGCGCGGCGGCCGCATGATGGCCCGCATTTACGAGAGCGGAGAACTGCGCGCCTACGCCGTCAATTCATCGGGCGTCGGACCGCTGCCGCGCAACTGGCCGCGCCTGATCCACGAAGGAAACTGGTCGGCCCTGATCGCCTCGCCGCTCAACGTCGTGACGTCAATCGCACTCCTGACACTGCTGTCGACCGGCCTCCTGATCTGGGCGCGGCGAAAACTGCGCAAGCCGCGATCGCGCCCCGATCGGCAAACCGGTGCGGCCGTGGTCACCGCCGGCTGATCCCGCCGAGCTTCAAGGTCCCGGTATTTCCATTCTCGTCTGCTCAACGCGTTCCCCGCCGCTTCGCTCCCCCGGCCCGCGCAACGCAGCGTTCCACTGGTGCAACCGTCGCCGAACTGCGCTAATTTGAGTCGGTCATGACTCGACGTACCGGCAGCGCCGATCTTCCTCTCCACACCGGGCGGGTTCCGCCATGGCTTGCGAGCCGCATGACCTCGCTCGGCGCGATCGTCACGCAGGCGATCGTGCATCATTACGGGCGCGACGCATTCCTCCAGCGTCTCTCGCATCCGTTCTGGTTCCAGTCGTTCGGCGCCGTGATGGGCATGGACTGGCACTCCTCGGGCATCACGACCTCCGTAATCGGGGCGTTGAAGCGCGGGCTCGGACCGCTCCAGGACGAACTCGGCATCTACGTCTGTGGCGGACGCGGTCAGCATTCGCGCAAGACACCGGACGAGCTCTTGCAGCTTGGCGACCGCGTCGGATTCGACGGCGCAAAGCTCACCCGCGCCAGCCGCCTGGTGGCAAAGGTCGACAGTGCCGCGGTCCAGGACGGGTTTGATCTTTATCTGCACGGCTTCTTCGTCACCGCCGACGGGAAATGGACCGTGGTGCAACAAGGCATGAATGGCGACAAGAGGCAGGCCCGCCGCTATCACTGGCATTCAGAGGCGCTGAAGAGTTTTGTCGATGCGCCGCACAGTGCCATCGACGGCCCGCAGCAAGGCGAGATCGTCAATCTCACGGACCATCGCGCCGACGTCTCACGCACCGCGCAGCTCGAGCTCTTGAGCGATCTTGGCCCCGATCGCATCGTCTGCGAATTCGAGCGGCTCACCGGGACTGCCCCCGAACCAGCACAAGGCTTGCTGCCGCATCTGATCATGCCCGCGCATCATGATATCCGGCCCAAGGACGTGTTCGCGCGCCGCTTGCATGGCACGCTGGCCGCCGCGGCCGAGCGTGGCCCGGTCGACTTCCCGGAGCTGTTGCTGACGCCGGGCGTCGGCGCGCGCACCGTGCGCTCGCTCGCAATGGTGGCCGAGGTCGTGCACGGTGCGCCCTATCGCTTCAACGATCCGGCGCGCTTCTCGCTCGCCCACGGCGGCAAGGACCGGCATCCCTACCCCGTTCCGATCAAGGTCTATGACGAAACCATTCGCGTCCTGAAGGGCGCGGTCCAGAATGCAAAACTCGGGCGCGAGGAAGAGATGCAGGCACTCAAGCGGCTCGATGATCAGGCGCGGCGGCTGGAACGGACAGCGCGCGGGCCGTCTGTCGAGGTCTTCATCGCTGGCGAGCGCGCGGCCTCGCCGGACCTCGATGGCCGCTCCGTGTTCGGCTGGGAGCGCGACCTCGTCGCTTCCAGGAAGTCGACTGGCTCCTGAGGCCGTTGCTTAACGCAATCGCTTATTCCTCGGCTTCCTCATCGTCGGTCAGCCTGTTGGCCGAATGGTCCTGATACTGTTCGGTCTGGATGAATTTACTGTCCATGCCGCGAATGTCGGAATGCTGGGCCTTGTCGCGGTTCGACAAGATCATGTTATCGCCGATCTTGTCCTTGGGAATGTCCGTTAGCGCTCCGCTCCCTGCGCCCTTGCCGTGCGCGCCTGAACCGATATGCGTCTTGCCTCCATGTGGCATGGATTTCTCCATTGCTTGTTGTCCGCATTGAGTCAACGCCTACACCGCCGGATTTGTTTCGCGGTAGCGCGAGAGAACGGCCGTCACGTTTCGCCTCAACTGGCCAGCAACGGCTCGACCTCGGAACTCGTCTGGCGCCTTTCGCCGCCATCGGCCGTGACAGGCAGTTTCTCGATCGCGCGAAGGCCCGGCCGCTTGCGCCAGTGAACCCGCGATGGATCGACGGCGAGACCAAGCCGCGGCCATCGCACGAACAGCGCTTCCAGCGCGCAGGCTTCCTCGATGCGCGCGAGCTGATGGCCGAGGCAGAAATGGATACCCGTCCCGAAGGACATGTGACGGTTCGGCTTGCGTTCGAGATCGAGGCTCTCGGGACGATCATGCATCGCCGGATCCACGTTCGCGGCGGCGAGCATCACCATGACGCGATCGCCCTTCTTCAGCTGCACGCCTTCGAGCTCGACATCCCGCCGCACATAGCGCGGCTTGGAAAACTGCACCGGCGACACGAAGCGCAGGAACTCCTCCACCGCAAGCCCGACGCGGCTCCAGTCCTGTTCCAGCCAGTCGCGCAGGCCGGGATTCCTGAGCAGTTCGTACACCGAGCCGCTGATGAGATGCGTGGTGGTCTCCGAGCCTGCCGCGAGCAGCAGGAACACCATCGACACCATTTCATCCGGCGTGATCTGGCCGCCCTCGCGCTCGACCTGGACCAGCTCGGCAATCAGGCCCTCACCGCCCTGCACGCGCGCGATCTGCAGCTGCCGTTCGAGATAGGCTCGCATCTTGCGGAACGCGAACACCAGCCGGAAGAAGCTGAGGACATTCGTCAGCGAGGACATCGTGTTGGCCCAGGCGATGAACCTCGGACGATCGGCGAGAGGCAGGCCCAGGAGTTCGGAGATCACTGACAGCGGCAGGATGCGTGCGTAGCGCTCGACGAGATCGGCCGGGCTTCCGTTCGCAAAAAGCTCGTCAGCGAGATCGTCGGCGATGGCCCGGATACGGGGCTCCATCGCGACGATCGCGCGGCGGCGAAAGGCCTCGTCGACGATGCTGCGCAGCCTCGTGTGATCCGGCTCGTCCATCGTCAGCATGTTGTTGGCGATGGTTTTGACGTATCTCGGCATCCACCAGCGCAGACCCGCGACGTCGCCGTCTTCCTTGCGCAGCGTGAAGGTGGTGCTGTCTTTCAGGACCTCTGCTGTCGCGTCATGGGTCGTGGTGATCCAGACGTCGCCGACGAGAGGAAATCGCGTCGCAACCACGGGGCCGGACATGCGCAACGTCGCGATCGCCTTGGGCGGATCGCGAAAGAAGGCCTCGCTGGTGAAATCGAGGCGCGGTGTCATGGGATCACCGGATTGGTTGTTGGCGTCTCACGCAGATGGTGCTCGGCGCGGCCGCCGCAAGGGGGCCGGACGCGACGAGTCTACCCGCGTCCGGGCGAGCGCTGGCCGGTCTTGCGCTGCTGCTGGTTGGTATAGGCGTCCCAATGACTCCAGCTGCCATTGCTGAGGCTTTGCAGATCGGTGGCGAGCGGACGGCGCGTGCGCTTGTCGTAATCGGCGATCGCGCGCTCGGACTGCGCGATCTTGTGCTTGAGTTCCGCAATCGTCTTCTGGGTGTGGCCGTTCCGCTTCGACGAGGCAATCTCGCCCATCGTGAAGCGCGCGGTCTCGAGCGCCTTCAACTCGGCGCGGTTCTTCTTCAACTGGACCCGGTGCCAGGCGATGTTGCTGTCGCTGTCCGCAACCATGTGGGAACTCCGCTGATTCGTTTCCACATAGTATCAAGCGCCGAATCGGCGTCGCAACGCCCGCGCGGCGGCGAAAATGCGGTCTTATTACGCGAAAGTTCCTGACTTAGCGCTCGGCAAAGGCCTTTTCGACCACGAACTGGGCCGGCTCGCCGTGGTTACCCTCGACGAAGCCGCGCTCGCCCAGGAGCACGCGGGTGTCTGCCACCAGCGCCGGGCTGCCGCAAATCATGACGCGGTCGTGGGCTGCTTCCAGCGCCGGCAGGCCGATATCGGCAAACAGCTTCCCGGAGGTGATGAGGTCGGTGATGCGGCCGCGGTTGCGGAAGGGATCGCGGGTCACGGTCGGATAGTAGATAAGCTGGTCGCGGATGTACTCGCCGATCAGCTCGTCCTTCGGCAGCGTCTCGGTGATCATCTCACCATAGGCGAGCTCCTTGACGTGACGGCAGCCGTGCAGCAGCACGACCTTCTCGAACCGCTCGTAGGTTTCGGGGTCCTTGATCACGCTCAGGAACGGCGCGAGGCCCGTGCCGGTGCCGATCAGGTAAAGGTTGCGCCCCTCCGCCAGATTGTCGATCACCAGCGTGCCGGTGGCCTTGCGGCTGACGATGATCTCGTCGCCCTCCTTCAGGTGCTGCAGGCGCGAGGTCAACGGGCCGTCCGGCACCTTGATCGAGAAGAACTCGAGCGTGTCCTCGTAATTGGCGCTGGCGACGCTGTAGGCCCGCAGCAAGGGCTTCTCGCCGACCTTGAGCCCGATCATGGTGAATTCGCCGTTGCGGAAGCGGAAGGTCGGGCTGCGCGTGGTCTTGAAGGAGAACAGCGTGTCGGTCCAGTGGTGGACGCTCAAAACGCTTTCCTGATTGAAATTGCTCATCTCACCTTCCTTGTCGCGTCGTAGCGGTTCTGAGGCGGTCAGCTATGCGTCGTTTGTATACGATCATTCGTATACTAATGAATAATCCTGCTTGATCCCGCGGTCAAGGCTGCCCAAGATCGCGAGCGTTGCAGTTAGGAATAAGGAGCCCTTCCATGGCGCATGACGCACCCCAGGCCACCGGACCTTCGAAGCTCGTGATCCGCAATATCGGCCTGATCCTGTCCGGCGCCCTGGAAAAGCCGATCCTGGACGGCGACACCATCGTTGCAGAGAACGGCAAGATCACCGCGATCGGCCGCTTCAAGGACGTTAATACGGAAGGCGCGACCACCATCGTCGATGCCCACGGCACCACGGTGGCGCCGGGCCTGATCGACAGCCACGTCCACCCTGTCGCCGGCGACTGGACGCCGCGGCAGAACCAGATCAACTGGATCGACAGCTACCTCCATGGCGGCGTCACCACCATGATCTCCGCCGGCGAAGTGCACATGCCCGGTCGTCCCCGCGACGTCGTCGGCCTGAAGGCGATGGCGGTGTTCGCCCAGCGCGCGTTCTGGACTTTGCGTCCGGGCGGCGTGAAGGTTCACGCCGGCGCGCCGGTGATCGAATGCGAGATGGTCGAAGAGGACTTCAAGGAGATGGCCGCCAACGGCGTCAAGCTGCTCGGCGAAGTCGGCCTCGGCGGCGTCAAGGACGGTCCGACCGCGCGAAAGATGGTCGGCTGGGCCCGCAAATACGGGATCCAGAGCACGATCCACACCGGCGGCCCCTCGATCCCCGGCTCCGGCCTGATCGACAAGGACGTGGTGCTCGAGGCCGACACCGACGTGGTCGGCCACATCAATGGCGGACACACCGCGCTGCCCGACGACCAGATCCGCTGCATCTGCGAGGGCTGCAAGCGCGGACTCGAGCTCGTGCACAACGGCAATGAGCGCTCAGCCCTGTTCACGCTGCGAACCGCACGCGAGATGGGCGATCTGCACCGCGTCATCCTCGGCACCGACGCGCCCGCCGGCTCCGGCGTGCAACCGCTCGGCATTTTGCGCATGGTCTCGATGCTGTCCTCGCTCGGCGACCTGCCGGCCGAGATCGCGTTCTGCCTTGCCACCGGCAACACCGCCCGGATGCGGCAGCTCGACTGCGGCCTGATCGAGGTCGGCCGCTCCGCCGACTTCGTCATCATGGACCAGGCGCAGCACTCGCCCGGCAAGAACATCCTGGAGAGCGTCCAGCTCGGCGACCTCCCCGGCATCGGCATGACCATCATCGACGGCATCGTGCGCACCCAGCGAAGCCGCAACACCCCGCCGGCAGGCAAGGTGCCGGAGGTGGTGGGGAAGTGACGGCTCTTGCCGTCATTCCGGGGCGCGCGTGAGCGCGAACCTGGAATCTCGCGCAACAATCTCCGGATTCCGCGTTCACGCGCTACGCGCGCGCCCCGGAATGACGTTCATCTCAACTTGTTCAACAGAGCCATCAGCATCTCGCGCTCCTTGGCGTCGAGCGGCGCGAGTGTTTCGCGGGTGATCGCGAGCGCATTCGGCGCCAGTTTTTCCGCAAGCTGCTGACCGGCGCGCGTGAGGCTCACCAGCAGGCGCCGCCCGTCCTCTGGGTCCTGGCTCGTCTCGGTCAGGCCGCGCGCCGTGAGCCGGTCGATCACGCCCTTGATGGTGGCGACATCCATCGCCGTGAGCCGCCCGAGCTGGTTCTGCGAGCACGGCCCGGTCTCGGCGAGCTTTGACAGCGCCGCCCATTGGGTTGGCGTCAGGTTGATGCCGATATCGCGCGAGAAGATCGAACTGTGGCGCTGCCAGACCTGGCGCAGGATGAATCCGACCTGCTCGTCGAGCACGTAGGACGACTTGACCGGCTTGACGCCCTTCTTCACCGCGACAGTTCTCGCCATCAGCTCCCCGCCCCTCACAACGACAGATGCGCGTCGCGGATGTCCGGGCGCGCATCGAGCTCAGCCATCGTCCCGCCAAAACAGATGCGGCCGCGTTCGATGATGTAGGCGCGATCGGAGATCAGCCGCGCGAAGTGCAAATTCTGCTCGGACACGACGATGCTGACGCCCTCCTTTTTCATGGTCAGAATGGCATCGACCATCTGTTCCACGATCTTCGGCGACAGCCCCTCCGAGGGCTCGTCGAGCAGCACCAGTGACGGATTGCCCATCAGCGTGCGCGCGATCGTCAGCATCTGCTGCTCGCCGCCGCTCATCCGCCCGCCCGGACGGCTTTTCATCTCGCCCAGGTTCGGAAACAGCGCGAACAGTTTCTCGCGCGTCCAGTATGGCGCGTTCGGACGCTTCGGCTGGCGGCCGACTTCAAGATTCTCCTCAACGGTCAGGTCGGTGAAGATGCGCCGCTCCTCCGGCACATAGCCGAGCCCTTCCCGCACGATCTCGTGCGTCGGCCGCAGCGAGACGTCCTTGCCCTCGAACATGATCCGGCCCGAGCGCTGCGCGACGAGGCCGACGATCGAGCGGAACGTCGTCGATTTGCCAGCGCCGTTGCGCCCCAATAGCGCTACCACTTCGCCCTCGCCGACCTCGAAACCGATGTCGAACAGGATGTGCGCGGGGCCATAATGGCTGTTGAGTCCCTCGACCGTGAGCTTCATGCCGAGGTCCCCTCGCGATGGCGGGAATCGTAGACAAGGCCCTCGCCGAGATAGACCGCCTGCACCTGCGGATTGCCGCGGACCTCGGCCGGCGAGCCCTCGGCGATCAGCGTGCCGCGGTTGAGCACGATGATGCGGTCGGCGTGCTCGAACACGACGTCCATGTCGTGCTCGGTGAAGAGCACGCCGATCGACTTCTCCCGCGCAATCCTCGCGGTGAGCCGCATCAGATCGACGCGTTCGCGCGGTGCCATGCCGGCGGTCGGCTCGTCCATCAGCAGCAGCCTTGGCTCGTTGGCGAGCGCCACGGCGAGCTCGAGCCGCTTGAGGTCGCCATAGGCAAGCTCGCCGCAAGGGCGATCCGCGTAGCCGCCCATGCCGACGAGCTCGAGCAGCCGGCCCGCCTCGCCGCGATCGAAGTTCGGCGCCGAGCCCCAGAGATTGAACAGCTGCTTCTCATGGGAGATCAGCGCGACCTGCACGTTCTCGCGCACGGTCATCGTCGCGAACGTCGCGGTGATCTGGAAAGTGCGCCCGACCCCGAGCCGCCAGATCTCCCGCGGTTTCTTGCCGGTGGTCTCCTCGCCGAGCAGACGGACCTGGCCGGAGTCCGGCCGGTTCTGGCCGTTGAGCATGTCGAAGCACGTGCTCTTGCCGGCGCCGTTCGGGCCGATCAGCGCCAGGATCTCGCCGGCGCGCAGCGAGAACGAGACGCCACGCACGGCATGAATGCCGCCATAGGATTTGGTCAGGCCTTCAACCGCGAGAAGTGGGGGTGCGACGCTCATTCGGCGGACTCGATCGGCTTGGCAAGCAGGGAGGATCCCGGCGGCGATGCCTTCCTGCGGCGCTGCGCCAGCATCTCCAGCATGCCGACGATGCCCTTGGGAAGGACGACGACGATCAGCACGATGAAGCCGCCGAGCACGAGTTTCGACAGATCGGTCTGGCTGACCAGCCAGATGTTGAGCGCCTTGTAGACGATCGCGCCGATTACCCCGCCCGACACCGTCTCGACGCCGCCGAGCAGCACCATGACCAGCGCATCGACCGAGAGCGAGATGCCGAGATTGTCCGGGAAGACGCTGCCCTTGAGGTAGGCGAACAGCGCGCCGCCGATACCGGCCGTCGTCCCTGCGATCACGAAGGCGGTCCACTGGATGCGCTTGGCGTTGATGCCAACCGCCTCGCTGCGCAAAGCGGAGTCACGCGTCGCCCGGAGCGCGTAACCGAACGGCGAGAACACTGCGACCCGCAGCGCGATCGTCACCAGAGCCGCAACGCCAAGCGCCAGCCAATAGAAATGTGAGGGGCTCGCCGCCCATTTTTCCGGCCAGATGCCGAGGATGCCGTTGTCGCCGCCGGTCACGCTCACCCATTGGAACGCGATCGACCAGACGATCTGCGCAAAAGCGAGCGTCAGCATCGCGAAATAGACACCCGAGAGCTGCACGGCGAAGAAGCCGAACACCGCGGCGCCCATGCAGCCGAGCAGTGGTCCGAGCAGGAGGCAGACGATCATCGGCAGCCCAGCCATCTTGGCGAGGAAGGCGACGCCGTAGGCACCGAGACCGAAATACGCGGCATGGCCGAAAGACGCCAGCCCGCCGACCGACATCAGGAAGTGCAGGCTGACGGCGAAGATCACGAAAATCGCGATCTCCGAGCCGACGGTCAGCGCGTAATTCCCGGCAAACAGCGGCAGCATTGCCGCGACGACCAGCGCTGCGAGCGCGGCCAATCGCTCGTTCGATGTCAGTGGCCGCCAGGGATTGACGGTGAGACCGGGCGTCTTGCGCGCGGCCGCCTCCGGCTTGCCGAACAGGCCCCAGGGCCGGACGATCAGCACCACCGCCATCACCAGGAAGACCAGGATGATGGAGATTTTCGGAAAGATCAGGATGCCGAAGGCGTTGAGCTCGGACACCAGCACCGCCGCGACGAAGGCACCGACGATGCTGCCGAGGCCGCCGATCACAACCACGACGAAGACTTCGACGATGATGCGCAGATCCATGGCGTGATGCACGGCATCGCGCGGGATCTGGAGCGCCCCGCCGAGTGCGGCGAGGAAGACGCCGACGGCGAACACAGAAGTGAATAGCCATTTCTGATTGACACCAAGCGCCGCGACCATGTCGCGGTCCTGCGTCGCTGCGCGCACCAGGACGCCCCAGCGCGTGCGCTGGAACAGGAGCCAGAGAATGCCGAGCACGACCGGCCCGAGCACGATCAGGAACAGGTCATAGCTCGGAATGTTCTGACCGAAGAAATCGACCGCGCCCTTGAAGCCCGGCGCGCGGCGGCCGACGAGATCGTCGGGACCCCAGATCAGAACCACGAGATCCTCGACCATCAAGGTCAGGCCGAACGTGCCGAGCAGCTGGAACAGTTCGGGCGCGTGGTAGATGCGCCGGAGCAGCACCATCTCGACGATCACGCCGATCAGCGCCACGGCGATCGCCGCCATAACGACCCCGCCCCAGAAGCCGAACGCGCCGGAGAAACGCTCCGTCAGCGTGAAGGCGATATAGGCGCCGATCATGTAGAAGGCGCCATGCGCGAAGTTTACGATCCGCGTCACGCCGAAAATGATCGACAGGCCCGAGGCCACCAGGAACAGCGACGCTGCGCTGGCGAGACCTGTCAGAAACTGTACGACGTAAAAGGCCATCGGCGGTCCGGGTTGGAAGTGCGCGCCAGATCGTGCGGCACGTCGGGTCTCGGTTCACCTCGCCCCGCTTGCGGGGAGAGGTCGAATTGCGAAGCAATTCGGGTGAGGGGGAGTCTCCGCGAACTCGGTGGTCACCTCCCTCGCGGAGGCTCCCCCTCACCCCGACCCTCTCCCCGCAAGCGGGGCGAGGGAGAGGACAAGATCAGTCCCTCGGACGCAGCTTCTCGACTTCGGCGTCGCTTGGCAGATAGTCCGAGCCCTTCTTGTAGGCGGAGTCCACCATCACGCCCTTGCCGTCCTTCTGCGCGGTCTTGCCAAGATAGGCGCCGAGCGTCGACTGATGGTCGATCTTGCGGAAGGTGATCTCGCCGAACGGCGATGGCATCGAGAGACCTTCGGCCGCCGCGATCATCTTGTCCGTATCGGTCGAGCCGGCCTTGGCGATGATCGCCGCTGCGGCCTTGATGGTCTGGTAGCCGACGATCGAGCCGAGGCGCGGATAGTCGTTGTACTTGGCCTGATAGGCCTTCAGGAACGCGTCATGCTCGGGCGTCTTGATCGAGTACCAGGGGTAACCGGTGACGATCCAGCCCTCGGGCGTCTCGTCCTTGAGCGGATCGAGATATTCGGGCTCGCCGGTCAGGAACGACACGACCTCGCGCCCCTTGAAAAGGCCCCGGGTGTTGCCTTCGCGCACGAGCTTGACCAGATCCGGACCGAAGGTGACGTTGAGGATCGCTTCGGGATTGGCCGCGGCCACCGCCTGCACCACCGGACCCGCGTCGATCTTGCCCTGCGGCGGCCACTGCTCGTCGACCCACTGGATGTCGGGGCGCTTCTCCGACATCAGCTTCTTGAACACCCCCACCGCAGACTGGCCGTATTCATAGTTCGGCGCGATCGTCGCCCAGCGTTTTGCGGGCAGCTTGGCGGCAGCTTCCACCAGCATCGCGGCCTGCATGTAGTTGGAGGGCCTCAGGCGGAAGGTGTACTTGTTGCCCTTCGACCAGGTCACCGCGTCCGTCAGCGGCTCGGCCGCGAGGAAAAACACCTTCTTCTGGTTCGCGAAATCGCTGACAGCGAGGCCGATGTTCGACAGGAACGTGCCCGTCAGCATCGCAACGCCCTCGCTCGAAACTAGCTCGTTGGCCGCGGTCTGCGCATCCGCCGGCTTGCCGCCGTCGTCCTTGGAGATGACGACGAGCTTCTTGCCGTTGATGCCGCCGGCCGCATTGATCTCTTCGACCGCGAGCTGCCAGCCCTTGCGATAGGGCTCGGTGAAGGACGGCAGCAGCGAGTAGCTGTTGATCTCGCCGATCTTGAT
Organism: Bradyrhizobium sp. AS23.2; assembly: GCF_001908185.1. Classification (GTDB taxonomy): domain Bacteria; phylum Pseudomonadota; class Alphaproteobacteria; order Rhizobiales; family Xanthobacteraceae; genus Bradyrhizobium. The sequence continues at coordinate 69,299 of NZ_LGHM01000061.1, forward strand.
ATCCTGCGCCAGGGCCGAATGGGCCATGCCGCCAGCCAGAAGCGCAAAGGCCGCGCCGACAAAATAGTTTCTTGCTCGCATCCCAACCTCCAGTTTTGACTCTCTACGTCTCAAGCACGATCTTGATCGGAGAACTTGTGCCCATTCTCCAGATCATGCCTCATCTCAAGCCATCTTCGCCCTTGATCTCCGCAACCGTCAGCCCGCCGACCCGCGGCAACGGACGGCCGCTGTCGGTGACGGCGACCGCGACCATGATCTCGTTGGCGCGCGGCGCATCATTGATCTGCACTTCCATGCCGTCGAAATGACTGCGCACGAAGGCCGCGTCCTTGTGGCCGAGGGGAATGTCGAGCGTCGTGCCGGGACCGCTGCGCTTCTTCGACGACGGAATCAGCGCCGCGCCCTTGCCCAGCACCTTGCGCACCGGCGCGCCCATCTTGGGATGAAGGATGGCGGCGGCATGTTCGAGCTCGCCGTTCTCGCCGACAGCCGCGGCCTTGCCGTAGCTCTGGGCCTTCGCGCCATCGATGCCGAGCGCCGCAACCGCGCGTTTCGACAGGAGGTCGCCGAGCTCCTCACCGATTGCGATCAGCGGCGAAAGGTCTTCGACATATTTTCCGGCAAACGGATTTTCGATGACAGCGATCGCAGCCGCGCGCCGGGTCGGCGGGGACACCTGCCGGCCCATCTCCATCTGCGTCTCTTCGACGACGGTGACGATCTTGCGGATGATCGCGCTCATGATTGTTTCCTCGGCTCGCTTCGCTGTTCAGGCATGAACCGCGTTCTCCAGCACAGGCGGGCGCGATCGTTGCCGTTCAATATCTTTTGTTCCGATGACAAGCATATCACCACAAAGCTGCAACACGGCACCCTCGATCAGTCCACGATCGAATAATTGCCGTGCACATTTCGCGCCAGCTTCCAGCGCCGCCGCGATCTCGTTCTGCGACAATTCACCGACCTTCCGGGTGACGAGGCGCGCGCCGAGATCGCTATCAGGCTGAAGCTCATTCGCAGGGCGCCGGATGATGGCGGAATGTCCCGGCAGATCCACGGCATTGGCGATGATGGTGGCCGCCGCATCGGCCTGCGACGCAGTTGCGGCCAGCACCGTCACCGCATCGGCAATCCCCAGGGAAAAGCTGCGGCCGTGCCGACCGCTGGTCGCGATGCCGCGCGCAGGGTCATCCGCATCGATCTTCATCGTCCGCATCACGCCGGCGCGATCGGGCCGGTCCATCAGCCCAATTGAAAAATGCTCACCTCGGCCAAGATGAAGGGCGATGTCGCCGCCATTATTGACGTAAGCCTGATCAAGCGACGCTGCGCCGAGCATCGCGCCGAGAATCTCCTCCGCCACACTGCCGGCAACGGCGGCCATCGGCGTGATGAAGCAGTTGGCGGCATAGGGCGCGACCGCGGCGTACATGCGGCGCGCGACAACGCCGTTCAGCGTGCACGTGGCGGGGGCCGCCGCCTTGCGCAGTTCGGGCAGTTCCGCACAGAGCTCGTCGAGCAGCCCGGTGAAGCGACGCGCTGCCGCCTCATAGGCCGCGCGTACGCCGTCCGCGCGCCCCCTCGCCTCCACGATCAGATCAATCGGTCCATCCTGCAAATGCAGCCGCCGGCCATCAGACAGCAATGCGATTTGCGGGAGCCTTGTCATGCCCGGGGTCCCGGAATCGGGTTCTGCCAGGGCAGCTGGCGGACATCATCGCCGCCCTTCACCTCGGAGAGCGGCTTCACATAATCCATGTGCCCGCCGAGCGCGGCATAGTCGGACAGCTTCATCGTGAATTCGATCGGCGCGACCAGCGCCGGCGTCGGCACATAGCCGAACGCGCCGGCGGGCATCTGCGTCACATCGACCATGTAGGTGATGCCGCCGCCCGGCCAGACATAAACAGGCGCACCGCCGCTGGTGACGCGCGTCAGCGCGTCTTTCACCGAGCGCGTCAGCCGCACCGGATTGTCGGTGACGCCCGCACGCAGCGACCCGCCGGCACCGGCCATGAACAGCACCGTGCACAGCGCCGGCTCGCAATTCTCCTGGATGCGTTCGACCGAGAACTTCAGGTCATCAGGCATCTCGGTCTCGACCGGCTTCAAGGCCTCGTCGAGCACATAGTATGACGAATGCTCGCCGGTCGTGGAGACCATCAGCATCGAGAGGCCGGCCCTGGCTTCCTTTGCGTCGAACGGACCGAGGATCGAGAGCGGATCGGAGATGTTGGTGCCGCCCCAACCCGTGCCGGGATCGGCGACCTGGAAATAACGGCCGGGCGTCGACCGCCGGCCCTTCATCTTGATGCCGGTGTCGGCGATGTCGAGCAGCTTGCCGGCCTGGTGCTCGCTCAGCACGCCGGTGATGTGGTCGTCGACCACCACGACCTCGTCGACCTTGCCGTGCCACTGCTTGGCAAACATGCCGATCGTCGCCGAGCCGCAGCCGACACGCATGCGCTCTTCCCTGACACCGTTGACGATCGGCGGCTGCCCGGCCTGCACCACCACGCTCGCGCCGCCGTCGATGGTCAGCTCCACCGCTTTGCAGTTGGCGAGATCCATCAGCGTGTCGCAGGTGGCGCGGCCCTCCTTCTTGGAGCCGCCGGTGAGATGATGCACGCCGCCGAGCGACAGCATCTGCGAGCCGTATTCGCTGGTCGTGACATGGCCGACCGGTTCGCCCTGCGCGCGAACGGTCGCGGTCTCAGGCCCGAGATAGCGGTCGGTGTCGATCTTCACCTTGATTCCGCAATAGGAGAAGATGCCCTCGGTGACCACAGTCACCATGTCGACCCCGTCGACCTCCGCGGAGACGATGAACGGCGCCGGCTTGTAGTCGGGATAGGTCGTGCCCGCGCCGATCGCGGTCACGAAGGTCGATGGCTCGTGGACGATCTTGCCGTCCCAATCTTCGGTGCGGCTGAACGGGACGAGCTTGCCGCCATGGGAGACCGTGCGCTCCAGGATCACATGCGGATCGACGCGAACGAGCTTGCCTTCATGATTGGCATAGCGATCGCAGGCACCCGCCGCGCCCGGCTTGATGTAGCACATCACCGGACAGGCATCGCAGCGGATCTTGTCGGTGGCGGCGCTCGTTGTTTCCATCACCATGTCAAAGCCAGCGGACTTGCATTTATCATTCGTATACGAACGATGGTGCGCGCGCTCCCGATGGCTGTCAAGCCGCAGTGCGGCGCAAAAGATGCGGCTGCCGCATAAAAACTCATTTGCCTATCCGCTCTGTCCACAAACAAGGCAGTCGCGCTGCAGTGCGGCATGCACGGCTTGCACGTTTGTGTACAAACGGTATCGTCGCGACGTAGATTCAGCAGCACTTCGCCGCGGGCTTGGGAACGAGAATGACGCAGACACCGATCCGCCTCACCGTGAACGGCAGGATCCATGAGGTCACTGCGGCGCGAGAAACGCCGCTGCTCTACGTGCTGCGCAACGACCTCGTGCTCAACGGCCCGAAATATGGTTGCGGCCTCGGCGAATGCGGCACCTGCACTGTCCTGATCGACGGCGCGGCGGCGCGCTCCTGCGTCATTCCGATCAGCGGCTGCGCCGGCCGCGACATCGTGACGCTCGAAGGGCTCGGCACGCGCGACAAGCCGGATGTGGTGCAGCAGGCCTTCATTGACGAGCAGGCCGCGCAATGCGGCTACTGCCTCAACGGCATGATCATGACCACCAAGGCGCTGCTCGCGATCAACCCGCGACCGACCGAGCAGGAGGCGCTGGCGGCGCTGCGCTACAATCTCTGCCGCTGCGGCACGCATGTCGAAATCCTGCGCGCAGTGATGCGCGCGACGGGCCAGCTCACCGAGGCCACGGATTGATGGCCTTCCCTGTCTCGAACGGAGCTGAGCGGCAATCCGGTTCACTCGTTGTCGTCCGTACAGTGGACGAATGCACATCCGAGACCTTCCTGCGGATCACCGCCGATGGATCGGTCAGCGCCTATAACGGCCATGTCGATCTCGGCACCGGCATCCGCACGGCCCTCGGCCAGATCGTCGCCGAGGAGCTCGACGTATCCTTTGCCCGCGTCGTCGTGGTGCTCGGCGACACCGCTGTCGTGCCGAACCAGGGCCCGACGATCGCCAGCGAAACCATCCAGATCACCGCAGTGCCCCTGCGCAAGGCCGCTGGGCAAGCGCGGCACTTTTTGATCGCGCGCGCGGCCGAGCGGCTGGAGCTGCCGGTCGCCGACTTGCGGATCGAGGACGGCCTTGTTCGTGGACACGACAATCGCAGCGTCAGCTATGGCGAGCTGATCGGCGGCGAGACGATCCGCCTCGAGCTTGCTGACGACGTCGCCGTGAAGCCTGTCGGCGATTACGCCATCGTCGGCCAGTCGATGCCCCGCGTCGATCTGCCGGCAAAGGCCACCGGCGAGCTGACCTTCGTGCACGACATCCGCCTGCCCGGCATGCTGCACGGCCGCGTGGTGCGTCCGCCCTACGCCGGTGTCGATGCCGGTCCGTTCGTCGGCACCAGCCTGATTGCGGTCGACGAGGCCTCGGTGCGCGACATTCCCGGCCTCGTGGCCGTCGTGCGCATCGGTGACTTCGTCGGCGTCGTCGCCGAGCGCGAGGAGAACGCGATCCGCGCGGCGGAGCAGCTCGCGGTGCGCTGGAAGCCGACGCCGGCACTGACCGATCTCGCCGATGTCGAGACCGCGCTGCGCGCCAATCCGTCGACGCCGCGCACGTTGATCGACAAGGGCGACGTCGACGCCGCGATCGCGGCCGCAACCAAGCCGATGCAGCGCACCTATGTCTGGCCGTATCAGATGCACGCCTCGATCGGCCCGTCCTGTGCCGTCGCTGACTTTCAGGACGGCAACATCCGCGTCTGGTCGGGCACGCAGAACCCGCACGTGCTGCGCGGCGATCTTGCCCTGCTGATCGAGCGGGCGGAGAGCGAGATCGAGGTCATCAGGCTGGAGGCTGCCGGCTGCTACGGCCGCAACTGCGCCGATGACGTCACCGCCGATGCGCTGCTGCTGTCCCGCGCGGTGGGCCGGCCCGTGCGCGTGCAGCTCACGCGCGAGCAGGAGCACGCCTGGGAGCCCAAGGGCACCGCGCAGCTGATCGACGTCAATGGCGGATTGGACGCAGACGGCGGCGTCGCTGCTTACGATCTCGCCACGCGCTATCCGTCGAATGCGGCACCGACGCTCGCGCTTCTGCTGACCGGGCGGATTTCGCCGGAACCTGCCGTGCTCCAGATGGGCGACCGAACCGCAATCCCGCCCTACGATTACGACCACATGCGCGTCGTCGCGCACGACATGCCGCCGATCGTGCGTGCGTCCTGGTTTCGCGGTGTCTCGGCGCTGCCGAACACCTTTGCGCATGAATCCTATATCGACGAAGCCGCGACCGAGGCTGGCGTCGATCCGATCGAATATCGCCTGCGCTATCTGAGGGATCAGCGCGCCGTCGATCTCGTCAATGCGGTTGCCGAGCGCGCGGGCTGGACGCCGCGACCGGTACGGCAAGAGAAGGACGGTGAGGTCGTGCACGGGCGCGGCTTTGCCTACGCACTCTATGTCCACAGCAAGTTTCCGGGCTATGGCGCGGCGTGGTCAGCCTGGGTCGCCGACGTTGCCGTGAACAAGACGACCGGCGACGTCAGCGTGACGCGCGTGGTCGCGGGGCAGGACTCCGGCCTGATGATCAATCCGGACGGCGTGCGCCACCAGATCCAGGGTAACGTCATCCAGTCCACCAGCCGCGCGCTGATGGAGGAGGTCTCGTTCGAGCGCGGCGCGGTGGCGGCGCGCGAATGGGGCGCCTATCCGATCATTCCCTTCCCCGATGTGCCTGAGATCGACGTGTTGATGCTGCCGCGGCCGGACCAGCCGCCGCTTGGCGTCGGCGAGTCCGCGTCGGTGCCGAGCGCGGCAGCGATCGCCAATGCGATCTTCGACGCCACGGGCGTGCGCTTTCGCGAGCCGCCCTTTACGCCCGAGCGTATCCTCAAGGGGTTACACGGCGATGCATCCGCCACGCCGCAGGCCCTGCCCGCTCCTGCAGCGTCGCCGCCGTCTCGCATCTGGCAGAATCCGTTCGCCAGACGCGCCGGCATCTTCGCCACGATTGCGGCCGTCTGCACCGCCGCGATCGGCATCGGCTCAGCACTGCTGCCGGGGCGCGCGATTGCGCCGATCGCACGGCCTGATGCATCGGTCTATTCCGCGGCGACGATCGCGCGCGGCCAGCAGCTCGCCGCGCTCGGCAATTGTGCGGAGTGCCACACCACGCTTCGAGGCGTGCTCAACGCCGGCGGCCGCGCATTGGAGACGCAGTTCGGCACGATCTACAGCACCAACATCACGCCCGACGTCGAGACCGGCATCGGCGCGTGGTCCTATCCCGCCTTCGAGCGCGCGATGCGGGACGGGCTTCATCGCGACGGACGGCAGCTCTATCCCGCCTTCCCCTACACGCATTTCTCGAAGACTGATGATGCCGACATGCAGGCGCTCTACGCCTATCTGATGGCGCAGCCCGCGGTCCGCGCGACCGCGCCGGCAAACACGCTCGCCTTCCCGTTCAATCTCCGCCCGCTGCTCGCGGGCTGGAATGCGCTGTTCCATCAGACGCGCGAGTTCAAGCCCGATCCCGCAAAGTCGGAGCTGTGGAATCGCGGCGCCTATCTCGTCGAGGGTCTCGGCCACTGCAGCGCCTGCCATTCGCCGCGCAACGCGCTTGGCGCCGAGCAGCGCGAGGCCTATCTCGCCGGCGGCTTTGTCGAGGGTTGGGAGGCGCCGCCGCTGACTTCGCTCTCGCGCGCGCCGATCCCGTGGAGCGAGGACGAGCTCTACGCCTATTTGCGCACCGGCCATTCGCGCTACCACGGCGTGGCGGCCGGCCCGATGGCGCCGATCGTCAGGGATCTCGCCGCCGTGCCCGATCAGGACATTCGTGCGATGGCCGCCTATCTCAACTCGTTCAACGACACGACGGCCGATGCACCTGCGCCGGATGCTCTCGCCGCGAAGCTCGAGAGCGCGACGCAGGTCACCGTCGCCTCTTCCACCGGCGCGCGGCTTTATCTCGGCGCCTGCGCCGCCTGCCACGAGGTCGGCGGCCTGCCGCTGTTCGGCAGCCGCCCCTCGCTCGCGCTCAACAGCAACCTGCACAGTGCAACATCGGACAATCTCGTGCAGGTCATCCTGCACGGCATCGCTGATCCCGTCTCGAGCAATCTCGGCTACATGCCCGCCTTCAAGGCGAGCATGAACGACGCGCAGGTCGAGGAGCTCGTCACCTTCCTGCGCAGGCAATTCGCGCCGGACAAGCCCGCATGGACCGGCCTGCGCGAGACGATCGCGCGTGTCCGGGCCTCAGAACATTAGTGCCATACCTCAGACGGTTCATCCCGTCATTCCGGGGCCCGAGCGTAGCGAGGGAGCCCGGAATCCATAATCACCAGCCGGAGTTATGGCTTCTCAGATGCGCAATTGCGCATCATAGCTCGCCGCTTCGCGTCGCTCCGGAATGACACTGCGTGAATGAAACGTCAGAGATACAACACTAGCCGTGCTTCTTCCCCTCGACCGGCGGCGTGCCGTGGGTGTGGAACGACTCGATCGTCTTCAGGCCCCAGGCCTGGCCCTTCTTGCGCTCCTCCTCAGTCCACACGATGGGCTTCCAGTCCGGCGCCAGGATGAGGCGCGCACCGGCATTGGCGACCTCGACGCGGTTGCCACCGGGCTCGTAGACATAAAGGAAGAAGGTCTGCTGGATCGCGTGCTTGTGCGGGCCGGTCTCGATGTGAACGCCATTCTCCAGGAAAATGTCGGCGGCGCGAAGAATCTCCTCGCGGCTGTCGAGCGCGTAGGTAACGTGATGGAAGCGGCCGGGCACACCGGAATGGTCGAGCGAATACGCGAAGTCGTAGCTCTTGTTCGACATCGTCAGCCACATCGCCGCTTCCCGGCCGTCGTTGAGCACGATCTGCTCGGTGAGGCGGCAGCCGAGATAGTTCTCGAAGAACTCTCGATTGGCCTTGATGTCGACGGCGAGGCAGTTGAGATGGTCGAGACGGCGAACGTTGACGCCACGTGCGGGAAAGCGCTGCGCCTGGTTCTTCAGCGCAGGCTTCAGCTCCGGCGGAGCCTGATACCATTCAGTCTCGTAATAAAGCTCGACGATGTGGCCGTCGGGATCGCGGCAGCGGAAGGTCGGTCCCTGCCCCATGTCGCCGTCGATCCAGCCGATGTCGAAGCCGGAGCCCTTGAGCGCGGCGACACGGCGCTCCAGCGCTTGCTGGCTCCGCGCGCGCAGCGCCATATGCTCCATGCCTGATGTCTTCGACGCCGTGAGCTTGAGTGAATAGCGCTCGTAATCGTCCCAGCCGCGCAAATAGACCGACTCGCCCTTCTGCCCGCTCACGGTCATGCCCATGACGTCGACGAAGAATTTCAGGCTCTCGTCGGGCTTCGGCGTCAGCAGTTCCATGTGGCCGAGATGGGCGAGATCGAGGATCGGTTCGGGCTGCATGGTTTCCTCCAAGGCGTGGCTGCGATCCTTGTCACGGGATCGCGCAGCCGGGCGCGGGGCGCAATGTCAATGGGCGCGCCCGGGTGGCGCTGCTGCTGCGGGCTCATTTGTACTAATGTACAAATGATTAGGTCCCGTCAACAAACCAAAGCCTGCCCCCGTCCGCAACGAATGCCGCCCCGCCTCCCACGACGGCCATCCCCGAACGGCGGACTGACTGCCCGAATGGTAAAATGTTCCTTAATTGCGTTTGAGCCCCGAGGCCTGGAGAATCAGCATTTTCAGCCTCTTCTGTCCGCAAACATGCATTGGGTACAAATCTCATGACCGAATTGTTGCGGATTTAACAAAGCGCCCGCGCCTGCCGTTTAACCGTTTGTCCAGCGACGGCCGCGCATAGTTCCGGGAAACATTTTGGCTTCTCGGGTTCATCCATCGTGACATCCTTTGGACGCGTGATTTCGGTTCGCGGATCGCTCGCGCGGGTCGGTCTTCTGGCGGAAAGCCAGATGCCGATCTCGGAAGTGAGGGCGACCGTCGGCCGCTTTGTCAGCATCCGCTGCAACAGTTCGGTCATCGTCGCGATGATCACCGAGGTCTCCTGCGAGAACCTGTCGAACAACGACAGCTATATTGCGATCGCGTCGGTTGACCTGCTCGGCGAGATCCTCAACGCCAGCGACAAGCCGAAATTCCAGCGCGGCGTCACCAACTATCCGACCATCGGCGATGCGGTCGACCTGATCACGAGCCAAGAGCTGCGCACGATCTACGCGCCGACCGGATCGGACCAGATCAACGTCGGCTTTCTGCAGCAGGACCGCTCTGTCATCGCTTATGTCGACGTCGAGGAAATGCTGTCCAAGCATTTCGCCGTCCTGGGATCGACCGGCGTCGGCAAATCGACCGGCGTGTCGCTGCTGCTCAACGAAATCCTGAAGTCGCGCCCCAACCTGCGTATCTTCCTGCTCGACGTGCACAACGAATATGGCCGCTGCTTCGGCGACCGTGCGCTGGTGCTCAACCCGCGAAACCTGAAGCTGCCGTTCTGGCTGTTCAACTTCGAGGAAATCGTCGACGTGCTGTTCGCCGGACGCCCCGGCGTGCCGGAGGAGCTCGACATTCTTGCCGAAGTCATTCCGATCGCCAAAGGCGTCTACACCCAGTACCAGAACGCCGACCGCATCGGCCTGAAGCGCATCGACCCCAAGCAGGTCGGCTACACCGTCGATACGCCGGTGCCTTATCGGCTCGTCGACCTGATCTCGCTGATCGACGAGCGGATGGGCAAGCTGGAAAACCGCTCCTCGCGCATCATCTATCACAAGCTGATCTCGCGCATCGAAGCCGTGCGCAACGACCCGCGCTACACCTTCATGTTCGACAACGCCAATGTCGGCGGCGACACCATGGCCGAGGTCATCAGCCATCTGTTTCGCCTGCCCGCCAACGGCAAGCCGATGACGGTGATGCAGCTCGCCGGCTTCCCGGTGGAAGTCATCGATTCCGTCGTTTCGGTCCTGTGCCGCATGGCCTTCGACTTCGGCCTGTGGAGCGACGGCGTCTCGCCGCTGCTGTTCGTCTGCGAAGAGGCGCATCGTTACGCCTCCGCCGACCGCAATGTCGGCTTCGGCCCGACCCGCAAGGCGGTGTCGCGCATCGCCAAGGAAGGCCGCAAATACGGCGTCTATCTCGGCCTCATCACCCAGCGTCCGGCCGAGCTCGACGCCACCATCATCTCCCAGTGCAACACGCTGTTCACGATGCGTCTTGCCAACGACCGCGACCAGGCGCTGCTGCGTGCCGCGGTGTCGGATGCGGCCGCGAACCTGTTGTCCTTCGTGCCTTCGCTCGGCACCCGCGAAGTGCTGGCGTTCGGCGAAGGCGTTGCGCTGCCGACCCGGCTGCGCTTCAAGGAGGTGCCCCCGCATCAACTGCCGCGCGGCGAGGCCACCATCAGCAGCGTACCGTCGGTCACCTCCGGTCACGACATGCATTTCGTCAGCGCCGTGCTCGAGCGCTGGCGCGGCGCCACCTCGCAGCGCGACGTGCCGAACGACCCGGTGTTCTCGGCACCGTCCGCCAAGACGCACTCCAGCGTCGAGGCCCCCATGCTGCAACCGTCGATGGGGCTGGACCCCGATCGCTTCTCGCTCCTGAAGAAGCCGCTGCGGTAGGAGCAACTCTCGTGTCCCGGACGCGCCGCAACGCGCAAGCGTTGCTGCGCAGAGCCGGGACCCAGGCCGCACCAACTCCACTCTCGGAAACATGGGCCCCGGCTCTGCACCGCACCGCCGAAGAGGCGCTGCGCTGCGTCCGGGGCACGAGAATGAACTCTGTGGCACGCGCGTTCTCCAATCTCGTCATTGCGAGCGCAGCGAAGCAATCCAGCCCCAGAATTATCGTGGCACGTTGAGGCGGCCACCCTCATCGACTATGTTTGCCGCCCCCGATCTGGAATCCATACCCATGACAAAGCCCACGCAACGCTTCCCCGCTCCCGCCCTCGACACCCTGCCCGACGACATCCGCACGCGGCTCCTCGCCGTGCAGGAGAAAAGCGGTTTCGTGCCGAACGTGTTCCTGACCCTGGCCTACCGGCCCGACGAGTTCCGCGCGTTCTTCGCCTATCACGACGCGCTGATGGAGAAGGACGGCGGCCTCACCAAGGCCGAGCGCGAGATGATCGTGGTGGCGACCTCGGCGGCCAACCAGTGCCAGTATTGCGTGATCGCGCATGGAGCGATCCTTCGCATTCGCGCCAAGAACCCGCTGATCGCCGACCAGGTCGCGGTGAACTACCGCAAGGCCGACATCACGCCGCGGCAGAAGGCGATGCTCGATTTCGCGATGAAGGTCTCGGCCGATGCGCAGCGCGTCTCCGAGGAGGATTTCGCCGCGCTTGGGCCCCACGGTTTCAGCGACGACGACATCTGGGACATCGCCGCGATCTCCGCCTTCTTCGCACTGTCCAACCGGCTCGCCAATTTCACCGGCATGCGGCCGAACGAAGAGTTCTACCTGATGGGACGCCTGCCCAAGAAATAAGTTGGAAACGCGATGACCGAGCTGGACTGGCCCGAAATACTGCTGCGTCTTGGCGTTGCGACGCTCGCCGCCGGGGCGATCGGGCTGGACCGGGACCTGCACGGCAAGCCGATCGGGCTGAAGACGCTCGGCATCGTCGGTCTCTCGACCGCGACCGTCGTGCTGCTCGCCGTGCAGTTCGCCGAGCCCGGCAAGATCACCGACGCGACCAGCCGCGTCGTCCAGGGCATCCTCACCGGCATCGGCTTTCTCGGCGCCGGCGTCATCGTACGCGAAGGCCATCGCTTCCGCGTCCACGGATTGACCAGCGCAGCCTGCGCCTTCCTCGCAGCCTGCCTCGGCATCGCCTGCGGTGTGGGCGAATGGAAGATTGTCCTGGTCGCGCTGGTGATTGCGATCGCGCTGCTCTCGGTTGGCAGGCGCGTCGAGCGCTGGCTGCACCAGATGCTTGGCGGCAAGACAGAGCCGCACGAGGAGGAGACGCACGAACGCTAGAGCGTTTTCGAGCGAAGTGGAGACCGGTTCGCGTGAAGAAAACGCGTCAAAACGAGAGGCTAGTGCCCCATTCCGATTCCATCTGCTCTAGGACACAAGCAGCGAACGGCTGACGAGCCGATGCTCGCCCCATCTACGCCCGTTCGACCTCAAGCGTGATCGATATCTTCATGCAGGGCGTGCCACCCTCGCGGACGTCCACGACGACATGATGTGCGCTGCCCGCCACGAAGGCGTCGCGGGCGATGGATGCTCCGGTGAGTACCGCTTCCTTGCGGGCGCCTTCTGCATTCACGAACTCCTGCCCGTTCTCGTCCGGAATGAAGCGGCCGTTCTCGTGGACGTCGAAATGGAATCGCGGCATCGGGCGGCTCAAAGGATTGGCGACTGGTGCAAGTAACGGTCGTCGAAATCGGCCAGTTCCAAAAATTTCCGTTCGTCGAGCACGGTGGCACGGCCGCGTTGGAGCTCGACAACCCCTTCCTGACGCAACTGCTTGATCACGCGGTTGGCATGCACGGCGGTAATGCCCAGGGCCTCGCCGATCTGCTCCTGGGTTAGCGGCATCTCGAAGCTGCTGCCGTCAACGCGCCCGATGATCCTGAGACGTTCGCGCAATTCGATCATGACGTGGGCGAGCCGCGAGGGCGCAGGGCGCTGTCCGACATTGACGATCCATTCGCGGAACATCGCAGCGTCGATCAGCGTGTCCCGCCAAAACATCTCGGCGACGTTGGGCCTGCGGCGGTGCAGCTTCTGCAGCGTGTCGTGACTGATGAAGCCCAATGTTGATGGCGCCAGCGTTATCAGATCATGGTCCATTACATGCAAGAACAGGCTCATCAAATCAGGGATTTCGCCGGGAATGTGGATGGAAAGGATCTGTCGCTTGCCGCTCGCGATCGTCTTGGAGCGCACGCAGAAGCCATCCGCGATCAGGCAGCAATTGGTCGCCCGCTCGCCGTCCCGCACAACAGGCGTCTCGGCGGGGAATTGCCGCACGGAGATCGGAAGGGACTCGATTTCCTTGACGTCGTCCTCCGAGATACCGGAGGAGACGTGCAGACGCCTGACAAGCGCCGCGCGGATCGCATCGCTGGGCACTCGAATAGCTCCGCTTGTTCATGGAATTACGTGTTCATGGAACTTCATGGGCGCCGCAGCGCCATCGCGATGAAAACCCGCGATCCGCTTGCAAGGTTCCAACAAAAGTTAAGGACGCGGCTTGCTCGCGCGTGGTTGTCTTTGCGCCTGAAAGGACAAATCATGACCAAGAAGCGCAACCGTTCGCGACCGGCACTGACACTCCAGGAGCGGCTGAACAAGTTCACTCAGGACGCCCGCGCCGCAGCCAAGAACCTGCCGGCCGGCGCCGAGCGTCGCGCGCTGTTGCAGAAGGTGCGCGACGGCGAAACCGCTGTCCAGATGGAGCGCCTTCTGTCCTCACCCGGCCCGCAAAGTCCGAAGTGATCGCGCCCAATAAGCGACCAGGTCAAGCGCGCTCAGGGTTCGCAGTCCCCGCGCCAGTCAGCTGCAAGATGCAACAAGCCCGGAGCGCTAGCTACAGGCTCGCCAATGCAACCGCTTCCTCCTCCCGGAGCATAAGCAAGTGCAGCCGGCATCCGCTCCGGCCGTACACCGCGGCGTTAATTGCGGCTGCGAAGCACTGTGTCGCTAGCGCTTTTCCATCAACTCGAGCGCCGGCGCAAAGCGCTCGGCAAACGTCAATGTCTTGGCCTGGTGAGCAAACGAGGCCGACACCAAAGTGTAAATCCCTGCTGAGGCGACCGCGAGCAAGGCCGCGGCGAAGACCAGACGACGCATTCCTGCCTCCTGTTTGGACTTGATTGTCCGCGAAGATGGAACGGCTTTGTTTCAGGACCTTTTCGTGCGGGCGGAAAATGGTTTCGCTCAAGACACTGTGATGAGGGTTCGTGAGGCCGCATACCGCAATGAGGTTGGCGTACCTTCGCAGACTCGCTCATCCGTTCAGATGCCCGCAGCCTGGGCTCGTACAATTGAGCGACAGCGCGAGACTCCTATGCTCGCAGACTAGTCCAAAGCGACGCATGAGCAGCGCGAACTTCACGCTCGAAAAGCGCGACTAACAATAGTCACCGTTGTTTTGCAGCGGCGCGAGCCGAACTGGGAATTTTGCGCCCGGCATCACGATCGTGAATCGCAAGACTGCCGCGACAAGAAGCCTTGCTGGAATGATGAGTCTTCGAGGAACGCTCAAATGAACGTCGCCATTCAGAAGCTCAATGGTCTATGGCACCTCGTTGTCGGGTCGTGTCAGATCCGAACTCCGTTCCTGGAAACCCAGGACCGCGAGCTGGTCGTGACTTACGCCCGGCGCGTCTACCCTGGCGCCAAGATCTTCCTGCGCGAGTGACGTGAGCATCGCGGCTCAATCATCATCCGCCGGCCCGCACCAGCCGGGCAGATAGATCGCATCCTTGCTCTTGGCCGCGGACAAGGCCTTCTCGACCGCCCTGTCGAAATTGGCGTCCACCGCCTTCCGCGACAGTTTTCGGCGCAGAAAGTCGGCCCACAGGAATTCCGAGAACGGCGTCGTGTCCTTGGCAAAACCGCCCATCCGGCGGAGCTCGCCGGCAAGGCTCCGGAAGGGATCGTCCTTGAGATCGGCAACCGATTTCGGCAAATCGCGGAACGGCCGCCGCTCGCCCTTGGCGTCGTAGGGATAGACCCAGCGCTTGTTGTCCATCACGCCCCAGAACGCTTCGCGCTCGACCATCCTGAGGTCGCCGACGACGGTCACCAGCACCTCCTTGATGCCCTCGTCATGCAGCGCGCGGCCAAGATGATGATGGTCGATCACGTAGTAGCGCTCGTCGGGTCCGTACACGACGGGGATCATGTGGGTGCCGAGCAGATCGGACTGCTTCTTCGTGTCGCGCTCGCGCCAGCGCTTGCGCTTCTCCTTGACCTCACGGATGCCGACCGTCATCTGCGTCGGCCGAAGCGACAGGATCGACACCGGATGCACTCTGGGTTCGCGCGCGTGGGTGGTCATCATGATCGAGGGCCTCTCAATAGTTGGAACTTGTGGTCTGAGTTCCCTAGATTATGCCATGGGCCTTGACGCTGCAAAATGCGCTCGGCCCAGACACGGATCACGAGCCGATGTTCACGGGACAGGGCGAGGCAAGGTCCACGGCTCTTGCTGCAATGCAACCCGGCGTTTCCTGACACCGGCCTGACCGCCAATTCCGCGATCGCTCGCAAGGTTCTTGAACGGGCGTGCGAAAGCGCAATGCGCGGGCGCGCTGAGAAGATTTTCTGCAACGCCTTCATCGCGTGTGCTATCTAAAAAGTGCGCTTCGGAGTGATCCCCGCACCATGAAAACCCAGCGGCCCATAAGCTCGGATGACGAGCACCGGGTGCTCCAGTTCAGGCCGCGCACCTCGTCCTCCCCGGCGGTTCACCGGGGTAGCGGCACCGTGCAGCCGCTCCGCGTCGCGCCCGAGCCGCTCGACCTGTCGCGCTACGAGCAGCCCCGCCCCGAGCCCGATGACTTCCGCCACCGCATGCTCGCCAATGTCGCCGCGCTTGCCTTCACCATCGCGCTGACCGCGATCGGGATCTGGCTCGCCGTGAGCATCGCCGACCTGCGCCGGACCCAGGATTGCGTGCTGATGGGCCGCCGCGACTGCGTCAAGATCACGACACCGC
Organism: Bradyrhizobium sp. AS23.2; assembly: GCF_001908185.1. Lineage (GTDB taxonomy): Bacteria > Pseudomonadota > Alphaproteobacteria > Rhizobiales > Xanthobacteraceae > Bradyrhizobium. The sequence continues at coordinate 85,073 of NZ_LGHM01000061.1, forward strand.
ATATCTAGGCCTGGCCCCGCCGCCGGTCCCCAGGTGGAACGGACTCTGGCGGGCATCCCCAGCCGGGTGTCTCCTCGCCTGCCCGGCTCCATTGAACTCAGGGCGGCGCTCCGATATACGGGCTTTCGACCCGGCCAGAGGGGGGTTGAGGGCGTCACTCGGGGCGCGATGCCCACCCACCGCGCCACTCTGGAAAATCTGACAAATATCCGCAATATATCAAAGGCTTAGTGATGTCCTCCACATTCGATCAGGTCGCTACGATCATCGCTGAAACCTGCGACATCCCGCGCGACACGATCACGCCGGATAGCCACGCCATCGATGATCTCGGCATCGACAGTCTCGATTTCCTGGACATCGCGTTCGCGATCGACAAGCAGTTCGGTATCAAGCTGCCGCTGGAAAAGTGGACCCAGGAGGTCAACGACGGCAAGGCGACCACCGAGCAGTACTTCGTTCTGAAGAATCTGTGCGCCCGCATCGACGAACTGGTTGCGGCCAAGGGCGCGAGCGCCTGAGCGCGCGGTCATGCAACTCGAATACTTCCACATGATCGATCGCATCGTCGACCTCAACGTCGACGAGAAGCGGATCGTCGTCGAGGCGCTGGTCCCGAAGGAGAGCACCATCTTCGAGGGGCACTTCCCGGGCTATCCCCTGATGCCCGGCGTGCTCCTGATCGAATCGATGGCACAGGCCTCGGGCTGGCTTCAGCTCGGCGTCCTCAGGTTCGAGCGCATGCCGATCCTGGCCGCCGTGAAGGAGGCCAAGGTCCGCGGCTCGGTGTTCCCCGGCGATCTCATGACCATCGAGGCAACCCTTGTCCATGAAGGTTCGGGCTACGCCATGACCGAGGCCAAGATCAGGGTCGGCGGCAAGCTGCGCGCCAATTCGACGCTCACCTTCACGCAGATACCCTTCCCCAATGCGGATATGCGCGGCTACATGGACGCGTTCGCCAAGCGCATCGGCTTTCCGCAACAGGCCGTATTGCCATGACTGACACTCCCGCTTCGAAGCCCGGCCAGACGGAAGTCTGGATCACCGGCATTGGCCTCGCCACTTCGCTCGGCGAAGGGCTGGACGCCAACTGGGCCGCGCTCCAGGAAAAGCGCATCAACGTCGACGAGAAGGGTTTTGCGCCCTACATCGTGCATCCCCTGATGCCGGTCAGCTTCGACAGCCAGATCCCGAAGAAGGGCGACCAGCGCCAGATGGAAGCCTGGCAGCGCATCGGCACCTATGCCGCGGGCCTGGCGCTCGACTCCGCCGGGATCAAGGGCAACAAGGACATTCTGTCGAAGATCGACATGGTGGTGGCCGCCGGCGGCGGCGAGCGCGATCTCAATGTCGACTGCGGCGTGCTCACGGCCGAGGCGAAGGGCGCCAATGCGCCCGGCTTCCTCAACGAGCGGCTGATGAGCGATCTCAGGCCGACGCTGTTCCTGGCGCAGCTCTCCAACCTCCTCGCCGGCAACATCGCCATCGTGCATGGTCTCGGCGGCACCTCGCGCACTTTCATGGGCGAAGAGGTCGCGGGCGCCGATGCCGCGCGCATCGCACTGTCGCGCATCGCCTCGGGCGAGAGCGACATCGCGCTGGTCGGCGGCTCGCACAATGGCGAGCGCAAGGACCTGCTGGTTCTCTACGAATTCGGCGACTTCAACCTGAAGGACAAGTTCGCACCCGTGTGGGCGCGCAAGGATCACACCGGCTTCGCGCTCGGCTCGGCCGGTGCGTTCCTGGTGCTGGAGTCCAGGGCGCACGCCGAGGCGCGCGGCGCAAAGCCGTTCGCAAGGCTTTCGAGCGTGGTTGCCGATCTCGCCAAGCGCAAGCAGCCGGGCGACATGGCCGCGACGCTGGAGAAGCTCTGGGCCAAACTGCCGATGCACGAAGGCAAGGGCGCGATCATATCAGGCGCGACCGGCGCGGAACCCGCGACATCGGAGGAGCGTGGCTTCCTGAAGAGCCATGCCGACTTCCCGGTGCGCTCGACCGGCACGATGTTCGGCCACACCATGGAAACGCAATTCCCGCTCGGGATTGCGCTCGCCGCGCTGTCGATCTCGCGCGGCGCATTGTTCCCGCCGAACGATTCCACGGGAACCGAGATTGAATCGCAGGGAGCGCCCACCCAGATTGTGGTGGTGGGGGCCGGACACTGGCGCGGCGAAGGCATGGCGCTGGTCGAGGCTGTCCGCTGAAGCGCGGCGCGCTTTGCCGGATCATGCTCTAGCTTTATCGGGGGACAAATGACTGCACCACGCGACAAATTCGGGCGTCCCGTCGTCGTCGTTACCGGCATGGGCATCATGACCTCGCTCGGCGCCGGCAAGGCCGACAATTGGGCAAAGCTCGTCGCCGGCGAATCCGGCATCCGCACCATCACGCGCTTTCCGATCGACGGCCTGAAGACCACGATGGCCGGCACGGTGGATTTCGTCAGCGTCGATCCGTTCTCCTCCACGGCCCTGTCCGAGCGGATGGCTGATCTCGTCACGCAGGAAGCGCTCGAGCAGGCTGGCATCGGCGCCAAGGGCGATTTCCCGGGTCCCCTCTTCCTGGCGGTTGCGCCGGTCGAGGTCGAATGGCCGCAGCGCAGCGAGCTCGGCCGCGCCGTCGGCAAGCTCGACCTCACCTATGACGACCTGCTGCGCATCTCCGGCGGCGGCAAGTACAGCGCCTATCACCACCGCTTCATGTTCGGCTCGGTGGCCGCGCACCTCGCCGAGACCTTCGGCACCAAGGGCTCGCCGATCTCGCTGTCGACGGCCTGCGCCTCGGGCGCGACCTCGATCCAGCTGGGCGTCGAGGCGATCCGCCGCGGCGAGACCGATGCCGCGCTGTGCGTGGCGACCGACGGCACCGTGAATCCGGAAGCCCTCGTGCGATTCTCGCTGCTCTCGGCGCTGTCGACCCAGAACGATCCGCCGCAGGCGGCCTCCCGTCCCTTCTCCAAGAACCGCGACGGCTTCGTCATGGCCGAAGGTGCCGGCGCCCTCGTGCTCGAAAGCTATGAAGCCGCAACCGCGCGCGGTGCAAAGATCCTTGGCGTGATCGCCGGCTGTGGCGAGCTCACCGACTCCTTCCATCGCACCCGCTCTTCGCCCGACGGCAAGCCGATCATCGGTTGCATGAAGAAGACGCTGGCCGATGCCGGCATGGAGCCGGACCAGATCGACCACATCAACGCCCACGGCACCTCGACGCCCGAAAACGACAAGATGGAGTACAACACGACATCGGCCGTGTTCGGCGAGCTCGTGCAGAAGATCCCGGTCACCTCGAACAAGTCGATGGTCGGCCACACGATCTCGGCGGCCGGTGCGGTCGAGGCGATCTTCTCGCTGCTGACGCTCGAGCATCAGCGCATTCCGCCGACGATCAACTACGACATTCCGGACCCCACGATCCTGTTCGACGTCGTCGGCAACAAGGCGCGCGACGCCCGCGTCACCGCGGTGATGTCGAACTCGTTCGGCTTCGGCGGCCAGAACGCCTCGCTGATCCTGACCCGCGAACCGGCCTGACCGGACGCATGTCACTGCTTCCTGCGAGCACGAAGGCCCGCGCGCGGGAGGCCGCCAAATCGCTCGGCGGAAGCCTGATCGGTGCGGCCACCGTCGGCATGCTGCGCACCACGCGCCATTTCGATCCGGTCAAAACCTCGGATTTCTTCGCGCGCGTCACCAAGATGATCGGCCCGCGGCTGCGCGAGCACCGCATCGGCCGCGCCAACCTCACTGCCGCCTTTCCGGAAAAGTCGCCCGAGGAGATCGAGCAGATCCTGATGGGCGTCTGGGACAATCTCGGCCGCGTCGGCGCCGAATTCGCCCATATGGACCACGTCTGGGATTACGACCGCGATCATCCGGAAAAGAGCAAGATCGAACTGCCCGAGCGCAGCATCGAGCTGTTCGACCAGATCCGCGACGACGGCAAGCCGGCGCTGATCTTCGCCTCGCATCTCGCCAACTGGGAATTGCCGGCGCTCGCCGCCGTCGCGCATGGGCTGGATACTGCGATCCTCTATCGCCGGCCGAACATCGCCTCTGCCGACCGCATCATCCAGGAGATGCGCCAGGTCAACATGGGCACGCTGATCCCGGCGGGGCGCGACGCGCCTTTGCGGCTCGCGCAGGCGCTGAAGGACGGCAAGCACGTCGCCATGCTGATCGACCAGTATCTGACCGGCGGCGTCGAGGTCACCTTCTTCGGCCGCAAGACCCGCGCCAATCCGATGCTGGCGCGCCTGCTGCGCCAGGTCGAATGCCCGATCCACGGCGTGCGCATCATCCGCAAGCCCGGTGGCCGCTTCTCCGGAGAGCTGACCGAGGAGGTCAAGCCGGTGCGCGACGCCGAGGGCAAGATCGACATCCAGGGCACGACGCAGGCGATCACGAGCGTGGTGGAAGGCTGGGTCCGAGAAAATCCCGAGCAGTGGCTCTGGCTGCACCGCAGGTGGCGGTAGGGACAGTCATTGCGATGCAATCGAGCTCCTGCGCCTCATCCTGAGGAGCGCGGCACGCGCGTCTCGAAGGATGCGGCACGCGCGTCTCGAAGGATGAAGGCCCGACTGGTGGCCTCGCCCTTCGAGACGCCGCGCAAGCGCGGCTCCTCAGAGTGAGGATCTGTAGACTGCACGCCTATTGCTCTGGCAGTCCTGCGTCGACCTCGGCCTGAACGACTCGATCGAACGCTGCGATACACACCGGACTTGCGTTCTTCATCGGCGGCCAGACGTTGAGCCTGGTCGTGCCGGGCCGCAGCCGCAGTCCCTCCGCGATCGCTGCCCTCGCCTCCTCGAACCGGCCCGATCTCTGGTAGGCGGCGGCGAGCAGCAGGTGCGAGCGGCCGGTCGCCGGCGTGATGGCGATCGAACGCTGCAGCCACGGCAACGCCTCCTCGTCGCGCCCCATCAGGACATTCGCGAGGCCCGCGCCGAGCAGCCAGGTCCAGCGCGAGGCCGGCGGCGTATCGTAACGATCGGCTTGCCGGAATGTCGCGAGCGCATCATCGAAGCGGCCGAGATAGATCTGCCCGAGGCCGATCAGATAGAGCGCAGACCCGTTCCACGGATCGAAGCTCAATGCCCTGGCGCAGGTGACGAGACTTTCCACGAAATGGTTGGTCGCGCTGAGAAAGCGGCAATAGGCCTCGAGCACCGGAATCGAGTTCGGCTTCGACCGCAAGGCCTGTTCGAGCGTCGCATTGGCCCTCGCCTCGACGGCGACCGCCTCGTCCGGGCTGAACCAGACCATCTGGATGCCGCGCAGCTGCAGCGAAGACAGCGCAACCGCTATCTCGAGATTATCGGGGTCGTCCGTGAGCGCCTTTTGCAGCATGGTCTGCGCCATGCCGAAACGCTCGCGCGTCGTCTGGTTGATCGACGCAATGGCCTGCTCGATCGCGACCTTGTCTCCCCCCCGCCGACGCCCCGCGGGCGCGGGAGGACGCCGCACTCGGCTCCAGCATTTCGTTGAGACGGCGCGCAAGCGCATGGCCGACGCCGGCCACGAGCCGGGACTGCGCATGCTGCGCGTCCGCCTCGTCAGCGCTGACCGAAGCCGCGACGACCGACTGAACCTCGCCGGTGCCCGCCTTGATAAGGCGCGCCCGCAACGTCCAGGACTGATCGCTGTGCTGCAACTCGCCTCGGATCTCGTAATCGGACGGCGCGGCAGGCAGCCCGGCGCTTTCGACACTCGCCAGCGCGGGCGAGCGCGGCGCGACCACGCTGATGTTCTGGATCTTGGCAAAACCGTCCGTGAGGCGGCCGGTGACCTCGGCCGCCATCACCGCGCCGCGCGTGTCGTTGCTGTCGTCAACGATCGGGAGCACGGCGATGCGGGGCGGCGTTCGCTTGAACAGGAGGTCCGGCTTCAGCGCCGGCGTGGCGGCCGCAAGGCCGAGGAGGATCGCGCAGAAGCCGGTGACGGCGGGGATCATGACCCGCCGACTCAGGATGGTGCGACGCGGCCTCGCAGATGCCGGGACAGGCTCGACCGGTGCCGCAGGCCGGAGCTCCCCGGCCGGGTCGGCCGAGGGCGGCCCGGCATGAGCGAGGCTGGCGGCCGGTTCAGCCGACACCTCCGCGGTCAGCAAGTAGCCGCCGCCGGAAGCGAGCTTGATCATCTGCCGCCGCTCGTCGCCGAGCGCGGTGCGGAGCTCGCGGATGCATTGGAACAGGCTGTCCTCGCCGACATGGACGTTCGGCCAGACCGCCTCCATCAGCTCCTGCTTGCTCAGCACCCGGCCGCCGCTAGCGGCGAACAGCCGTAGCATCTCGAAAGTCTTGGGCCGAAGCTTGATCGCAACGCCATCGGCCCCACGCAGCTCCGCGCGCTGCTGGTCCAGCTCGAAACCGGCGAAGCGAAGCAATTTATCCCCCCAAGCGTCTGTCCAGACGGCTCATATAGAGGAAGTGGGTCGAAAAAGCCCGAAAAACGGGCCTGAATTGTAAATTTCAGAAACCTTCAGAAAGTTGCCAACGCCTTATCAAGACACCGCTTCCCTCTCGGTGAGATGAAGATGCGGCAGACTCGACTTTTCCGGGCTGCGGGAATGATCGCGCACGGATGAGCTGCCAGGCTGATCCATGCCGCGCGGCGGGGGGGAACGCAACAGTGGCAGCAGCAGCGGATCAATTTGGCGGCAAGCACCGCCTGCGAGCGCTCTTTTTGGTGTCAACAGCCTTGGTGTTGGTATCGACGGTGCCGGCGCTGGCCCAAAGCGCGGGCGGCAATGGTGTGGCTGGCGGTGACGCAGGCAGTTCGACGGCGGGCGGGGGTGGCGCGGCGGGTCTTGGCGGCGACGGCTCGACAAC
>NZ_LGHM01000062.1 GCF_001908185.1 Bradyrhizobium sp. AS23.2
GCAGCGTTGCAGTCATATCTGCGAGCCTGGTTTACGGCGAGCCTCGCTTCGGCTTCCATGGGAAGACCCTCGAGTGCTGACCAGCCGCCCCGAACACAGATGAGATGCGAGCCCCCGTAGACCGGGAGCCCGTGATTGTTCGTAACCGTCCGCTGTGTGCCATGATAGGCGATCGACCGATTTCCGATTGTCGTCGAGCCCACGCTTCGGGTTATGATGCGATGCAGGTGGGTCTCCAGCACGAGGCCATGAGAGGTGAGCTTCTCAGCAGGGAAATTCGCTAGATACGCTTCCAACTCGCCCATGCTTTCGACAGTGATTTGCCCGTGACCGCCATCGCCCAGGGGCTCCTTCAGGCGAACTGCCCCGAGGGGCAGGAGACGTACGGCGGCCCGTCTCGCGTCCCCAACGCAAAACGCCGTGTAGCCCGGAAGAACCGCACTTTGGATGCTATCCGCGAATGCAGATGACCAGCCACGGGGATGTGGCGCATGTGCGCCCACCAGGCCGTGCGTGATCGCTTTGGTCTTGACGAAGGGGTATGGCACAACCGCACCATAGAGCTGCTGTGAAGAATGAATTCCAAGGACCTGGGCCTCATCCAGCATTAGCGTGTCGCTGGGAACGAAGAAAAGATCAGCCGCGACATGTGCCTTTGGATCGAATTCACCCGCAAAACGGTGCCCGACCAGGCGCGCGATGCTCTTCGCGACCACGGACAGCGTGACCTTCTCGTGGGTGTACATCGGGCCGCCCAGACCCGGGAAATGGATCGCGACTGCCTCGATGGCGTGGTCTTCGCGTCGGATGCGGCGAAGCGCTGACGCCTCTGCAGGGCCAAATCTGTGGTGGGAAGGGAGCTTGGGTCGGTCCATGCGCGCAACCATCTCAACGAGTGAGCAATGGTCAGTGCTTGGACGGAACCCGTCTGACGGGGAGACTGGAAATCCCCGTCCCAATAACCTAGGCAAGAAAGCAGGCGATCGCAAGGCGCCCTAAGGTCATTTAACGATGCTTACCGTCGACGCCCTCAAGCGCCTGCATGTCTCGGTTTCGTTCGAGCTCGCTGACGGCGAGTGTATTGCGTTGCAGGGGCCGTCCGGCGTCGGCAAGAGCCTCTTGCTGCGCGCCATTGCCGATCTTGATCCGAATGAAGGCTCCATCAAGCTGGACGGCACGCTGAGGGAATCCATGCCGGCCCCCACTTGGCGAAAGAAGGTGACTTATGTCGCCGCCGAGCCCGGCTGGTGGGCGGACACAGTGCAGGAGCACTTTATCGCCTGGGATGAGGCGCTAAACCTGGTTGAAAAACTGGGCCTACCGTCCGGTTGCGGGACCTGGCCAATCCGCAGACTTTCCACCGGCGAGAAGCAGCGGCTCGGGCTTGTGCGTGCGCTTCTGTTGCGCTCGCGCGTGCTCTTGCTGGATGAGCCCACGTCGGCCCTCGATCCGGCATCGACCGCTTCCGTCGAAGCCATTGTCGCCGAACGTGTATCGACCGGCACAAGCGTCCTGTGGAGCACTCACAATAGCGCCCAGGCCCGGCGCGTCGGATCACGCTTGTTCATGATGTCCAGCGGACGGATCGAGGAGCACCGGTTTTGAGTTATATCCAGCTAGGGTACAACGACCTGATCCTGCCTGCGCTTCTCGTTGTCATGAACGGCGCACTCTCACTTCTGCTGCATCTGAGGCTCGAATGGCAACTTGCTGTCGCGAGCGTGCGAATGGTCGTTCAGCTTGTGCTCGTTGGATATGTGCTGACCTTTCTGTTCGCTGCCGTGTCGCCGTTCTGGACCGCGCTCGCAGCCTTCATCATGGTCTTGTTCGCATCGCGCGAGATCGTCGTTCGTCAAAAGAGACGGTTGCTGGGACTTTGGACGTACGGTCTGGGTGCAGGCTGCACTTTGCTCGCTGCCGGTACAGTCACGATGTTTTCGCTTCTCACGCAGCTGCGTCCCGAACCCTGGTATCATCCGCGCTACGCTCTGCCGCTGTTGGGAATGATCCTCGGCAACACCATGACTGGGGTAAGCCTGGGCTTGGACGTGCTCGTCAATGGCGTGATGCGCGAACGAGCCGCCGTCGAATCCTGCCTTGCGCTGGGAGGCACGCGCTATCAGGCACTTCTCCCCGTGATCCGCGACGCGCTGCGAAGCGGCTTTATGCCGACCATCAACGGCATGGCGGCGATTGGTCTCGTTTCTCTGCCCGGGATGATGACCGGACAGATTCTCGCGGGCGTCGAGCCAGTCGATGCCGTGAAATATCAATTGCTGATCATGTTCCTGATCGCGGGCGGTACGGGCCTGGGAACGCTTGCGGCAGTCCTCGGTGGTGGACGTCTGCTCACCGATCATCGGCATCGATTGCGCCTGGACCGGATCGCGAGCGAAAAATAGTCGCTGAAATCACGAGCAGCGAGGCAGGCGCTGATCAACGTTCGGTGACTTCTCGACCAAGGTTCGTCATCTCGGTCAAGAAGCCGGCGAGAAATCAATACGTCCGCAAGACAATGAGCTCGCCGGCATCGGCGCGGTTCTTTGCGGTCAGCAAGATTTTCCCTCATCTGCTTGACCAGCGGCGGTTCGTTAAAAACGGCGCGTGAAGAAACGATTCCGACTCATCCAGCGCGATGCATTGCTTTCGTGTCAGTGATAGAATGTCTTCGCCTCAGCAACCGGGGAGAACACCGTGCCGGCCGCACATCAATCCCGCCGGGCGGGAAGCGGTGATCGGCAAAAAGCCGAACTTTGGCACGCGACCGCAGATGGTGTCATGGCCCGGTGCCGAAGCCGGTGCGACGGCGCGGCCTATCCGCGACGGACGGCGTTCAAGAGCTTTCGTGCGATGCTCGCTGGCGTCTCGCCGCCGGGGCGGTACCAGGTGATTGCCCAATTCATCGATCCAAGCAGCCCGAGCCTGAAGATACGTTGATCAATCCCCGCTGGAAGCTGTAATTCGGCGATCAGCTCCTTGAACACGGCTTCGTACCTGTCGCGGAGTATTACGACCTGTTCGGGAAGACTGTCGACGGAGAGATGCGAGACCAGCACGGCCGCGAAGCGATTCTTGTCCAATAGGCCCTGCATATGCGCGATACAGGCCGCCTCCAGGCGGCCCCACGGTTCGACACGGCTCGCCACGGCCGCCTTCACCGCATCCATCGATTGCGACACCGCAAAAGAGTAGACCGCAATGAACAAGTCCCCCTTGGACGGAAAATGATGATAGAGCGAGCCGGGCAGGATGCCCACGGCCGCTGCGATGTCGCGCATCGACGTGTTCTCGTAACCCTTGCTGCCGAACAGCCGCGCAGGCTCGCTGATCAAGACTTGTCGACGCTCGTCCGGGAACTCCCGCTTCGCTTCAGCAGCTCGCGGCCGCGAGGCTGCCTTTGGACGGCGAGTTTGAGGGGCGGCGTTGGCGCGTCGACTTTTCGCGGTCATTTGGCCTAGTTCGGGAGATCCGGCTGGGTTTTCCTCTTATCTGACCAAGTCCGCGCCGTCGAGAACGGCGTGCGTCAGCTTCGCCAAACAAACGGTTGTTTGGTAGTTGACTCCTGCGAAGGTGCCCGGGTAGCGTCCGCCGCGCGGTCGACGGCTGACAGAATGAAAGGGAGGAGAAATGGGGGCCTGGGAAGTCAAAGGGCCGGCGCAAGGCGTCTGCAAGTCGTGGCGAGACATCGATTCGAAGCTTGCCGAACGCGTCACCAGAATCAGGGCTCCGCTCGGGCGTGGCATTGCGTGGGAAGGCACGGAGATCTGGGCATATCGCGACCGGCCGCAAAGCATTTCGGAGTGCCTGGCTGCCAATGTTGCACGCTGGCCTGACCGCGAAGCTTACGTCTTCTATCCCGGCGGCCAGAGGATGACCTGGCGCGAGGTCGGAGCGCAGGTCGATCGCGCGGCTGCGCGGTTGCGGCGCGAGTTCGGTTTCAAGAAGCGTGACAGGCTGTGTCTGCTGACGGCGGGATGCCCGGAATACGTCATGAGCTATCTCGCCATCATTCAACTTGGCGGCGTCGCAGTGCCGGTCAATCTCGGGCTCCCGGCAGAAGGATTGGCCGCCCAGATCAACAAGGTCAGAGCCAAGGGGCTTTTGGTATCGCCAGATGTCTGGAACGGAAAGCTTGGATCGCTGCGCGCCGGTCTCGGGAGTGTGGAGGTGGTCTTCCTGACAAGTCAGGAAGCCCCGGCCGGAACGCTTCCCTTCGCACAACTCACCCAGCCCGGTATCGATCCGGTCGCGCGTGAGCCGGTCGATGAGTGGGACCTTTGCGCTATTTCCTTTACGTCCGGCACAACCGGAGTGCCCAAGGGCACGATGGCCATGCACATCAATGCGATCGGCTGCGCGCAGAACGTGGTGGTGGCAGCAAAGGGCCTTTGCGAGGACGACGTCAATCTTTGCATGCCGCCGCTGTATCACAACACGGCCGTCTACGCCGACTTTCTGCCCGCCCTGCTCAGCGGCGGCAAGTGCGTGATCATGGCGGCATTTGCGCCGCTCGATGCGATCAAGCTGATCGAGGCCGAGCGGGCCACATGGGCCGTGGCGGCGCCGATCATGCTGTGGATGATGATGAATCATCCGGAATTCCGCAATCACGACTGCTCGACGCTCAAGAAGATCATCTTTGGCGGTCACGCGTCGTCAGAGACGTTCATCAACCAGCTCAATCTGGAGTTTGCGCCGATCTCGATGGTGAATGCCGGCTCGGTCTCGGAGAGCACCGCGCTCGGTTTCGCGCTGCCGACGGAAGATGCAATACGCAAGATCACGAGCTGCGGCCTCGCAACGCCGAACACCGACATCGCGATCTTCGACGATGACGGCAACGAGGTGCGTGAGCCCAATGTGATCGGCGAAGTCGCATACCGCGGTCAGCAGACGAACGCCGGATACTGGGAGGAGCCGGGCAAGACCGCCGAGGTGTTCCGGCGAGACGGTTTCGTGCTCTCAGGCGACTGGGCCAAGATAGACGAGGAGGGCTATCTCTGGCTGCTCGACCGCAAGAAGGACATGGTCGTCCGCGGTGGCCAGAACGTCTACTGCATCGAGGTCGAGAACAAGCTTTACCTGCACCCCAAGGTGCTGCGCGCGGCCGTGGTGGGCGTACCCGATCACGTCTTCTCCGAGCGCCTCAAGGCGGTGGTGGTACTCAAGCCGGGTCATAGTGCGACGCCGGACGAGATGCGCGACCACTGCGCCAAGCATCTCGCGAGGTACGAGACGCCTGAATATGTCGTCTTCGCGAGCACGCTGCCGACAAATCCCGCGGGCAAGACCCTCAAGACGTCGCTGGTCGACTTCTGGGGCGAGAGCGACAACACCGCGCTCGCACGGTTGGCGGCATTCAACGCCAGCATGCCGCCCACGCTGATCGATATGCCGCATCTGAAGGTCGGCGACAGCCCGGTCACGCCGCGCGAGGCGTTATCGGAACTCGAGGCAAATACGGACAGGGGCCGGCGCATTGCCTGCGTCATCGACGAGCAAGGTGTCGCCGGGCTGACCACGCCGAAAGAGGCCAGATTCCGTAAGTGAGTGCCGAGCCGGGACCTCGTGGAGGTAGATCCGCCGATCATATCCGTCGCGCTCCGTGCAAGCGCGCCGGATGAGGAGATTGTTGAACGATGCTGAACCTTGACTTCGCTGATCCAAAGATCAACGCCGACCCATTTCCTCTGTTCGCGCAACTGCGGGAGAGCGATCCGGTCCATTGGTCGTCGGCCATGAAAGCGTGGGTCGTCACGCGTTACGAGGACGTCAAGCGCGTGGCGGTGGCCAATTCCGACATGTCCGCGGATCGACTGGCGCCATTCTTCGCGGCGGTGCCAGCGGAAAGCCGGAGCAGCTATGCCAGCCTGATGACCTATCTCGGGAACTGGATGGTTTTTCGCGATCCTCCCGAGCACACTCGCCTGCGTCGCCTCTTCACCAAGGCTTTCACGTCGCGCTCGGTGAAGGCGCTGGAGCCGAATGTGGAGCAGATCGTCGGGTTGCTGTTCGATGAGATGGAGCGCAAGTCGGCCTCGGGAGGAGCCGTCGATTGGATCGCCGACTTCGCCTATCCGTTGCCGGCAACCGTGATGATGGATCTGCTCGGCGTTCCCCGCGAGGATCTGCTGCAGGTCAAGCACTGGTCGGACGATATCGCGCTGTTCATCGGGACGTCGCGAGCGACGGCGGGCAAGTATCTGCGCGCCGAAGCCGGGGCGAAAGCCATGGCGGACTATTTCCGCGGCGTCGTTGCGGAACGCGCCGCCGATCCGCGGGATGACATCATCAGCCAGATGGTGTTGGCGCGAGAAGAGCAGGAGGCGCTAAGCGACGATGAGGTGATAGCAACCTGCATCCTGCTGTTGTTTGCCGGACACGAAACCACGACCAACCTGCTGGGCAACGGCCTCTACTATACGATGAAATCACGGGAACAGTGGGAGCGCGTCAAGGATGATCCCTCGCTGATCGAGCCGGCGGTCGAGGAGTGGCTGCGGTATGACGGCCCGAGCGGCGCCCTCGCACGCGTGGTCACGGCCGACGTCGATTTCGGCGGCAGGCGGTTGCAGCAGGGGCAGCGGTTGTTCGCCTTCATCAATGCGGCCAACCGCGATTCCGAGCAGTTTCCGGATGCGGATTGCTTTGACGTCGGCCGATCGCCCAATGCGCATCTGACCTTCGGGCACGGCATTCATTTCTGCCTTGGTGCCCAGCTCGCGCGGCTCGAGGGACAGATCGCGCTGCGTTCGTTGATCGAGCGCTTTCCCGGGATCGCGCCGGTGACCGCCAGCGCGCCGGAATGGAAGGACTCGCTCATTCTGCGCGGAATGCAGTCGCTGCCAATCCGCTTGCGTTGATCCGGTTCAGGTGAAGGGAGTTGAAGCGGATGGAAGGGATCCCCGAGGTCTATGTGATTGGAACGTCCTGTACGGCCTTCGGAAAGAAGCCGGAGACCGGGTTCAAGGAGCTTGCGCGCGAGGCCTACCTTGGCGTTCTGCTCGATGCCGGGATCGAGGACGGCCGCGACATCGCGATGGCGTGGTTCGGCAATTGTGGAATGGGCTCGTTCGGGCAACGTAACATCCGCGGACAGATCTGTTTCTCGCCGCTGGTTCGGGAGAAGCTTTTTCCCGAGCGCGTACCGATGATGAATGTTGAGGGCGGCTGCGCCACCGCGTCCCAGGCGTTTCACGGAGCGTGGAAGGATATCGCGTCGGGCGATTCGCAGCTGTCGCTCGCCATCGGGGTCGAGAAGACATTCATTCCCGACGATCCAGCGCGCATCCAGGAGATTTTCGACGGCGGGATCGATCGCCTGGATCCGGACGAGTGGCTTGCCTACTACGGCGATGCCGGCAGGAAATGCGGAAAGCAGTTCATGCCCGGCGGCCAGCGCGGCACCATCTTTATGGATACCTACGCCATGCAGGCGACGTATCACATGCAGCGTTACGGCACGACGCAGCGGCACATCGCGGCAGGCGCCGCGAAGAACCACATGCATGGCAGCCTCAATCCTCTTGCGCAGTACCGTTTCAGGCTGACGGTCGATGAGGTGCTGGGCGATCGTGAAGTCAGCTATCCGCTGACGCGCAGCATGTGCGCGCCAATCGGTGATGGAGCTGCGGCCGCGCTCGTCTGTTCGAGGGATTACCTCGCCGCGTTGCCGGCCCGCGTGCGAGACCGCGCGGTCAAGGTTCGCGCCAGCACCATGTCCGGTGGCAAATACCGCTCGCTCGACGAGCCCGGACTATCACGTATCGCCGCCGACCGCGCCTACAAGATGTCGGGGCTCTCACCGTCAGACATCGATATCGCGGAAGTGCACGACGCGACGTCATTCTGCGAGATCTATCAGGCCGAGATGCTGCGGTTTTGCGAGGAAGGGCAGGGAGGCGCCTATGTCGAGTCCGGCGCAACCGCGCTTGGCGGGGAGCGCCCGATCAACCTGTCCGGTGGGCTTGTCTCCAAGGGACATCCCATCGGGGCGACCGGCTTGTCGATGATTCATGAGCTTGTCCTGCAACTGCGCGGAGAGGCCGGTGAACGGCAGGCGGAAAGGGCGCGAATTGCGCTTGCCGAAAACGGCGGCGGCGTCATGGGGTTTGACGAAGCTGCGTGTGCAATTACGATTCTGGAGAAGCTGGAGTCGGATTGATCAGCAGGACACAGTCGATGTGCGCATCCATCGATGACTGGATGAGCTTGATCGAGCCGTTGATCAGAATGCTGACCGCTGCGCGACGCCGGAAGGCTCGTGATCCCAACCCAGCTTGTGAGGTAGAATGTCGATCGAACCGCGCCGCGTCCACTTCACGGGCGTTGAAGGGAACAATATCGAAGGTGACATCTATGGTCGCGGCGCCCGTACGGCGCTCCTGCTGCATGGCGGCGGCCAAACCCGGCACGCTTGGCGCGCGACAGCGAAGCGGCTCGCGGACCGCGGCTTCACTGCTATTGCTGTCGACCAGCGCGGCCACGGGAGTAGCGCTTGGATCGATAGCGGGGCCTATGCGCTCGCAGACTACGGACGAGATGCTGCATCGCTTGGTCGCCAAATCGAGCAGCTTTTCGGCGCGAGACCGGCAGCGATCGGAGCCTCGCTCGGTGGGCTGGCCTCGCTATACGCGCTTGGACAGGACGTCTGTTTCTCGGCGCTGGTCCTCGTCGATATAGCGCCGCGGGTGGAGCCGAAGGGGGTGGCTCAGGTCAGGGATTTCATGCGTGCACGCGCAACCGAAGGGTTCGTCAGCATAGATGAGGCTGCCGAAATGGTGGCGGCATATTTGCCGCACCGAACCAAGCCGCGCTCCACCGATGGCCTGCGGAAGAATTTGAATCAGCACTCTGATGGGCGTTGGTATTGGCACTGGGACCCACGCTTCTGGGACGGTCCTCGCAGCGTCAATGCGGCTGGGGACACGCTCCACGATCATCTCGAAAAGATCGCTCGTGGCCTGACGGTGCCGACGCTGCTCGTACGCGGTGGTTCGTCAGACATTGTCTCCGTCGAGAGCGCAGAAGCCTTCCGCAAGCTCGCGCCGCAGGCACAGATTATTGACGTCAGTGGTGCCAGTCATATGGTCGCCGGCGACAAGAATGACGCGTTTGCCGATGCTATCCTGGGCTTCCTGGAGCACCGCGTGGCGTCCTGAACACGATTCGATGTGACGTTGTGACCACGCGAAGGTCGCCGTACCCTCGTCCGAGGGCCACCGAGTCGAATCCGAAACCCAACACCTTCAAATAGCCGAAAGGAACAGCCTTCGTTCATATCGAATATCAAGGCCCTCCCTCCCCATAGAAGTTATAAAGATAGGGCGGCCTTTGACCGCACGCTCTACGAGGCCGCCCTGCCTCCAGAACGGTGATGAGGCCAACTTCACCGCTCGTCCGTGGCCGACTTCCTGAACGGCCTGCTAGATCACCTAATAGGGCAGGCCAGCGTACGATTCAGGCGACGGTGCCATCGTGGCCTCGCTGACCAGGTGACCGAGGAGGAGCTCGACGCAACGCAAGCCGCGCCTCAAGCTCATGAGACGGCAGATGTATGGCCGAGGCAAGATCGATTTGCTTCAGGCCAGACTCACAGATGCATCAATGAGATGCACCAAAACCTGGCTGAGATCGTTGGTGCGAGCTTTAGGCGCGCGAGCCCAGCCCCATCGCTAAAGAGAATACAATCGCTTGCTGCACGTGATGCTCGCGGCGGCAGTCGACGAGCAGAGCTTATCAAGATCTTCTATATTGCGAGCACCGCTGAGAACTATGTTCGCAATAAAAAATTGGATGCGGCCGCTCATATCCCTGATTGGTGCCGCAACGGTCGTTAGACCTCGCATGTAGTTGTCGATGTCGATGGCCCATCCATTCTCCTTGGCCGCTTCTGCGTCGCGAAGGAACGCACGAAACGGAGGCGGGTTCTGCCAATTGATCTTGCGGAAAGCACTTTCGATCTCCCGCCGTGGAAGATTGGAATCGCCTGCAACGCAGCGTCCCATGGCGCCTATCAGGGCGGGCAATCGCAACCCGGCGCGCATCTGAACGTTCAACATCGCGGCGCCCTGCACGGAATCGATTAGAATTAGTCGATCTTGAGTGACGCGCCAAAGTGTCGCGGTGCAGGAAAATCGCATCGCGATGCTCGACAGAACCGGCTCGACCAGCCTGAACAGCTTTTCGTCATTCGTTGTCTTCGGAGACAGCGTCGCTAGTGCAGGGCCGGGAGAATAGCTCTTGTCGCGCTCGTCGAATTCGAGAAGTCCCTCCAATGCAAGCGTTTTCACGATGTTGAAGCAGGTGCTCGGGCTTATGCCGAGCTCGCGGGCGATCGCATTGACGCCGTAGGATTTGGGTTGCGAGGCCAGAAATCGCAGGATTGCGACGGCAGATCGGACGCTTTCAACGATATGCATTCAAAATTCCAATGGTTTATCATTCAACATATTGAATGATAAAATAATATATTGAATGACGCAATAGACCCATGCTAACCGGCCTTTCAAGTGCAGTCCGCGCGACTGCGATCGCTGCCGCAGCCATGTTGGGATGCCGCGGGTGCATGAAAAGGGAGGTCGGTTTGGCCAAGCCGTTGACGGGCGTTCTCGTGGTTGCGATCGAACAGGCTGTCGCAGCGCCATTCGCATCGTGCCGTCTCGCCGATGCCGGCGCGCGCGTCATCAAGATCGAACGACCCGAAGGCGACTTCACGCGCGGCTATGACGGCGCGATTCGCGGTGAGAGCACCTATTACGTCTGGGTCAATCGCGGCAAGGAATCGGTGGTCCTCGATTTTCGCAAGGCTGAGGACGCCGCGCTGCTGCAGAGCCTGATCAGCCGGGCCGATGTGGTGATCCAGAACCTCGGGCCGGGGGCTGCAGAGCGCGGCGGATTTGGTTCCGAGAAACTGCGGGCTGCGCGACCGGAGCTGATTACCTGCGACATCACGGGCTACGGCGAGACCGGCCCGATGAAGGACATGCGGGCCTATGACCTGATGGTACAGGCCGAAAGTGGCATTGCCTATGTCACGGGGAGTCCGAGCGAGCCCGGCCGGGTCGGTGTCTCGGCCTGCGACGTGGCGACCGGCATGTACGCGCACGCCGCCATCCTCGAGGCGCTGGTTCGCCGCGGACAGACCGGGGAGGGTGCGTCGATACATGTCTCGCTGTTCGAAAGTATGGCGGACTGGATGACGGTTCCTCTGCTGACCTATGAACATGCCGGCCGGGACTGGCCGCGTACCGGGTTGGGGCACCCGCTCATCGTGCCCTATGGTGCCTATCACACACGTAACGGCTCCGTTCTCGTCAGCGTGCAGAACCACCGCGAATGGCAGCGCTTTTGCGAGTTCGTGCTCGAAAACACCGCGGTGGTGGAAGATCCTCGGTTTGCCACCAATCAGGATCGAACCCGCAACAAGGAAGAGCTGAACATCATCATCGATGCGGTGATGTCCACGCTGACGCTCGAAGAAGCGATCCAGCGCTTGTCGTGCGCCGATCTGGCCTATGCCAGGGTCAACGACGTCGCTGCATTGTCCCGTCATTCCCAACTGCGTCGCGCGTCGGTCGATACGCCTGCAGGTCCGGTCGACATCGTCGCGCCCCCGGCGACGTTCCGGCGGGAGACGCGGGATCTCGGCGCGGTGCCGGCGCTCGGCCAGCATACCGCCGCGGTCCGTAGCGAGTTTGCGGAATAGACCAATGTCGCCCGACATCAATGGCAGGCCGTCAGGTGGCCTGATCGAGCCGATCCTTCGGGTTCATGGCGCCACCAAGCGCTTCGGTGGCCTCACGGCCGTCGATCGGGTTTCGTTCGAGGTGCGGCCGGCGGAAATCGTCGCGTTGATCGGGCCGAATGGCGCCGGAAAGACTACGCTATTTTCGCTGATTTCCGGTTTCCAGCCGCTCGACGAAGGCAGTGTGTCGTTTCAAGCAAAGGACGTCACGAATTTCGCGCCGGCGCGGATGGCTCATCTCGGCCTCGCGCGCAGCTTCCAGATCGTGCAGGTCTTCGCCGACTTGACCGTTCATGAGGCGGTGACCGCTGCAGCACTGATGCGCCATTCGATGGGTGCCGCGTTGAGGAAGGCGGATGAAACACTGGCGTTGGTCGGACTGTCGGAGAAAGGAGCCAACGTCACGCCCGAACTGTCGCTGCAGGATCGCAAGCTGCTGGAGGTCGCGAAATGTCTCGCAACCGAGCCGAAGCTCATTCTGCTCGACGAAGTCATGGCCGGGCTGACCATGTCGGAGGCGGAGGCGGTTCTCAAGGTCGTTCGCAGGCTTCGGAGCGAGGGCATGACGTTCGTGCTGGTCGAGCACGTGATGCCAATCGTGATGAGCATTGCCGACCGGATCGTGGTGATGAACTTCGGCCAGAAAATCGCCGACGGTTCGCCGGCCGAGATCATCGAGGATCGCTTCGTTCGTGACGCGTATTTCGGCGAGGATCTCCATGCTTGAGATCAGCGGACTGCATGCGGGCTACGGGGCGGTGTCGGTGCTGCACGGCGTCGATTTCACGCTGCATCAGGGGGCGTTCCTCGGCTTGCTGGGCGCCAACAACGCCGGAAAGAGCACCATCATCAATTGCCTCAGTGGCGTCGTCCGCCCCACGTCCGGTCACATCCGGTTCGAAGGGCGTGAACTGACAGGCCTCGCCCCGCACAAGATCACCGATATGGGCCTGATCCAGGTGCCCGAGGGCCGGCTGATCTTTCCGCAGATGTCGGTGCTCGACAATTTGAAGCTTGGCGGCGGCACCAAACGAGCGATCGCCAAGCGGTCGGACGAGATGGAGCGCGTGTTCGCGCTGTTTCCGCGTCTGTCCGAGCGGCACACGCAGATGGCGGGCACCATGTCGGGCGGCGAGCAGCAGATGCTGGCCATCGGCCGCGGTCTGATGGGGCAGCCGAAGGTTCTCATGCTCGACGAACCGTCCTTGGGCCTGTCGCCGCTGTTCTCCCAGATCATCTTCGCCGCCTTGAAGAAGCTACACGAAGACGGCCTGACGATCCTGTGCGTCGAACAGAATCTCAATCTCACGCTCGCCTACAGCACCTCCGGCGTCGTGCTCGAGCGCGGCGTCATCGCGGTGGAAGGCTCGGGACCGGAACTGCGCGATCACCCCATCACCCGTCGCGCATATTTGGGACTTTAGCCATGGATCTGTTTTTACAGGCGCTGTCACAGGGTATTCTGGTCGGGGGTACCTACGCGTTGATTGCGCTCGGCATGGCCGTCATCTTCAGCGTCAGCGGGATGCTCAATTTCGCGCATGGCGATTTCCTGCTGATTGGGATGTACCTGGCTTACGCGGTGTTCCTCTCGCTCAACCTCGATCCGTATCTGTCCGTGCTGATTACTTTTCCGGTCATGTGCCTTGCTGGCGCCGGGCTCTACGTGTTCTTGCTGAAGCGGCTCGGCGCCAGCCATTTGTTGATGGCAGTCCAGCTCACACTCGGTCTTTCCTTCATTGCCCAGAACACCTTGCTGCTGACTTTCGGCGGCGAGCCGATCAGGGTGCCTTCCGTCGTCGAAACCGATCTGCTGCTGGTCGGCAACGTCATCATCCGCACACCGCAACTGATCGCGTTCTTTGCGGCTCTGTTGTTGTCGGCCGCGTTCTACGCGACGCTGAATTTTACCGATGCCGGGCGTCGGGTACGGGCGGTGCAGCAGCAGCCGCGCGCCGCCGCCCTGATCGGGATCAACGTGCCGCTGGTGAGGACGCTGACGTTCGCGCTGGGCATCGGCGTGCTCGCCATCGCCGCCGTTCTGATCATCCCCGGCACGTCGATGGCGCCCGCGCACGGACTGCGCTGGACGGTGATCGCGCTGATCACGGTGGTGCTGGGCGGCATGACCAATTTTGTCGGGATATTCATCGGCGCACTGCTGATCGGCGCCTCGGAATCGCTGGCCACCCTGTATGTGTCGGGAACTCTCGGAATGATCGTGCCCTATGCGCTGTTCATCGCGCTGGTGTTGTTCCGCCCCGAAGGCATCCTGAAGAGGACGTGACATGAGACCGGAGTTCTTTGGGATCATCCGATCGCCGTTCCTGTGGGGCGTGATTGTCCTGTTTGCGGTGCTGGGACAATGGGCGTCTCCCTACCATCTCGGCATTGCGACACAAACCATGCTCTACATCGCGCTGGCGCTGGCATGGGCTATCGTCGGCGGTTTTGCCGGACAATTATCGATCGCGCACAACGTGTTCGTGGCGTTGGGGGCGCTGCTGGCATCGGCATTGTTCCTGCGGCTCGGTATCAACATGTGGGTCGGGCTGGTGCTGTGCGCCGCGTTGTCGGCGCTGATCGGGGTTTTCTTCGCCTATCTCGACAGCAAATTCAGCCTCGGCCACCTGTCATTCGCGCTGGTCACGCTGGCCTTCGGCGAAGTCGGCATGCTGATCGTCGCCGGCTGGGATTTTGTCGGCGGCGCGTCCGGCCTGTCGCTGCCGCGCGACCAGGGTCGGCTACTGAACTTCGAATTCGGCGGCGCCCGCGGCTATTTCTGGGCGGCACTGGCGCTGGCGACGGTCTATCTGCTGATCAACTACGCCATCCTGCATTCACGGCTCGGGTTCTATCTGCGGACGTTGCGCGACAACGAAGCGGCGGCCCAGGCCGTTGGCGTCTACCCGTTCCGCAACAAGGCGATCGCGATGGCGATCAGCGCCGCGATGACCTCGGTGGCCGGAACGCTCTATGCCCGGTTCAGCAACTTCGTGGACCCGTCATTTCTGGCGTCGCCGACCTTGAGCATCGAGATCATCCTGATCGCAACCATTGGCGGCCTGACTACGCCGCTCGGGCCGGCCGTCGCAGCGATCGTGCTGGTTCCGTTCAGCGAGTTGCTGCGCGGCTGGCTTGGCGGGCAACTACCCGGCCTGAGCCACATCATCTACGGCTTTCTGATTGTCGCGGTCATTCTCGCCAGCCCGCGCGGCCTGGTGCCGTTACTGGTCAAAATCTTCCGCCAGCGAGGCGGCAAAGACGTTGCAACAATATCGATGCAAAAGGGAGCGTGAGGCGTGACAGTTCTTGGACATCTGCGGTGCGTGCGGTTGCTGCCGGCGTTGGCCGCCATTGCTCTCATGCTGCTGCCGGTAGCCGGCAAGGCGGAAGACGCAAAGACGGTGCGCATCGGCGTGCTGGATTCGATGACCGGGGTGTTCTCGGATTTTGGACAGCAAGGGCGTCCGGCCTTCCAATACGTGATCGACAAGGTCAACAAGGACGGCGGCATCAAGAGCATGGGCGGAGCCAAGATCGAGCTGGTTCTGGCCGATAGCGCCAGCCAGGCTGGCCGTGCCGCTACTGAGGCCCGGCGTCTCATCACCCAGGAAAACGTATCGCTCGTGGTCGGAGTGCTGCTGACGCCGGAAATGCTGGCGGTGTCGCCGATCGCGGACGAATTCAAGACGCCCGTGCTGTCGCACTCGGCCGCCGGCGCCCGCGGCGACTACATGTTTTCGATGGGACTGCCCTACGATCGGGGTTACGCCAAGACCATGGTCGAGTTCGTTCAGGAGTTGAACAAGAGCCACAAGTTCAATCTCAAGAATGTCGCGCTGGTCTACTCGAATTATGAAGCGGGACAGCAGGTCAACAAGGCGCTGCAACGCCGGCTGACCGAAGCCGGATTCAATATCGTCGGCGAGGTGCCGCTTGAACTTCAGAGCGACGACCAGACGGCAGCCATGCTGCGGCTGAAATCGCTGAACGCCGATGTGGCGCTCGGGCAGGTATCGCCCCGCAACGGCACCGGCCTGTTCCGCGCACGCTACAGCCTCGGCTTTTTCGACACGGTGCTGATCGGCGGAACCGCCGGATATACCGATCCAGTGTTGTGGAAGGACCTCGGGGACAAGATCGGCCAGGCCGCGTTGACGCGCAATCTGTTCGGCTTTGCATTTTCGAGCACGGCCTCCAGGACTCCATCCGTTCAGAAGCTGACCGAGGAACTCCGGGCCACCGCCAAGCAGGGGCACGACATCGGGCAAAGCGCCATTCAGGGCGCGCAGGCAGCGCGCCTGATCCAGCGCGTGCTGGAGCTCGCAGGCTCCACGGACCGCGACAAGATCAAGGCGGCGTTCGAGCAGGTCAAAATACCGAGCGGCGATGCCGATCTTTATCTCGACCGCGTCGGAGGCTTGTCGTTCGGTCCGGACCACATGCCGAACGATTCCACTGGCGTGATGATCCAATGGAAGGCCGACAAGTCGCAGGATATCGTCTATCCCGCGCAATACGCCACGGCACCGCCCAGCGCCAAGAAATAGTCGACGATGCACGCAGGCGACGTCGTCCGGCGGCGTCGCCTGCGTGCCCCTGAAGCCACCGAACAGAGAGGAAAGAGCGTGGGTCCGCTTGAAGGTCTGAAGGTCATCGAATTTGGCGGCATCGGTCCGTCACCGATGTGCGCGATGCTGCTGGCCGATCTCGGCGCCACGGTGTTGCGCCTCGACCGTCCGGAAGCGGTCGACCTCGGTGTCGAAAAGCCGCTGCGCTATAATCTATTGCTGCGCGGGCGTCCGTCGATGTCGGTCGATCTCAAGCGCAGCGAAGGCGTCGAATTCGCGCTCGATCTTCTCACCCGCGCCGAAATTCTGATCGAGGGATTCCGTCCCGGCGTCATGGAGCGTATCGGGCTAGGGCCAGACATATGCATGGCGCGCAATCCGGCACTGGTTTACGGACGCATGACGGGGTGGGGGCAGGATGGGCCGCTGGCCCGCACCGCGGGGCATGACCTCAATTACATCGCCATCACCGGCGCGCTGGATTCGATCGGACGTGCCGGCGCGCCGCCGACGCCGCCGCTCAATCTGGTCGGCGATTTCGGCGGCGGCGCGCTCTATCTCGCTTTCGGTCTGCTGGCGGCATTGACCTCGGCGCGGGCGACCGGGCGAGGGCAGGTGGTCGATGCCGCGATGGTGGATGGAGCGGCCTCGCTGATGACGTCGTTCTACGGTCTTCATGCGGCGGGGCTTCTGCGTGCGGAACGCGGCACCAATGTGCTGGATTCCGGCGCGCCCTATTACGATGTCTATCAATGCGCCGACGGCCGCTACATCGCGGCCGCGCCGATCGAGATGAAGTTTCGACGCGAATTCTTCGAGCGGCTCGGTTTGCTCGGACAGGTTCCCGACGGGCAGGACAAGGCCACGTGGCCGGAACTTCGCAAGGCGTTGACGGATCGGATCAAGAGCAAGACCCAGGCGGAGTGGGTTGCGGTGTTTGAGGGCAGCGATGCCTGCGTTTCGCCGGTGCTGACCATGGCCGAGGCGGCAAGCCACCCGCACAACATGGCGCGCAATACCTTCGTGAACGTCGACGGCGTCAGCCAGCCTGGCCCTGCGCCGCGTTTCAGCAGAACCGTCGCGGAGCCGTCGCGTTCTCCGCTGCCGACCGATGCCAATCTGTCGGACGTGCTGACCACCTGGGGATACGAGCCAGGCAACGTTTGGCCTCTGATTACGTCCGGCGTGATCGGGGCGGCCGGCCGGCGCGCGGCATAAATTCAAGCTTGGGCAGGGGAGTCAGGTATGGCGGATTTCGTTCATCTCAAATACGAGGTCGTCGATTCGATCGCGGAAATCTCCTTTCAGCGGCCGCCGGTCAACGCCCTCAGTCTGGAGATGATCGGCGAGATCGTCAATGCGGTGAATCTGGCGGCGGCTGATGCGAATGTGCGGGCGGTGATCTTCGCATCCGGCATCGCACGGCGGTTCTGCGCCGGGCTGGATTTGAACCTGATCCTCGACCAGCCTTCAGACCATATCTATAACGTACTGAAGCGGCTCTACATCGATCTTTACGACGCGCAGTACAAGCTCGGAAAACCTTCGATCGCAGCGGTCAACGGGGCGGCCCGCGGCGGCGGTATGACCGTGGCCGTGTCGTGCGACGTCGTGATCGCGAGCGAGCAAGCGACCTTCGGATACCCGGAGATCGAACTTGGCCTGATCCCGGGCATTCACTTCGTGCATCTGCCGCGTATCGTCGGCCGTCACCGCGCCTTCGAGCTGTTGTTTTCCGGACGATCTTTCCCGGCGTCCGAGGCGCAATCGCTTGGAATCGTCAGCCAGGTCGTGCCGGGTGACGCCGTGATGTCGAGCGCGCGCACCCTGGCACGATCCTTTGCCGCCAAGTCGCCGACCGTGATGCGGCTGGGTCGCGCCGCCTTCATGCGCGCCAACGATCTCGATTACCGAAGGTCGATCGAGAACGTGGTCGATAGCTTTTGTACCATTGCCGGAACTGACGATGCGCGGGAAGGACTGCGCGCCTTCAAGGATGGCAGGAAGCCAAACTGGCAGGAGGTGTGACATGGAAAATGCATTGAACCCGGGCGGAGCACTGGATCCAACGAGCAGGCCGCTGCTGCCGATCCGGCGCTTTTCAGAACTGCAATTGGGAGAGAAATATCCGCTGCCGGCACGCACGATCACCCATGCACATTTTTCGGCATTTCAAGCACTAACGGGCGACAATCACCCGATCCATTACGATCGTGAATACTGCAAGGCGCTAGGGCATCAAGATCTGCTGGCGCACGGGCTGCACGTCCTGAGTTTGACCGCTGCCGGCGCCGGATTGTTCCCGCACGTAGCCGGTCCCCACCTGATCGCGTTCACCGAAGTCAGCGCCAGGTTTCTGCGTGGGGTTTTTCCCGACGACACGATCTATCCGATGCTCGAGATCACCGGTCTCAAGCCGCAACGTTCGACAGGAATAGTCACGATGGCGGCCACGCTTGACAATCAGCGCGGCGAGCGCGTGCTCGAGGGATCACACACCTACCTTCTGCGGATATGAGACGACACATCGAGTTCGTCAAAACGGAGTCTTGGACATGGCAAGTGCACGCGCGAAACCGAAACCTACGCCGGAGACCCAGCATTTCTGGGACGGCACCAAGGCGGGCGAACTGCGCCTGCAGCGCTGCGACGCCTGCGCGCATGTCTACTTCCCGCCGCGTCCGTTCTGCCCGTCCTGCGCCTCGCGCAAGGTCAGCACCTTCAAGGCGAGTGGCAAGGGCTTCCTCTACAGCTACGTGATCAACCACCGTCCCGCCGCGCCCGGCTTCACGCCGCCTTACGCCATCGCGGTGGTCGAGCTGGCCGAGGGGCCGCGGATGATGAGCAACATCATCGACTGCCCGCAGACCCCGGAAGCGCTCGAGCTCGACATGAAGCTCGAGGTCGCCTTCCAGGAGCTCGACGACAAGATCACCCTCCCCGTGTTCCGTCCGGCGAAGGGGTAAGCCATGCGCAGAAACCAGGTTGCCGTCGTCG
>NZ_LGHM01000063.1 GCF_001908185.1 Bradyrhizobium sp. AS23.2
CGACGGTGTCGAGCCGGAGCGAGAAGTCAGCCGAGGCCGTAGTAGTCGGCGGAAAAGCTGCGAAGCTATTCCGCAGGCGAAGGGCCGAACGAGAGGGAGTGTTCGAGGCCGGAGCTATGCGGGAAAGTGGGTGATGACGGCCTGAGATAGGCGGCGTATCGAGGCGGGTGTCGAGCCTGCCAGAACCTCTCAAGGAGAGCGATACGCCATGAATGAGACTAGCAATATTGTTGCACTTCGTCAGCCCGATGAGATCGACGATCCACTGACCAATATTCTGCGTGCTGGTGCGCGACAGCTTCTGGCGCAGGCGATCGAGGTCGAAGTCGAGACGTTTCTTGCCACGATGAAGGATTTGAAGCTCGCCGACGGGCGCGCCCGTGTGGTGCGTCATGGTCACGGCCCGGCGCGAACGATCCAGACCGGGATCGGCCCGGTCGAAGTGGCGCGGGTGAAGATTCGGGACCGCGGGGCGGGCAGCGTTGGTGAGCGGATCCGGTTCAATTCGGCGATCCTGCCGCTGTGGGCGCGGCGCACCCGGAGCTTGGATGCGCTGTTGCCGGTGCTCTACCTGCGGGGCATCTCGACCGGCGATTTCCAGGAGGCGCTGACGGCCTTGCTGGGCAAGGACGCGCCCAACCTGTCGCCTGCGGTGGTTTCCCGGCTGACGCCGAGTGGCAGGGCGAGTACGAGCGCTGGCAGAAGCGCGATCTGTCGGCGCGACGCTACGTCTATGTGTGGGCCGATGGCGTCTTCCTGCAGGCCCGCATGGAAGACCACGGCGAATGCATGCTGGTGCTGATCGGCGCGACGCCGGAAGGCAAGAAGGAACTGATCGGCTTTCAGGTCGGCGTGCGGGAGAGCGCGCAGAGCTGGCGCGAGCTTCTGATCGACGTCAAACGGCGCGGGTTGCAGGTCGCCCCGGAAATTGCCGTCGGTGACGGCGCACTCGGCTTCTGGAAGGCGCTCGACGAGATCTGTCCCGCCACGCGGCACCAGCGATGCTGGGTGCACAAGACCGTGAATGTCCTGGATAAGGTCCCGCTCTCGGTGCAGGCCAACATGAAGACGGATATGCGCGAGGTCCACCGGGCGCCGAACCGAGCGTCCGCCGAGGCGGCGATCGACATCTTCGCCGAGAAATACCGCGCCAAGTACGGTCGGGCGGTTGAATGCCTCACCAAGGATCGCGACGCGCTGCTGGCGTTCTACGACTTCCCTGCCGAGCATTGGGATCATTTGCGAACGACCAACCCCATCGAGAGCGTGTTCGCGACCGTGCGGCACAGGACGGTGCGCACAAAGGGCTCGTTGTCGCCGACCACGGCCAGGCTGATGGTGTTCAAGCTGGTCATGGCTGCAGCAAAGACCTGGCGGCGGCTCAAAGGCACAAATCAGTTGCCGAAGCTGATCGCAGGTGTCAGATTCAACGACGGCATCGAGGTCATCCAAATGCCGGCAAACCACGCCGCCTGATCACCTCATCACCCAAAATCCCGCATAGCTCTCGAGGCCGTGCCGATGTGGCGAGCATTGCATCAGATGCCTGCGCAAGCAGGGCGGTCCGGGGTTGGGCGCGGTGAAGCCGCGCGTGGCTCGGGCAGCGATGAAGCTCGTCGCCCGCGGCATGAACCGAAGGGCACAGGGTCAGCGCTACTTTCAGCAGTGCTGACGAGAGAGAACCTGCAACGGGCGTGGAAGCGGGTGCGGGCTAACAAAGGCGTAGCCGGTGTGGACGGTCTGGACATTGACCAGACCGCTGCGCGGCTGCGGACGGCGTGGCCCGCGCTCCGCGAGCAACTGTTGTCCGGGGCATACCGGCCCAGTCCGGTGCTTCGGGTGACGATTCCCAAGCCAGAGGGCGGCGAGCGTGGGCTCGGCATCCCGACGGTGACGGACCGTCTGATCCAGCAGGCGGCGCTGCTGCAAGTGCTGCAGCCCATTCTTGATCCGACCTTCAGCGAGCACAGCTACGGCTTCCGGCCGGGCCGAGGTGCGCATGATGCCGTCCTTGCGGCGCAATCATACGTGCAATCGGGCCACCGGACATGGTCGAGCAGCGCCTCCAGATACTTGATCCGGTGCGGCACGCCGGTGATGTAAGGATGGATCGAGATCGCCATCACCCGCGCATTGTCGGCGCCTTCGAGATAAAGGCGGTCGAACTGGTCGGTGCAGCGCTTCAAAAACTGCTCGGACGGCAAATGCTGTAGCGCATGGATGACAATGTCGTTGGTCTCTACCGAATAGGGGATGGTGGTGATGGTGCCGTGGGGCGTGGCGATATCTTGCGGCAGATCGTCGATCACCCAGTCCGCGACGTATTCGATGCCGTTGAGACGGAGCAGGTCGAGCGTTGCCTCGGTTTCGGTGAGGCCCGGGCTCTCCCATGAGCGCGGCGGCTTGCCGGCGAAGTTGGCGATGGCGTCGACCGCGCGCTTGATCGCGTCGGCCTGGTCGTCGAGCTTGTGCATCGGCCCCTGCAGGAAGCCATGGCCCATGAACTCGAACCCGGCTTCCAGCGCGGCGGAGGCGACGCGGGGATAGGAGTCGCAGACATTGCCGTTGATCGCGAACGTTACCGGGATGTTGCGCTCGGTGAGTGCCTTGAACTGACGCCAGAAACCCGCGCGCATGCCGTATTCGTGCCACGACCAGTTCGGCACGTCGGGCAACAGCGGCTGCCCCATTGGTGGCGACAGCACAGTACGAGGCATGGCGTTTTCAATCCGCCATTCCTCGACGTTGAGGATGACCCAGACGGCGAGCCGCTTGCCGGCGGGCAGCTCGAGTTTCGGGCGGTCGACCTGCGCCAGATAGGGGATGCGATCGGAGAGAGCCATCGCGCTCAACCTGCGGCGTCGCGGCTTCGAGCACAGGCGGCGTTGACGCGCGGCATGACTTTCTCGGCCATGAGGATCATCGAGCGGCGGCCGAGCTCGCGGTCGCGCCAGTCCTTGCCGGCGTAGAGGAGCGTGCCGAAGGTGCCGACCTCTTCTTGGAAAGCCAGCAACTGGTCAGCTACGCTCTCCGGCGTGCCGTAGATGATGAGTTTTTCGCAGATCGACTCCAGCGTCACCTCATCATCGGGCTGGTCGCGCCGGGTCTTGAACAGCTCGATGCGACCACTTCGCTTCAGCTTGGTGAAGAGCAAGCGATAGTAGTAGACATAAGGTCCGTTCGGATCGGTGGCGTAGGCCTTGGCGGTAGCGACGTCCTTGGCGACGAATACGCTTTTGGCCACGCGGCCAGTTGGCGGGATCGGCCCGACGGCCGACGCGCTCGCAGCCCTCGACATATTTCGGCCAGTGGCTCTTCACCCAGGCCGGCATCAGGAAGTTGGCGGAAATCGGTTCCCAGCCGCGTGCGGCCGCCTCGGTGACGCCCTTGGAGAAGGGCGCGACGGCAGTGACCACAATCGGCGGATGCGGACGCTGCAACGGCTTTGCGATAAAGCCCTGGCCGATGTCCTCGATCAGGGTTTTTTCGATCGAGATGTTCCAGTATTTGCCCGCAAGATTATAGGGCGGCTTGCCGTCCCAGATCGCCAGCACCTGGTTGATCGCCTCCAAAAACATCGCATTGCGATCGGCCTCGAGATTGCCAAACAGCTCGGCGTCCGACAGCAGGCCGCCCGGGCTAATGCCGAAGATCAGCCGGCCGTCGAGCATGTGGTCGAGCATTGCGATGGAGGCGGCAATTGCAGCCGGATGGCTGTTCGGCATGTTGACCGTGCCGGTGCCGAGCTTGATCTGCTTGGTGGCGGCGGCAAGCCAGGCGATGAAAGCGACGCAGGAAGTGATGTTTTCGGCGCGGTCGGTGACGTGCTCGCCGACATAGGCTTCCGAAAAGCCGAGCTCATCCGCCAGCAGGAAGGCTTCCCGGTCCTCCTTCAGGGATTGTTGCCAATCCTTTCCCAAGGGATGGATCGGCATCGTGAAGAACCCGAGTTTCATGATCTCTGCGCCTCCCCGAACCATTCTTGGTTGGCGGGAGCGTGTGTCGGCAGATCGATCGAGGCAAGTCCGAAAGTCGAAAAGATCTCAAATTCATGCAGCTTGACCTTTGAAAAGTCGCACCCTCTAATCCCCTCAAAAGTAGAAAATCAGGGGCCGGGGAGGGGCTTGCCTGAATGAGAGCCTCGGCTTTCGCCTACGCGCGGGCAACCAGCATTGCCAATGTGCTGGAGCTGCTTGCCGTGCATGGAGAGAAGGCGAGGGTGCTTTCGGGCGGGCAAAGCCTGATCCCCGCGATGAATCCGCGTCTGGTCGCGCCGGAGGTGATCGTCGATATCGGCGAACTTACCGAATTGCGCGGGATCGCGGTCAAGGGCGAAACGCTCGTCATTGGCGCGCTGATCCGGCACGCCCATCTCCTGAAATCATCCGACATTGTGAAATGCGCGCCGCGCATCGAACTGAATAAGCTTGCACGGATCGTCTATTTCCGTCCTGACACCCTGCCGCCGGGCATCCAGCCCGAAGTGATGGCAACAAAGCACTTTGTGCCCCGTGAATATCCTTTCGCCTTTACCAATGGCGTTCAGGCCGCCTGGGTCGAACACAACGGCTTCGTGAAGTTGCTCAAGCACTGGGTGGTCGAGGACCGCGGCACCATCATCAATCCGCAGTTGGTCGATGAGCAGATCAGGGGCGGGGTGGTGCAGGGGCTTCGTGCGGCGCATTGCGAAAAGTGCATCGATGACGACCGCGGACAACTGACAAATGCCAACATGGCCGACTACCTGGTGCCGGTCTTCCGCGAGATGCCGGACACCGACGTCGGCCATGTCGTCTCGCCGACGCGCGAATCCAAGCTCGGCACCAAGGGCGCGGGCGCGGCCGGTACCGCGGGGGCGGCCGCGGCCGTGACCAACGCGGTCAATGATGCGCTCAAATCGTTCGGGACAATAATTACCGAGATTCCCCTAACACCGCAGGTTATCCTGACGGCCTTGGGGCAAATCTGACGAGGGACGACGCCAGCAAAACCAAAACACGATCACGCCAAACAACAATTACCTAAGGGAGAGGACTGCCAATGTCGAAGAAGGTCTCCAAGCCAAGATCGATTTCCCGCCGCCGCCTGCTGGCGACCGCGGGCGCGGCGCTTGCGGCCTCGCCGCTCGGCGTCGACCTGCTGCAGGCGCAGCAGGCGCCGATCAGGATCGGCATGAGCATGCCGCAAACCGGCGGCCTCGCAGGCGGCGGCAAGGCTTCGCTGCTCGGCATCGAGATCTGGCGTGACGACGTCAACGCCAAGGGCGGGCTGCTCGGCGGCCGCAAGGTCGAACTTGTCGTCTATGACGACAAGTCGAGTGCTGCGGAGACGCCGGCGATCTATTCGAAGCTGATCGATGTCGACAAGGTCGACCTCTTGTTCGCGCCCTATGCGACCGTGCCGACGGCGCCGATCATGCCGATGGTCAAGCAGCGTGGACTTCTGCTGATCGGCAATTTCTCATTCCAGGTCAACAGCAAGATCGGCCACGACATGTGGTTCAACAATGCGCCGTGGGGCCCGCCTGACAGTTGGGCGGCTTCGTTTCTGGATATCGGTCAGAAGGCCGGCGGAAAATCCATGGCGTTGCTGACGGCGGACCAGGAATTCGCCCAGAATCTGGCTAAGACCGCGCGTGAAGTCGCAGCCAAGCGCAGCCTGCCGATGCTATTCGACCAGACCTATCCACCGAATACGGTCGAGTTTTCCAGCATCATCCGTGCGCTCAAGGCGACCAAGCCCGACATCGTTTATGTCGCGTCTTATCCGCCGGACTCGGCTGGCATTCTGCGCGCCGTGAACGAGATCGGCGTCGGCGACAGCGTCAAGGTTTTCGGCGGCGGCATGGTCGGCCTGCAGTTCGGCGCCGTGATGGAGAATATGGGCTCGCTGCTCAACGGCGTCGTCAACTACAACTCATGGCTCCCGGAAAAGAGCATGTATTTCGAGGGAACCAAGGAGTTCTTCGACAAGTACACGAAACGGGCTGTGGAAGCCAAAGTCGACCCGCTCGGTTACTATCTGGCGCCGTTCGGCTATGCCAGCGGCCAGCTGATTGAGCAGGCCATCAAGAAGGTGGGTTCGCTGGATCAAAAAGCGCTCGCAAAATATCTGCGGGAAAATACCCACAACACCATCGTCGGTCCGATCGCGTTTTCGCCCGATGGCGAGCGCAAGGAAACCGCAGTGCTGCAGGCCCAGTTCCGCGGCGTCGTGGATAAGAACATGGAGCAGTTCCGCAGTTCGGGCAAGCAGGTGATCCTGTTCCCAGAGAATCTGAAATCCGGTGAGTTGGTCGCTCCGTTCGAGGCGGCGCGGAAATAGGCTGGTTATCGCAAGGCTGCCCGGGAGAAATCGCCCCGGGGCAGGGGATCGGATACCCCCGTACGAGCTGATCAGGGAAGCGGCTCAAGGCGGATCAAGGGGACCTCAATTGTTTTCACTGGATTTGCTGCTCGATGCGGTGGTGATCGGGGTGCTGCTCGGCTGCTTCTACGGCGCGGTCAGCCTCGGATTGTCGGTGTCGTTCGGCCTGCTCGACGTCCCTCATGTGGCGCATCCGGCGTTTCTGGTGCTAGCGTCCTATGCGGTGTATTTCCTCAACGAGAATTATGCCGTCGATCCGCTGGTCGCCGGGATCCTGATCACGCCGGTATTCTTCCTGTTCGGGCTTGCGACCTATCGCCTGTACTACGAAACGTTCGAGAAGCGAGGCAGCGACGCCGGGGTACGCGGCATCGCCTTCTTCTTCGGCGTCGCCTTCATCATTGAAGTGCTGATCATCCTGCAATTCGGCGTCGATCAGCGCTCCGTCACCGCTGATTATATCGGCAAGGCGTTGCGTCTCGGCGATATCCGCATTCCGTACCGGCTTCTGGTTGCCTTTGCTATCGCAACCGCGCTGACCGTCCTACTCACGCTGTATTTGTCGCGGACCTTCATGGGACGCGCTATCCGCGCGGTCGCGCAGGACCAGGAAGCGTTACGGTTGATGGGCACCAACCCGGTCAAGATCAAGCAGTGGGCATTCGGCATCGCCACCGCCGTGCTCGGGATCGCCGGCGCCCTGCTGATCATCGTCGCTCCTGTCGATCCAACACTTGGTCGTGCCTATATCGGGCGCACATTCTGCGTCGTGGTGATGGCGGGGCTAGGCAGCATGAGCGGGACGCTCGTCGCCGCCATCATTCTCGGTGTCGCCGAGTCGATTGTGCTCACCATGTTCGGCGCTTCCTGGGCACCGGCGATTTCCTTTGCGATATTGCTCGGCATTCTTGCCGTACGGCCGCAGGGCCTGTTTGGCAGGCGACCATGAATCGCAACGACATTGCTTTCTGGAGTGGAGCGGCCGTCTTTCTCGCCGCCGTCTTTGCGATGACACAGGTCGTCGGCAACCAATATCCATTCTTTGCCGGCTACGTCATACTGCAGTTCATCGCGCTTGCCGTCGCATGGAGTATCCTTGGCGGTTATGCGGGTTATGTGAATTTCGGTACCAGCGCGTTTTTCGGCGTTGGCGTATATACCTCGGTATTCCTGGTCAGCGCCTTTGGCGCACCGCTTCCCCTGCAGATCCTGACCGGCGCCGCGATCGGCGCGCTCATGGGATTTGCGCTCGGTCTCTTGACGCTTCGCATGCAGGGCATTTTTTTTCTCGATCGCAACGATTGCACTGACGATCATCATCGAGACGACGATAACGAATTGGCGATACGTCGGCGGAGCGGCAGGCATCCAGATCCAACGGCCGGCGGTAACGGCGCCGTTCGACAACTATGTACAGATGCTGTTCTTCGTCCAGGCTCTCCTCGTGGTGCTGGCGGTTGCGATATCGCGCTACATCCAGAACTCACGGATCGGCCGCGGCCTGCAGGCGCTCAGGGATGACGAACTCGCGGCCGAATGCACGGGCGTGCCGACCTTGCGATTGAAGCTGATCGCCTGTGTGATCTCAGGGGCGTTGATGTGTGCCGTCGGCGCCCCCGCTGCGATGTACCTGCAATATGCGGACCCTGGATCCGCGTTCAATCTTAATTACTCCGTCACGACACTGGCGATGTCGCTGATCGGCGGAACCGCGCATTGGTCCGGACCGATCATCGGCGCGATCCTACTCGGAACGACGCAGCAATTTCTGACGGTAACGATCTCGTCGGAAGTCAACGTGCTGGTGCTCGGTGTGATGCTGGTACTTTTTGTAGTAGGCGCACCAGAGGGCATCATCGGCTTGGTCCGCAAGTTGCGCGGCAACCGCAAGGAGGGTGAGGCATGACGCTCTCCGACACCCAGTCGCCCCTGCTGAGGATTTCAGCGCTTACCAAGCGTTTCGGCGGGTTCACGGCGCTCCATAATGTCAGCGTCGACATTCGGCCCGGCGAGCGGTTCGGCCTGATCGGCCCGAACGGCTCGGGCAAGACCACGCTGATCAACTGCATTTCCGGCGCGTTTCGCACCGAACCCGGCACCATCTTGTTTCGTGATGAGGACATCACGCTGCTGCAGCCGCACGTGCGCACGCGCCGCGGCATTGCCCGTAGCTTCCAGATTCCGCGACCGTTCAGGAGCATGACGGTCGCCGAAAATCTCATGGTTGCGCTCGACTTTGCCGCGCACGAGCATGTCTCGGTGGCGCAGCGGCGAGACAGCATGATGTCGATCCTGACTCAAATGGGCCTTGGGTCGAAGGCCAACGTCTCGGCTATGCAGCTTAGTCAGGTGGAATTGCGCAAGATGGAACTTGCGCGTGCGATGGCGACGCATCCGAAGCTCCTGATTTCGGACGAGGCAATGGCAGGCCTCTCCAGTTCGGAAGTCGATGAAGTGCTTGATCTGCTGTTGAGCCTTGCAAGCCGGGACATCACCATCATCATGATCGAGCATATCATGCAGGCCGTGATGCGCTTCTCCGAACGCGTAATGTGTCTTGACGCCGGCAGGATCATCGCGATCGGAACGCCATCCGAAGTCATGGCCGACCGGCGCGTGCAGGAGGCCTACCTTGGCACTTAGCCTTGCCATCAATGATCTTGATGCAGGTTACGGCGCCGTGAAGGCGTTGCGCAGCGTGTCGCTCCATGTCGAGGCCGGCGAAACCGTTGCCTTGCTCGGTACCAACGGCAACGGCAAGAGCACGCTGATGAAGTGCATCGCGGGCCTGGTGCGGCCGCAACGTGGTGCCATATCGCTTACGATCGACGGTGCGGCGCACGATCTGTCCCGTCTGTCGGCTGAAGACATCGTCGAGCTCGGTGTAGCGATGGTTCCAGAGGGCCGGCGTTTATTTCCCCGGCTGACCGTGCTGGAGAACCTGATGCTCGGCGCGTTCCGCAAGGCTGCCCGGCGCAGTATCGACCGCAATCTTGCGGTCGCCTTCGAAACGTTTCCCGTCCTCAAGGAGCGGCAGGGGCAGCTTGCGGGCACCATGTCAGGCGGACAACAGCAGATGCTGGCGATCGCGCGCGCCTTGATGTCGTCACCACGCTTGCTATTGGTGGACGAACCTTCCGTGGGTCTCTCGCCGCTACTGGTCTCGCAGACTATCACCAAGATCGGCGAGCTCAATCAAAACCTCGGCCTGACGGTGCTGATGGCGGAGCAGAACTTCAATCAGGCGATCCGGATCGCCAGCCGCGGCTATATCATTGTCCATGGCGAGATCGTCGTGGCGGCCGCTTCTGTCGACGAATTGAGGGGCAACGACATCGTCAAGCGGCTCTATCTTGGTGGCGCCGCGTGATTGCTCGCTGAAGCACCGAAGGTGCGGAGCGACGCGTCGGCCGCACTATTCCGCGGCGCCGTCGACGGTGGCAGCCTGCCGGTTGGTGACAACGACCTTGATAGCGTCGCCGATCCGTTCGCGCGCGTAACGAAGCGCGGTCGGCAGGTCGGCGAGCGGAAACGTGTGGGTATGAATCTTGGTCGCATCGAACCGCCTTTCGGCCATCAGCGCCATAGCGCGGCGGGTCGCACTGCGACCTTCACCGCGAATGCGTAGAGATAGATGTTGTTCTTGGCGAGTTGGGCGATGTCGAGCGTGACGCGCTCATGCGGGAATGCGGCGAGGCAAATCTTGCCACCGCGATTTGTCATGCGGATCGCCTGCTCGATTGTAGGCTCGGTGCCCGCACATTCGACGACGTAGTCCGCGCCGATTCCACCGGTGAGTTCCTTGACGACCGCGACGGCGTCTTCATCGTTGATGTTGATCGTGCGATCGGCGCCCAGCTCCTTGCCAATGGCCAGGCGCTTGTTGCGCGTCCCCGTCAGGATCACTGGGCTCGCGCCGATCGCTTTCGCGACTGCAACCGCCAACAGGCCGATTGGCCCCGGGCCAATCACGACCACGCTTTCGCCGGCCACCAGCCCACCCAGTTCAGTCAGGCAGTACATCGATGTGCCGGCAGTGACGACCAGCGTCGCCTCGGCATCGCTCATCGTATCAGGCACACGCGCCAGCGTATTGATGTGGTTGACGGCGTACTCCGCAAAGCCGCCGTCGGTGGTGAAGCCGTTGGCGCGGTGACCTTTCTCCGGTTTGCCGTAGTTCAGGCATGAGGTGTACATGCCTTGGCGGCAGCGCTTGCACTGGCCGCAGCCGGCATGGATCTCCACGCTGATGCGTTCACCGATCTCATCTTCGTCGACGTCCGGCCCGAGCGCGACCACCGTGCCCATATATTCATGGCCAGGTGTAAAGTTCTTGTTGAAGGGCAGGCCGCCCAAGATGCTCGCGGGCGAGCCGGAGTGGATGATCTCGAGGTCGGTGGCGCAAATCGCCACTGCGTCGATTCGGATCTGCACCTCCGCGCGGCCCGGCATCGGGACCGGCTTGTCACGAAGGAGAAGCTCGTCCGGGCCTCCAAGCACCCAGGCTTTCATCTGCGAAGGGATAGGATAGTCCGCTGAGGTGCGGACGCCGGCCAGCTTGATCATCGCGTTTCCTCCGACCCCAAAGACTAGCGGAATTGCCAGCATTTTCTAGCTGGGCGGCTAGCTCCAGAATGGCTTCGCGCCGCGAAACTTACCGGCAGCTTCTCGGCGAGGAGCGTTTCGGTCTCGCTGCGCCCGGTATCCACGACAGCTCCGGCGGAAACGCCAGGGGCTCCGACTTACGGTCCTTTATAATCGTTCCTGAATTGGGGGCAGGCGTCTCAGCGCGGGCATAGCCGGCGCGTTTGCGTGGGCTAGACCGCCGCTCGCCGAAGCGTGATTGCGCCACCCCTGCGCGAGGGAATGCAACCGCCTAACTGTCAGTTCTGTCAATGGGCTGCACGCACATGGGTTGCACGCTAGTTGTAAGAGGACAGCATGACCAGCTTCAAAAGTTTGAGCGCGACGCTCTTTCTTTCCGCGCTCCTTGCGACGCCTGCCTCGGCATGGGAGGCGGTCTCGGAACCCGCCGCGGCTGCAGCCGCGGACCCGACCTTCTCCATCTATTCGTACGATGGCCGCGGATACTCGCGGGCGATGGCCTCGCAGGCA
The DNA here is from genome assembly GCF_001908185.1 of Bradyrhizobium sp. AS23.2. GTDB lineage: Bacteria > Pseudomonadota > Alphaproteobacteria > Rhizobiales > Xanthobacteraceae > Bradyrhizobium. The sequence continues at coordinate 11,482 of NZ_LGHM01000063.1, forward strand.
CCGGTCGGCGACGCGTCGGGACCGCATAGATCGCTACGGCGGCATCGCGGAAATCACATCTCCGGCGTCAGGCCTCACTGAGCGGTACTTCGAATCGCCAACCTTCCTGATTGAGGGCCAAGGCACGCCCATCGCGTCATTTAGCTGCGCTGCAGGATTTGGTCGCTATTGGTGCATAGCGGCCTCTGGCAAGCCCTCCGCCCGGCAGATCTATGGGTTCATGGCCTAGCTTGCTTGAGCATTGCTTTGAGCTCTTCTTCGAGTGATCGCGGCGAAATTCCGAGTAGACCAAATCCCGGCCGGTTGCCCGAGGCCGTCGTGTCGATCTGCATAAGCTCAACCTGATTGCGCGTGAGCCGCGGGTGCGGCAGGATTTCAGCGAGGCCAGCGGCGGCATTCCAAAAAACAAAGGGTATTCGCACGAGCATTGGCCGCAATCCAGCTATGCGTGCAATGGTCCGCAACAGCTCCTCGTATGAGTAAGCGCGTGAGCCGGCCAGTTCGTAGAGCGGATACGGTCTTTGCGTTTGCAGCAGGACTTGCGCGATTGCCGCAGCGACGTCGTCTACATGTACCGGCTGAAGCCTTGTCCTGCCGTCGCCGAATAGCGGATAAGCCGGCAAGGTGCGAAGCAACCCAAGAATTGTCGTGAGAAAGACGTCGTCCGGCGCGAACATTACCGCAGAGCGGATAACGGCTGCGCCAGGGAATGTCGCTTGCACGGCCGCCTCGCCCTCGCCACGGCTACGAATATAGGGTGAAGACGATGCGGAGTCCGCGCCTATTCCTGAAAGGTGCACAAACCGTTTGATGCCGGTGTGCCGCGCGACTCTCGCAATCCTAGCGGCCGCTTCGACGTGAACCGAATAAAATGTGTCGCATCCATGTTCGGTGTAAAGACTGATCGCGTTGATAACGCCGTCGGCCCCCATAACGGCGGCCTCAATGGAGCGCTCGTGATGTGCATCAGCGATGACCTGTTCCACATTGTCGCCCTCGGCCCGCGCGGGATGCCTCGAGGCTATGCGCACCGTCACGGCGGAGTCGCTCAAATGGCGCACGATGCGACGACCAACAAACCCAGTCCCACCAAACACGGTCACGCGGTTCATTTCCCGGTCCATCCGGCGACCTTGTACGACGTTCTGCATTGATCCGCCGAGCGCCGCGCGCACGGTCTCAGCTGCCTCCACCGGCGACCTGCCTGTATTGAGATGATGTGAGATCACTTCGATCAAGATTTGCACTGCAGGGGCGACGGCTTCCCACTCTTTCTTGGCTTGAGTGACCAGCGGCTGCGCTTCATTATAGAGCGTTTCCGCCTGTTCGATGATTGGATGTGCCTGATTGAGAAGATCGATCAACGCTTTGGTTGCCGGCAATGACCGCTCAATCTGTTCAAGCTGCGCATCGCTGAGACCGGATACGTGACCAATGAATTCAAGGAGCAAGTGTTTCAGCATAGCTCACTCTTGCTGATAGCGGCGCAACAATTCAGGGCAACCAAGCGAAACTAGGGACGGGCTCAGGGGGGCGGTTACTGTATGAGCCGACAGTGCCGGCCGGCCTATGCCATTGCAGATTGTCAAAGCATGGATTTGGAGCATGCCGAGAGAATGAGATTGCGCGTGGCTCAAGCATTTTAGGGTATTCCCATGGCTTGGCTCTCTCCTCATTTCAGGCTGGGCGATCGGCCTCAAATTCACGGAAGGCCACTAGTGCGGCACGCAAATCCCGAACGAATGCCGCCTCTGCGTGACCACGCGATCGCATCAAAGCGCTTCCACGAACTCGACCATTCGACGACGTTGATCAGGATCGGGCAATGGGCCGCGCATCGCGCCGGCATTATCCGCCATGTGGCCCGGATCGCTGGTTCCCGGGATTACCGCGGTCACGCGCAGGTCGCCGAGCAAATATTTCAGGAAAAACTGTGCCCAGGAGTTCGCGAACACCCGTGCCCAGTCTGGCAATTCCTTGCCGTGGACTGCTCGGAATAGTCTGCCATTGCCGTAAGGCAACGCGGTCAGTACGCCAGCTCTGATTTCTGATGCCAGTGGCAGAATGGTTTTCTCAGCCGCGCGGTTATCGAGTGAATAGTCGATCTGGACGAAATCAGGTTTCTCCCGTTCCAGTACCGCCTCAACGGCGGGATAGTCGCGGTGGAATGTCGAGGTGATGCCGACATAGCGGCACACGCCCTGCTTTTTCCAGTCCTTGAAGCGTTGAAGAGATTGCTGCTTGCTTCTGACGTTGTGGAGCTGCAGCAGATCGACGCTTGCAGTTTTCAGCCGGGCTAATGATCGTTTGAGTTCCTGGGAGTCGGGCGACTCGAGCTTGGTGGCAATGAAGAGCTTTTGGCGCAAGCCGGCAGTTGCGGCAACCTCGCCAAGCACGCTCTCTGCATTACCGTAGGTCGATGCGGTGTCGATCAGCCGTCCGCCGTTGTTGACCAGAGCTTGTACGACCGCATCCGCCTTGCTCCGCGTCGCTTCATTATTTTCGTCGAAAACATAGGCAGTGCCAAGGCCAACAGCGGGAATGCGCTCGCCACCGCCCGGAATCGGACGGGTGAGAAGCGGCGTCTCGGTTTGGGCGACCGCTTTGGTCGATAACAGAAAGCCGCCGGCGAGTGCCGCAAAGTCGCGGCGAGTTATTCGCTGAGTCATTTGGATTGCCATTCCGGCTCTCCTTGATCATCTGTTTTTATCGCAAGACCCTCCTGCGTGCGCCCCAGCGCGGTTGAGAGAAAGAGCCAGCTCGCCGCGACCGGCAGCGCACACAGCGCGATGGCGCCAAGCTTCAACCCCAGCGCCTGCAGACTGTCGTAGACCCAGCCATACAACGCGTCCGAACCGCGATAGATCACCACATCAATCAGGTTTTTGGCCTTATATTTTTCCTCGCGCCCAACCACGGTGAAGAACACCTGGCGCGCCGGATTGGCGATTGCGAAGTTCATCCAGCGTTGCGCGACCTGGAGTGTCACCACCACGGACAGGCTCGGCGCCATCGCCAGCGCCGCGAAACCCACGACATAAACAGCGGGCAAAGCTGCAGCCGCGATTCCGGTGCCGAAGCGCTTGAGGAATGTGGCAGTGGCAAGCACCTGTGTCGCCAGGCTCAGCAAGCCCACCGCAAGATCAATACCTGCGAACAATCGCGTTTGCGCTGTCGCGTTATGGAACGTCGCCGAAACGATGTTGGCCTGCGCAAAATAGGCGATCGTCGCGCCGAACGAAAGCAGGCTGACCCAGCCCGCTATTCCCAGGAGATAGGGCGAGCGTATCAATTCGGACAATCCGGCGAACGCACTGCCGCCAATGCGCCGAGCTGAAGCATCGACTTCCGTGGGCGGCTTCGCCACCTGTTCAATTCGATGCACGCAGAGCACAGCCAATTCGAGGAAGACAGCGGCCACGATCAGCAGGTTGACCGGACCGAGCGGTCCCGACAGCCAGATTGTGATGAGGGGACCAAGAAGCGCGCCAGCCGTTCCTCCGGCGCCAATGAACCCGAACAGCCGTTTGCCCTGCTCTGACGTAAACAGATCGGCCATGAACGACCAGAACACCGCGACCGCGAACAAATTGAAGACGCTGACCCAGACGAAAAACACGCGCGCCACGATCAATTTCTCGATGTCGAAAAACAGCAACAGCCAAAACAGAACCAGGTTGGCGACGAAGAAGTGGTAGACGATGGGAATAAATCGGACCCGCGGCAGCCTCGCGACCACCGCGCCGTAGATCGGCTGAGCGACGAGCAGGCTGACAAACGTAGCCGTGAACAGCCAGGGCAGGTTTTTGGTGCCGCCTGCAATACCCATCTGATCGCGCAGCGGACGCAGCACATAGTAGCCGGCAAGCAGGGTGAAGAAATACGTGAACGACCACAGCGTTGCTCCCCGTTCTTGCGCGGTACCGGGCACCGTGCGCTGCAACCAGCCCCCGAGAGCTGCCGCGGGAGCCATCATGGTGGCAGTGACAACGTCTGCCTGAGCTCCGCCGCGGTCACGTTCTGGCCGTATCCCGGTGCGCCGCGCTGGAAGCGGCTCGCATCGGCCAGTTTTCCGACCTCCACGGGATCAAAGCCAGCATCACGCACCAGTCGCGCCGCGACCTCGACTGCTTGATGATCATCTCCGGCAATCGGGACCGCAAGCCTCGGGGCAGGACGGTTCGCTTCGCGTTCGAAGATCGTGTAGGAGAGCGTGTTGAAGGCGCGCACCAGCCGCACGCCCGGCAGATACTTCTGCGAAGTAACTCCGATGCCATTGCGCTCGACCTCCTCGGCGATAGCGCCGTCGCGGCTGGCCACGGCATTATTGGCGTCGAGCACAATCTTCCCTGCCATCGATTTGCTATAATCTCTGCCGATCTGCGGTACTGCGCCGTAAGGCACGGCGATGAAGACAACGTCACCAAACGCAATTGCCTGATCGACGGCGCCGGCCTGCGCAAGAGAGCCAAGATGTGCAACGAGATCCTGCAATTCCTCCGGATGGCGCGATGAGAAGAAGACGGCATGGCCGGCCTTGACCCAGAGGCCACCGATTGTGCCGCCGATGTGACCTGCGCCGATAATTCCGATTTTTATCTTGGGAGCGGAGGCCGTCTGACCCGATGCGGTCGCCGGCAGCAGGACCCCTTGGACAATCAGCGCTCCAGCAACGCCCAATAGCGCACGGCGACGGAGATCAATCGGGACACGCTCAACCATGGGCATACCATTAGTGGTATCAGGATGAACCTTTGTCGGGCTTTCCGCTTCGTTCACTGCATCACGTATATCATCAACGCGAAGGGTACCGTAAATGGCGGCTCGAAGTAAGGCTCGCTCAGAGTTGGTCCGTGGTTCCAAAGGCGACGCGCGGCTGACGTGGCACAAAAGTTCCCGGTAACAGTCAATCAAGACCAGCGGGTGCAATGGTCACCGCAAGAACGGCTACCGTTCTCTAGCGGTCAGGAGAACCATTGGGTGTCGGTGACGGAACAGCAATATTCGGTACGTCGTCTTTCACACTGCACTGTTCGACATAATGATCCTGGGTCATATCGCGCTTCATCATCGCTTCCCTATTCGCTCTCCATTCGTCTTCGCACCTCTCCTCGATAGTCGTCGCGCTTTGTCCGTTTGTTTTGTGTGGCGCGGAATTGGCAGCAGGAGCGGCGGTGGTAGAGTTTGACGCGGCAGACACCGCACGCCCGGTGACATGTAGGATTGTTATCCCAGCAAGTGCACCGCACACCAAGAAGAGATGCGTGTTCATTTTTGGCAGCGCCAGCAGCCGCTCCATTCGTTAGCCCTCAAACCAACGGGACTCTTTGGCGCCTGTTCCTGCCTAGTGAGCCTCGATCAAGAATTTAAGGCCGGGCCTGCCGGTCGGCCAAATCCAGCCGATGACTCGCGCCGCCTCCACAACGCTCGCGATGTCGGCCTTTGACCACGTGCGCTTCCCGCCACCTTCGCGCGCAGCTCAAAACCGCTTCGCCATCTCGGCGAGGCGGCGGTGCGCAGTCTCGCGGGCGGCGCGGATCGGCTCGGCCGGACCCGCCGTCGGTCCGATCGGAACGAATCTGATATCCCTGACGCCGATGAAGCGGAGCGCCTCGCGCAAATAGGGCGTCGCCATGTCAATGCGGCCGCGATTCATGCCGGTGGCAAAGTCGCCGCCGGAGGCGAGGATGACGACGGTCGGCCGGTCCTTCAGCAGCGGAAGATAGCCCTCCGCCGGATCGAAGCGGAACGTCAGCCCGGGCTGGATGATGATATCGAACCACTGCTTCAGCTTATAGGGGATGCCAAAATTCCACATCGGCGTCGAGATCAGCACGCGATCTGCTAGTGAAAAGCGCATCGCCATCCGTTCGGCCTCGGCGAAGCTGTCGCGCTGCGCGTCATTGAAGGCCTGCGCCTTCATGCGCGCATATTTGGCTTCGACGATCAGACCGGAAAATTCCGGCAGCCGCTCGCACCAGAGGTCCATGACATCGACGTCCCAATCCGGCCGCGCCTGGCGAAAGCCATCAAGGAAGACGCGGGCACCGGCGCTCGACTCGGAGTCTGGTCGGGGCGAGCAGGACAAATGCAAAAGCTTCGCCACCGCTCATCCCAGCGCTCTGATGACGGCATCTGCCCGCGTGACGACGGCAACGTTCTGCATGGCAAAATTGATCGAGGCAGAGTGCCAGTCGGCGTTCATGGTCGAGCAGCAGTCCTCCGGCACGATCATGAAATAGCCTTTGTCTGCGCCGGTGCGCGCGGTGTGCTCGACCGACATATTGGTCCAGGCGCCGGTGTTGATGATCATGTCGCGGCCGGTGGCCTTGAGGATGGTTTCCAGCCGCGTGCCTTCCCAGGCGCTCATGCGCATCTTCTCGACGACGAAATCGCCGGGCCGCGGCTCGAGGCCGGAGACCGGGGCCGCGCCCCAGCAGCCGCGCACCATCGCCTTGCTGTCGACCAGACCTTCGAACAGCGGCGCGTTCAGCGTTACGCCGGGCGCGCCCGGCTCGACCACGAACCAGACGTGGATGATGGCGACGCCGCGGGCTCGCGCAGTCTCCGCAAGGCGCCGAACATTCTCGACGACATGTTGCTGCTTCGCGTGACCTGGCGCACCGGACTCCGCGAAAGCGCCGCCGTCCATGATAACGTCGTTCTGAAGATCCTGGATGATCATGGCGCAGCGCTGCGGATCGAGCCGCATCTCGCCGTCGGCGAGGATCGGTGCTGTTGCCGCAGGGCCGGCGCTTGCGGCACCGCCGCCGCGTTTGCCGCTCATATAGGGCTCGTGGCGGGGCCCGGCCTTGGTCGGGATGGCGTAGACCGAATGCGTCGAAGTCAAATAGAGCGTGCGGAAATCCGGCCCGCCCCAGGCGAGGTTCGCGACGAGCTCGGGTACGCGAACTTTTCCGAGCAGCTCGCCGCGCGGCGAGTAGACCCAGACGCCGCCGGGCGCGGTGACCCAGACATTGCCGTGCTGGTCGCACTTCATGCCGTCGGGCACGCCCGGCTCGAGCTCGGAGCGAATGCCGCTTGCGAACACGCGCGCGCTCGACAGCGTGCCGTCCGCATTGACATCGAAGACGCAAATCAGCGCCTGCACCGTGTCGTTGACGTAGAGCAGGCGCTCGTCCGGCGAGAAGCACAGCCCGTTCGGCTGATCGAACAGATTACGGTCGACCACGAGCTTCGGCTCGCCGCCGGGCACGACGCGATAGATGCCTTGGAAACCGAGCTGGCGCGGCCGTTCGACGCCGTAGACCGGCATGCGGCCATACCAGGGATCCGAGAAATAGATCGCGCCTGAGGAGTGCACGCAGACGTCGTTGGGGCTGTTGAGCTCCTGGCCCCCAAAGTGCGAGGCCAGCACCTCGCGCCGCCCGTCCGGCCGTTCGCGGATCAGCGACGAGGTCGCGTGCTCGCAGACGATCAGGTTGAGCTCGGCGTCATAAGTCATGCCGTTGCATTTGTTCGAGGGACGCTTGACCTCGGTGACGCCGCGCCGCGCGTCCCAGCGCCGGCGCACATCGCCGGGCATGTCCGAGAACAGAAGGTAATGATCGACCGGATGCCAGATCGGTCCTTCCGTGAAATCAAAACCTGTGCCGACCTGCGCGACTGGCGCGTAAGGATCGATCAGGGTCTCGAATTCGGAGCGCAAGGTGACGTGCGTCATCGGTGGATCCCCAAGATCATCTCAGGCCGGAAACCAGTTGCGCGCGGGCAGGGACTGCACGACTGGACCAGGGACCTGATCATGCAACCGGCCGACAACATTGCCGCCCTCGATCTTGGCGGGACGGTCGTGTACCGGCAGAAGATAGCGCGAATTGCTGAGCAGCTTCTTGATCGAGGCCTTCTCGGCGCGTTTGGAGGTGCCGTGATTGCCGGTGGTGCGCGGTTCCCAATCATGGATCTCGTTGAAGGGCGTGACGATCTGGTCGTTGAAGTCGTAGATCACGTCGCCGCAGATGGTTGCGATGCCGTCGGCGGTCTCGACGATGATGTTCATCGACCCTTCGGTGTGAGCGTTGGCGGCATCGCAATAGACGCCGGGCATCAACTCGATCGGTCCCGTAATCTCGAGGTCAAGGAAGCGCAGCGCGCTCTTGGTGTGCAGGCGATCGATCAGGTGCTTGATGTCCGGCGCCGGATATTGCGGGTGCATCAGGCCTGAAACGGAGTATTCGAGCTCCTTGCGGTTGACGACCACCGTCGTGTTCATCGGGAACAGATCGTCCTTGCCGGCGTGGTCGATATGCAGATGGGTGTGGCAGACGAAGCGGACATCACCCATGCGCACGCCGTGGCGGGAGAGTTGGTTCTCGATCATGTTCTCGTGGTACTGCAGCCCGCGCATGCCCAGCGTCTCCATGATCTGGTTGGAGCGGTACCCAGTGTCGACCACGACCGGATATTTGCCGCCGAGGATCAAAAAGCCGAGGGTGAGGACGCGGCGGGTGCGGCCGCAGTCGCGGCCGAGAACCAGAAAACTCGATTCCAGCTCGATATCGCCGTAGTCCAGGATCTTGATCTCCAGCGCCATTCGTTCCCCTCCCTGTCTTGTTTCTTGTCTGTCAAAGCCGATAGACGCGCGTTGCGGTGCCCCTGAAGATCGCATCCCGTTGCTCGGTGCTCAGCGGCGCGGTCGCCGTGCGAAATGCGTCTACGAGCTCGCTGTAGCTGGTCCACAATTTCTCGATCGGAAAGTTGGAACCGAACAGGCAACGTTCGGCGCCGAAGATCGCGACGGTGTCCGCGACTACGGCGGCGATATGCGCGGGATCGTTGCGGTGAATGAAGGTGCCGAGCCCGGACAGCTTTGAGACCACGTTCGGACAGGCAGCGAGGCGGGCCATCCCGGCCCGCCAGGCCGCGCGTCCCGCGGGCGAGAGATCTTCGAGCATGCCGGCATGCTGAAGGATGAAGGTCACCTTGGGACAGGATCCGGCGAGTTGCACTGCATCCGGCATCTGCGGCGTGAAGACCTGGAGATCAAAGCTCCAGCCGTAGTCGGCGAGGTGCGTAATGTTGCGGCGGACCAAGGGATCGATGCAGAGGTCGGGTCGGGCCGCGAAGCGGTAGAGCGGATTCTCATGCCAGTGCAGCTGCATCCGCACGCCGCGCACCAGCGGATAGCGCTTGAGGCGGTCGAGCTGTGGGCGCACGTCCTCCACGGCAAAGTTGGCGTAAGCGACGATCGCGTGCGGCCAGTCATGCTCATCGGCAGTCTTCTGCACCCAGGCTGCTTCGTCCTCGAAACGGTCGTTGGACCAGTTGGTCTGGACATAGACCGAGCGGGTGACGCCGGTGCCCTTGAGGTCGTCGAGATATTCCTGGATGGGATAATCACGCCGGATCGGCTCGTAGGGTCCAAAGATGCGGGGCTGCATGGGGCCGATCAGCCAGGGCAGGTCAGCCTGCCGCCAGATATGATGATGCCCGTCGACAATCTCGGTCACGCAACTCTCCTTCGTCCCAGTGCCAGTACATGCGCGACGATCGACGCGCTCGATCCGCCGTCGATGAGGTCGTCGACATAGGGTGCGATCGCAATGAGGGCTTCGGTCTGCGGACGGAAACCCGGTCCCGTCGCGAGCGGCGTCAGCCAGCTCACGCGCCAGGCCCGCCGCGACAGTTTTGCCACCGCGTCGCGCAATGCATCGGGTTCGCCGCGCTCCAGCCCGTCCGAGACCACGACCACGGCTGCCCCGCGCGCATAGCCGCCAAAGCGGGGCACCGCGAGGAAGGCCTGTAGAGCGTCGCCGATGCGGGTGCCGCCGTCCCAGTCGCTGACGAGATGGGCGGCCGCGTTCAGCGCCTGCTCGCGACGCTTCAGCCGCAGAGCGCGGGTGACACGGGTGAGCCGCGTGCCGAAGGTGAAGACCTCGACATTGGGTGCGGCCTGCACCAGCGCATGGGCGAGCTTTATGTTCTCCTCGGTGCGGCTCTTCATCGAGCCGGAGACGTCGATCAGCAGCAGGAATTTTCGCGGGCGCCGGCGCCGCTTCATGTGGCCGAGCCGCAAGATCTCGCCGTCGCTGCGGACGCTGTCGCGCAAGGTGCGGCGGAGATCGGCGAAGGGCCCGCGACGGGTGCGCATGCGGCGGTGGCCACGCCGTCTCGGCAGGCGCCTTGGCGCTTCGCGCGCCAGGCGGCGGAGCGCGTCGGTTGTGGAGAGCTGCGCGAAGCGGCGTTCGACCAGCGCTTCGGTACGCGTCGCAGTCAGGCCGGATTCGTTGGCCTTTTCCGAGAGCAGCGGCTCCTCGTCGCCGCGGCCCTCTTCCTGAAGCCGGACGGTCTCGTCGTCCTCGCCGTCGTCAGTGTGCTCGATGGCCTCGCTGCCGCGGAAATGCAGATCGAACAGGCGGTCGAAGGTCGCGCGGCGCTCGGGGGGGCGGGGCGAGGGTGGCCAGCGCCGCCTGCCTGATATCCCGGAGGTCACGCGGGCCGAGCAGGTCGATCGCGGTGAGGAACGCGGTGGTCTGCTCCGGCGCGACGGCAAAGCCGTTGGCGCGCAGCAGTGCGACGAAGGAGACGAACACGCGGGCGGCGCGCGGAAGCTGCGGCTCGGCGCTCACGCGGTCGCCTCCGCGAGCATCGCGTCGAGCCGGGGCGAGATGAAGTGCAGGTCCTCCTCGTCTTTCAGCGCCACGCCGATCGAGCGCCTGAAGGCGTCAGGCCAGCGCGCGCCGCCCTTGTGCAGGAGCGTAGCGGCTTCGGCCCAGTCGACGGCTTCCGCGATGCCGGGTGCCTTGCTGAGAGGCTCGCGACGGAGCCTGCCGACGGCTGCGACGACCGCGCGTGCAGTTGCTTCGGCGACGCTGGAGGCCCGCAGCATCACGATCCGCGCTTCGCGCTCTTCCGTGGGATAGTCGATCCAGTGATAGACGCAGCGGCGGCGCAAGGCCTCGTGCAGGTCGCGCGTCCGGTTCGACGTCAGCACGACGACGGGCCGTTCGGCGGCGCGCACCGTGCCGCGCTCGGGGATCGATATCTGGAAGTCGGAGAGGAATTCGAGCAGGAAGGCCTCGAACTCCTGGTCGGCGCGGTCGATTTCGTCGATCAGCAGTACGGTCGAGTCTGGTGCGCGCAGCGCCGCCAGCATCGGCCGCTCGATCAAGAACGTCTCGCCATAGATATCGATGCTCTCGTCGCCGGCCTGGCGGATCGCGAGCATCTGGCGCGGATAGTTCCACTCATAGAGCGCAGCGGAGGCGTCGATGCCCTCGTAGCATTGCAGGCGGATCAGCCGGCGGCCGAGCACGGCGGCAATGGCCTTTGCCGCTTCCGTCTTCCCAACCCCCGGTGCGCCCTCCAGCAGCAGCGGCTTGCCGAGCGCGAGGCCGAGATAGGCCGCGGTCGCAAGGCCCTCGTCGGCGAGGTAATAGGCCGCGCGAAGCGCTCTCTCCAGCGCCTCCGGGCTGTCGATGCCGACGATGTTGCTGCGAACCACCATGGACGAAGACCTCTAGCGCCGCGCCTGCGGCCGCGCGCCGCCCTGGGCTTTGATCGCGCGCAGCACTTTTTCCGGGGTAATTGGCAAATCGTCGATGCGCACGCCGACCGCGTTGAAGATCGCATTCGCCACGGCCGGCAGCACCGGGTTCGCGCACATCTCGCCCGGGCCCTTGGCGCCGAAGGGCCCGTCAGGGGCAGGGCGTTCCAGCACGGCGATGTCATGGGGACAGATGTCGCCCGGGCCGGGCATCAGATATTCGACGAAGTCGCGCGGGCCGTGAATGGGGTCGGGATAGTACGGCTCGGGTGTTTCATACAGCGCGTGGCTGACGCCCATCCAGGCCCCGCCGACGAGCTGCTGCTCGACCAGGCGCGGATTGAGCGCGCGGCCGAGCTCGTAGGCCGAGTCCATCCGCACCATCGCGACCTCGCCGGTCTCGTCATCGACATCGACCTCGGCGACGAGGCAGGCATGGGCGTAGCAGGTCGCGGGCGACATCTCGCCGGTCTCCGGGTCGACATCCGAGAGCGGCACCAGAAAGATGCCCCGGCCCGAGATCGTCTTGCCCTGCTTGAACTGCGCGGCGATCGCGACGTCCTTGGTCGAGATCGAGCGGTGCGGGGCGCCCTTGACGTGGATGTTGCCGCGCCCGTCGGTCTCGAGGTCGGCGGCGTTGACCTCCAGCTCCTCGGCGGCCGCCTCCATCATCACGCCGCGCGCCTCACGGGCCGCCGCCATCACGGCATTGCCGACGCGGTGGGTGCCGCGCGAGGCGAACGAGCCCATGCAGTGCGGGCCGGTGTCGGAGTCCGCAGTGTCGACATAGACGTCCTCGACCGGCACGCCCAGCGTCTCCGCGCAGATCTGCCGCGTGACCGACTTCATGCCCTGGCCGAGGTCGATCGACGACAGGGCTACCGTGAACTTGCCGCTCGGGTTGGAATGCACCAGCGCCTGGCTGGGGTCTCCGCCGAGATTCATGCCGATGGGATAGTTGATCGACGCGATGCCGCGTCCGCGATGCCGGGTCATCTAGCGCCTCCTAGTGCCAAAGACGGAGGAGAAACGGGTCGCGCCGTGCGATGGCGCAGGGGGCCGCGGCGAGGGGGGCGGCG
>NZ_LGHM01000064.1 GCF_001908185.1 Bradyrhizobium sp. AS23.2
CGTTGCAAGGCGGCAAGGCGAATCAGCAGGCTCGCTCCGTGCTGGGTGAGGGCAAGTTGCACCCGCCGTCCGTCTTCGGGATGGGGGGTCTTCTCGAGTAGGCCGTCGGAAACCTGCGCAAGGGATCGGAATCACTGATCCGGCGGCCTCGGCGCACTTTTGAAGTTCCACGCGAAGGCGCGGCACCGATGCGCGAGCAAGTAGATCGCAATGCCTACATCAGCAAGCGGGGCATTAAATTGCTCTATCAGGACAGAGGGCAGAGTTTCATGACTATGCGCTGGCAACCGGCCAACGGGACAGCGGATGGCCAAGCCCATGAGGGAGCACTGACCTCCCTCTTGGATACCGCCGGTGCGATGGCCTCGTGGTCCGTCACGGGCGTCGGTCCGTTCAAGGCATCGACGCCATCGCTACAAGTGCAATTCTTCGGGCCAGTGCCGGCCATGGACCTCGAAGCGTGCGCGCAGGTGATCTACCAAGATCAAGAAATGTTCTGGGTAGATGTGGAAGTGTCGGATACGCAGACCCAGCACGTTCACGCAAAGGGTGCGGTTACCTTCCGTATTGTCGTTTGAGGTTTGAAGCGCGCGCAATTGCCCGGCTTTAACATTTATTTTCCTTTCCTGAAGGGGCCGGTGCGATAGTTGCTGTCTGCGGCTCCGCAGTCAGGTTTCAAAGAACTGGGCATCAATGTCGAATGGCGGGAGAACACCGGGCGCCTGACTCTCAATCAAGTCACGCATCTTGCCGATGATGGACTTCGCCTCAATCTCGACAATTGCACTCGATCCCGCGACGGCGATCGCGAGCGGCGACGCATGACCCAATACGGTCAATTGCATCGCAATCGTACTGAGTCCGGGTGTTCCGCTGTTGCGCGTGTAAGCAAATCCCTGCTGGCGGATCGTCGCGAGCGCCGGCTTGAGTTCCGCGAATTTCATGGGCGGCGTTGAAGAAAGTTCTTCCGCATTTATTCTGAGAACGATGCGCTGGACTTCGTCGTCGCTCATCAGGCTCAGCAGGACGCGGCCGGGCGTCGAGCGTGTCAGCAACCGCAGCCCGCCGGGCTCAAGATAGTAGCGGACTGGAGTTGTCCCCTGCAATACGTAGATGTATTGGCTGCAGAGTTGGTTACGACTCACGACGAAGGTCGTTAGTCGCGTCGCTTCATGTAGTTCGCGCGTGATCGTCTCCAGGTTTCCGCGCGGCAATACGCGGTCGCGATTCCAGCCGCCGAGTAGCGATATCCGCGCCGTCGGAACATAGGTCCGCGCATGCCGATCACTATCGAGGTAACCGAGTTCGACGAGGCATTTGAGCAGCGCCGAGGTACTCGACGCGGGATAGTTCAGCCGCCGCGCGATCTCGGTCATCGATGCTGGTCGCTGGATTTCGGCGAAGTATTCGAAGATGCGCAGCACGCGGTGCGCCGACTTGATGACGGACGGCTCCGGCTCGCCATCGGCGGTGCGGAATGAGCCGTCATAGCGATTGGCCTCGATCACCGTTACCGAAGGGTCGCCCACGCCCGTCGAGATTCGTTCGGCGACGATCGGCCGTCGTCCGCGGCGCGGCGGCATCCGCGCATCCAAGCGGGCTCCCTTCATCCCGGCAGTCCTGTCTCGAGCGATTGATATTTCGCTTTTTTGCCAACGGAGTGCGCCGCAACATGAGCACACGGCGCCTAGCTTGAATAAGAGTGTGGGCTGCGACTTATGCCATCGTCAATGGCTGATGAGGCCGGTTCCAGGGCGCGGGCAGCCCCGCGGCAGCAACGGACGCTAAGCAATTGATCTTGTGACTTGTTTGCGGCGACACGTCGGCGCACGCAATAGGTGCCCATCTGCGCTGGGCATGCTTTTCTTCCATATATCTGAATTATTTTGCCAATTGCGCTTCCTCACTGGACAGGACACCGCCACTTCGAAATTCTGAAATCGCGCCGCCCGAACTCGCTCTTTACCGCGGTGCGCAAAATCTCGGTCATGCTCTGCTGCGCACCGAACGACGCAGCGAGGCGGGGAGGAAAGCCATGCACGGGAACCAGGTCCATCGCCACCATGCCGACGCTGCAGGCAAAGCGAAGTCGTCTGATGATGCGCTCATTGATCCCGCGCGGCACGTCGCGCCGGATTGTGCTGGCCTCAACTTCTACGAGACGGACCGCGGCGTGCGGGATCTTCTCAGGCTCTATCTGTCGCGCGACGACCATCTGCGGCTCGAGCCGCACTTTCTGCGCCTCGGCGAACTGGCTGGCGGAGAGCTCGATCAACTCGCGCGGGTCGCCGACAAAAATCCGCCGATTCTCCATGCTCGCGATCGCTTCGGTCGCAACGAGGACTGGATCGATTATCATCCCGCTTACCGCGACATGGAGGAGATTGCGTTTCGCGATTTTCAATTTCACGCCATGAGCCATCGCGGTGGCGTGCTCGGCATGGAAGGGCCGCTGCCTTCGGTGGCAAAATACGCTTTCCAGTATCTGTTCGTGCAGGCCGAATTCGGACTGATGTGTCCGATCAGTGTGACCGACACGTCGATCCATCTGATCCGAAAATTCGCCAGCGCCGAACTCAAGGACTATCTTCTGCCGCGGATGCTCTCGGACGACATGGCGGTGCTCTGGAAGGGCACCCAGTTCATGACGGAGCGGGCGGGCGGTTCCGATGTCGGCGCGATCGAAACGGTTGCAAAGCGCGACGGTGACGTCTGGCGTCTCACCGGCGACAAATGGTTTTGTTCGCATGCCGACGCCGATGTGGCGTTGTTGCTCGCCCGTCCCGAGGGCGCACCGGCCGGAACCAAAGGGCTTGCGCTGTTCGCTCTGCCTCGCCGTCTGAAGGACGGTCGCCGCAACAGCTATCGGATCGTGCGCCTCAAGGACAAGCTCGGCACCCGGTCAATGGCGAGCGGCGAGATCCAGCTGGAAGGGGCGGTCGCCTACCTTGTCGGTGAGCCGGATCGCGGTCTCAAGCAGATGATGGAGCAGGTGAACCTGTCGCGTCTCTCGCATGGCGTTCGCGCCGCAGCGATGATGCGCCGCTGCGTCAACGAAGCGATGGCATGCGCGCGGGAGCGGGTCGCTTTCGGACAATCCATCGTCGCCTATCCGCTGCTGCGACGCCAGCTCATGAAGCTCATGGTGCCGACCGAGCAGGCGCTGTCGATGGTGATGCTGGCGGCGAGCGCGATGGATGAGGCGAACGCCGGATCGGCTAAGGCACAGGATGTGGTACGCATTCTGACCCCGCTGCTGAAGTTTCGCGTCTGCCGCGACAATATCCCGGTGGCGACGGGCTCGATGGAGGTGCGTGGCGGCAACGGCTACATCGAGGAATGGGTGCACGCGCGGCTGATCCGTGACGCTCATATCGGTGTGCTCTGGGAAGGCACCAGCAATATCAACGCGATCGATATCATCTCGCGGGCGGTGGGCAAGAGTGGAGCGCATAAGGCGCTGGCCGCCATGATGAAGCGCCGCCTCGACGATGCGAAAACCTTGCCGTCGGATTTCCGAAGCCGTCTCGGTCTTGCCCTCGACCGGGCGATCGCGTTGGCGGAACGCGTGGCTGCCGAACCCCAATCCGAACCGGCTGCGCGGCTTGCGGCGAGCGCGCTCTATCACGCGACGTCGGCCGTGTTGCTGGCTTGGGAGGGAAGCCAGTCCGGGGTCGATGCGCGGCGCGCGCTGTTCGCGCGCTTCGTGCTCGAACATCGGTTGACCAGCTGCGATCCGCTGGCCCCGGTATGCGAGGTCTGGGAGCAGGAAGCCATCGATCTCGTCCTCGCCAACGGGCCGTTATCTATCGTGCGGGTCGCGGGCCTGTTGGATGCTTGACCACGGCTGCGAACCAACACGAAAGGACGCTGTGTGAAAACAGGGATTTATCTGACGATCGCCGCCGCGCTTATGAGCGTTGCAGGCCTCCTCGCGGCGAACGAGGCGGCGGGCCAAGACGGTCATCAAGCCGGCAACAAGGTGTCCGGCGACGTCGTCCGGGTGGGCGTCATAAACGATATGTCGGGGCTCTATTCCGATCTCGGCGGCGAAGGCTCGGTCGAGGCGGCAAGGCTTGCCGTCGAAGATTTCGGCCCGACCGTGCTCGGCAAGAAAATTGAAATCGTTGCTGCCGACCACCAGAACAAGCCTGACATCGCCGCTATCCTCGTGCGGCGTTGGTTCGATGAGGGCGGTGTGGATGCAATCGCCGACGGCGGAAACTCGGCAACCGCGCTCGCGATTCAGGGCATCGCCCGCGATAAGAAACGCATTTTCCTGATATCGGGGCCGGGCAGTTCGGACCTCACCGGCAAGCAGTGCTCGCCATACGGTTTCCACTTTACCTACAATACCTATGCGGAGGCGTCGGCGGTGACCAAGGCGTTGCTGAAGCAGAAGGATGATAGCTGGTTCTTCCTGACCGCCGATTACGCCTTTGGGCACGCGCTGGAACGCGATGCCTCGGGCTTCGTCACCAAGGCGGGCGGCAAAGTCCTGGGTGCCGTCCGCCATCCGCTCGGCGCATCCGACCTGTCCTCGTTTCTTCTTCAAGCCCAAAATTCCAAGGCGAAGGTGATTGCACTCGCCAATGCGGGGGGCGACACCGTCAACAGTCTCAAGCAGGCGGCCGAGTTCGGCATCGGGCGGACGGCCGATCAGCACATCGCCGCTCTGCTCATGCTGATCACCGACGTGCACTCGCTCGGGCTTCAGGCCGCCCAGGGCATCATCTATGCGACCTCGTTCTCGTGGACCCAAAGCGATGCGACGCGGTCTTTCGGCAAGCGCTTCATGGAGCGGCGGCGCGGACAGGCGCCGACCATGATCCAGGCGGGGGGTCTACAGCGCGGTGATGCACTATCTGAAAGCGGTGCAGGCCGCCGGAACCCACGGCGCGGATGCCGTGGCTACGGCCATGCGCAAACTACCGGTCAACGATTTCATGACCCGGAATGCGCGTATTCGCGAGGATGGTCAGGTGCTGCGCGACATGTACCTCGTGCAGGTCAAATCGCCCAAGGAATCCGCGGGACCGTGGGATTGTGAAAAGGTGATCGCGACAATTCCTCCTGAGGAGGCGTGGCGACCACTTTCGGAAGGCGGTTGCGACGTCGCCAAGGAGACGGCCCAATGAAGGGCCTGGACTTCATCGAACAAGGCGCGATCGATGATTGCCGGAATGTCGTATTCGACGATTTCGGAGGCGTCCTTGCGTTCGCCGTCGCCCTTGCGGTTGAACTCATTGAAGCGGCGAACGCCCGTGGAAAGAATCAAGAAGACGTGGCGCCGGGGAGCGGGCGGCACCCGCGCGCGAGGCGCATCGGCCCGATCCCCGGTTCAGGGCGGCGACGGGTCAGCGCCGATCCCACAGTTGCCGGACCAGCACTCCCGCCTCCCGTTCGATCGCCTCCGCCGCATCAAGGCACAGATCCTCGCGATAGCGCGAGCCGACGATCTGGACTCCGACGGGCAGGCCGTTGTGAAGTCCGACCGGGACCACGGCCGCCGGCAAGCCCAGCACGTTCATGGCGGAGATGAAGCGGAGATCGTTCCAGAACAATTGCTTCACGCGCTCGCCGCCGGCGAGGTCGGCATTGGCCTCCGGCGTCGGCCGTACGGTCGTCGGCGTCAGCACCAGCTGGTAGCTCTCCAGGAACATCATCCAATTCCGGATATGGCGGGACCGTCCGGCGATCGCCTTCATGTAGCCGGCCTGGTCGAGCTGGGTCGAGAGGCCCAGGAAGTCGTGGAGCGTCTTCTGGAAGTCGGCGCTCGCCGTCGCCAGCATCTGCTCCTTCTGAAGGACGGCGACCTCGGTCATGATCAGGTTGCACCAGAGCTGCCAGACGGCGTTGAGGTCGGGCACCTCCACCTCGCTCACCGCGTAGCCGGCGTCGGCGAGATGGTCCGCGGCCTTGCGTTGCAAGGCGATCACGGCGGGATCGGTCACCATGTCATCAGGGATCTTGGCGACCGCCACCTTGATCGGTCCCGCCGGCTTGGGCCCGGTCAGCGGCGCCGGCACCCACCAGGGATCGCGGGCGTCGCGCTGCGCCATGACCTCGAGGCCCAGACGCACGTCCCGCACTTCGCGCGCCAGCGGTCCCTGCGATGACATGAACTGTGCCATCAGCGGTCGTTCCGCGGTGGCGCTCGGGTTGAAGGCGGGAATGCGCCCCTGGGTCGGCTTGATGGTGGCGATGCCGTTGCAGTGCGCGGGCCAGCGCAGCGAGCCGCCGATATCGTTGCCATGCGCGATTGCGCCGATGCCGGCGGCGATCGACGCGCCGGCGCCGCCAGAGGAGCCGCCGCAAGTCACCTCCGGATTCCATGGATTGCGCGTCAGTCCGTGCAAGGGGTTGTCAGTGAAGCCGCGCAACGAGAATTCGGGCGTGTTGGTCAGGCCGATGATGATCGCGCCGGCCTTCCTGAGATTGGCGGTGACGGGGGAATCGCCCGGCGCGATGTTGTCCTTGAAGTCGACGACGCCGTTCGAATTGGCCTGGCCCTCGACGTCGATGTTGATCTTGATCGTGACGGGCACGCCGTGCAGCGGTCCAATGTCGCCGCCGTTGCTTTTGGCCAGAGCCTCGTCTGCGGCCTGTGCCGCGGTCAGCGCCTCGGCGCCGAGATCGACCACCACTGCGTTGAGCCCGGGGTTGGTCTCGTGCATGTGATCGAGATGCGTGCGGGTGACCTCCTCGGACGAGACCTCACGTTTCCTGATTGCCGCAGCGGTTTCCACGGCGGACCACTGCCAGATCGGAGTCTTTGTCACGTTTCTCTCCCTTTTGCTTCGGTCATCAAATCGTAGCGCATGCGCGGCAGCCGCCGGACGGAGCGATCTTGTCGGCCCTACCGCACCGCTGCCGGGCTGATCTCATTCCTTCGGATCGATCGGCGTCAGCGTCGGTGCGCGCGCCTCGATCACCTCGGCGGCCGCAAGGCATACGTCCTCACGGAAGCGGCCGGCGATGACCTGCACGCCGACCGGCGCGCTGCCGGCGGCCCCTGTGGGCACCACCACCGACGGGAAGCCGAGCGCGGGAACGGCAAGCAAGGGCCGCTGCGCGTCGAGCACCGCACGCACCGTGGCCGCGTCCTCCTGGTCCTGGTCGAAGCGGAACGGCAGTTGCGCTGAAACCGGCAGGATGATGATCGGATAGCGCTCCTGAAACAATTGCCAGGCCCGCACGATCGAAAGCCGCTGTTCGAAGCACGCCAGCACCTGGTCGCCGTCGAGTTCTGGCGCGTAGGCGATGTGGCAATCGAGATTGTAGCGGCTCTTGGCATCGCCGAATTTGCGGATCGCGGGGGCGAGCGTCCGCCGCTCCTCGTTGATGACCAGGCGATGCCAGAGGTCGGCGGCCTCGGCGAGCCGCGGCGGCGAGGTCTCTTCCACTGCGAAGCCGGCATCGGTGAGCCAGCGGCCGGCGAGGCTCACGGCGGCGCTCACCTCCGGCGCTTCGTCGCCAAACGGAGCAGGTGCGATCGCCACTCCGATCGGGCGCTTGAGCGGCGATCCTTGCAGGGGCACCGGCATCCAGTTGCCGTCGCGCATGTCGGGCTGCGCCATCGCCGCCAGGGCCGCGCGCAGATCGGCGATGCTTCGGGCTAGCGGTCCCTGTACTGACATCAGTTGTGCGGTGATCGGCCGATCAGCAGTCGCCGATGGGTTGAAGGCGGGAATCCGCCCCGGCGTCGGTCGCAAACCCGCGACGCCGCAGGCATAGGCAGGATAGCGGATCGAGCCGCCGAAATCGTTGCCATGGGCGATTGCGCCCATTCCAGCGGCGATCGCGGAGGCCGCACCGCCGCTCGAGCCGCCCGGCGTCAGCCGCCTGCTCCAGGGATTATGGGTCGTACCGTGCAGGTCGTTCTCGGTGAACCAGCGATGAGAGAAGGCGGGCGTGTTGGTGCGGCCGACTATGACTGCGCCTGCCTTTCGGAGATTCGCGACCACCGGGCTGTCCTCGGTGGCGATGACGTTGCGAAACGCGACGACGCCGTTGGTGGTGGCGCAGCCGCGCTGGTCGACATTGACCTTCGTCGTGACAGGCACGCCGTGCAGCGGTCCGAGCTCGGCGCCGGCCTTCACCGCGGCGTCCGCCGCGTCCGCTGCCGCAAGCGCTTCGTCGGTGAGCACCTCGACCACGGCGTTCAGCGCCGGATTGACTTTCGCGATGCGCTCGAGGCTCGACTGCACGGCCTCCCGGCTCGAGATCGCGCGGGTGGCGATGGCGTGCGCGAGATCGACTGCCGACCAGCCCCACAATTCGTTCTGCATGTCGTTACCTCCGCTGTTGAACTGATTCAATAAGCCGCCACCGCGAGATAGCGCTCGCGCTCCGCGTGGGCGCTAACAAAACCCGCGCGATCGCTCGTGAACACGATTGATCCCTGGTCGAGAATGTAGTGGCGGTCGGCAAGTGCCTCGCAGAATTTCAGGTTCTGCTCGACCAGCAGCACGGAGACTCCAGCGCGGCGCACCTCGCCGACGATGGTCATCAGCTCCTCTACGATCACCGGGGCCAACCCCTCGGTCGGTTCATCGAGCAGCAGGAGCCGCGGGCCGCCGATCAGCGCCCGCGCGATCGCCAGCATTTGCTGCTCGCCGCCGGAGAGCGCGGTGCCGCGGTTGCGGCGGCGCTCCTCGAGCCGCGGGAACATCCGGTAGATCGCCGCCAGATTCCACTGGGAGGCGGTCCGCGCCGCGATTGCGAGATTTTCCTCGACCGTCAGTAGCCCGAAAATGCCGCGCTGCTCCGGCACTAGCGCAACGCCAAGCCGCGCGATCTCATAGGTGCGCAGTGTCTCGATCCGGCGGTCCCCGAAGCTGATCCTTCCCGTGCGGGTCGGTACCGCGCCGACGATGCTTTTCAGCGTCGTGGTCTTGCCGGCCCCGTTACGTCCAAGCAGGCAGACGATTTCCCCTTCGTCGACGGTCAGCGAAACGCCCTGCAGCACGTGGCTCTTGCCGTAATAAGCATTGAGACCGTCGATGGTGAGCATCATGCGGCGGCTCCGAGATAGGCGGCCCGCACCTGCGGATCGGCGGCGATCGCCTCCGGCAGGCCGGAGCGCAGGATGGCCCCGCGGTGTAGAACGGTGATCGAGCGGCTGATCTTCATCACGAGGCGGACATTGTGCTCGATCAGCACCACCGCCATGCTCTTGCCGAACTCGGCGATCAGGCCGGTCATGATATCGATGTCGTCGATGCCCATGCCCGACGTCGGCTCATCGAGCAGCAGAACACGCGGATCGCCGGCGAGCGCCATGGCGATCTCGAGCCGTCGCTGCTCGCCGTGCGACAGAAGCCCCGCCGGGATCGCCTGCTTGTCGGTCAGCATCAGCCGCGCCAGCAGCGTGTCGGTCCTGGCCCCGACGTCGGTGAGCGTGTCGCGCCCGCGCCACATGTTGACGACGCGCCGTGGAGAATGCGCCTGCACCGCGAGGCGCACGTTCTCGTGGACGCTTAGGCTGGCGAACAGGTTGGTGATCTGGAACGAGCGCGCGAGACCTGCATGCACACGCCGGTGCGACGGCAGCCGCGTGATGTCGCGGCCGGCGACACGCACCTCGCCCGCGGACGGTCGGATGCGGCCGGCGATGCAGTTGAACAGCGTGGTCTTGCCGGCGCCGTTCGGACCGATGAAGGCGTAGACGCCCCGGTCCTCAATGGTGAACGAGACGCCCTTTAGCGCCTGAAAGCCGTCGAACCGCTTCTCGATCCCCGAAACGGCGAGCGGCGGGCCCTGCGTGGCCGGCAGCGAATGCGTCATGGCCGGGCTCCCTCGTTGGCGCGCGCCACAGCCTTGTCGAGCAGCGAGGCGAGCCCGCCGCGCAAATAGAGCGCAACAGCAACCAGCAGCGCGCCGAGAATGATCTGCCAGCGCGCCCAGATATCCGAAAGCACGTAGCTCAGGACCACCACGGCGATGCTGCCGAGCATCGATCCGAAGAGCGCATTGGTGCCGCCGAGAATCGTCATCACGATGATACGTTCGCTCATCGCGAGATCGACATTGGCCAGCGGCACGAACTTCAGCGCCAGCGCATAGAGTCCGCCGGCGAGCCCGGTCACCGCACCGGCTGCGACGAAGGCGATCACCTTGTAGAGCCGCGTGTCGTAGCCGATCGCGACCGCGCGATCCTCGTTGTCGCGTATGGCTTCGAGCGTCGCGCCGAACGGCGAGGCGATCAGCCGGGCCATGAGATAGAATGCGACCGTGCAGATCGTCGCTACGAAGACGTAGAAAGCGAACGGCGACGCCAGCGACAGCAGTTCATGTCCGCCAAACGCGAGGTTCGGCCTTGGAATATTCATGAGCCCGTTGTCGCCGCCGGTGACGTCGGGCGCGGCGTAGCAGAGGAAGAAGAACATCTGCGACAGCGCAAGAGTCAGCATGATCAGGTAGACGCCGGTGCGCTGGGTGGCGAGCCATCCGATCGCCACTGCGAGCAGCGCGGAGACCGCAGTTGCGGCGAGAAGGCCAGCCACGATCCCAGTACCGAAGCGCAGCGACAGGATGCCGACGCAATAGGCTCCGGCGCCGAAGAAGATGGCCTGCCCAAACGACAGGAGTCCGAGACGGCCAAGCAGCAGGTTGCAGCCGAGCGCGGCCATCGCAAAGATCAGGCATTCGGTGGCAAGCGCGTATGAGGGCAGCATCAGCGGCAACACTAGCGCGACCAGCGCGATGGCGACGGCTAGTCCCCAGGCGGACGACTTGAAGCGCGCCATCGTCTCAGGCCCGCCCGAGCAGGCCGTGCGGCCGCACGAGAATGATGAGTGCCATGGCCACATAGATCATGATGTTGGCGCCGGCGGCCCAGAAGGTCGTCATGACGCTCTGCACGACGCCGATCAGCAACCCGCCTGCCAGCGCGCCGGTGAAGCTCCCGATACCGCCAATGACGACGATGACGAAGGCGATCGATAGCGCTTCGACGCCCATGAACGGCTCGACGCCGCGGATCGGTGCGGCCAGCACTCCCGACAGCGCTGTGAGGGCAGCGCCGACGGCGAAGGTGAGCGAGAAGATGCGGCTGATGTCGATGCCGAGGAGTTCGACAGTCTGCATCGATTCGGTTCCGGCACGCAGTACCGCGCCGTAGCGGGTACGTTCCAGCAGGAACCACAGCACCGCCGCTACCGCCGCCGTGAACACGATCACAAAGAGCCGGTATTTCGGATAGACGAAAGAGCCGAAGAAGGCCGCGCCGCGCAGGCCTGCCGGCGCAGCGACGTTCTTGCCGAGAGGGTCGAAGATCAGGATCACGGCTTCCTGGATGACCAAGGCGAGCCCGAGCGTCGCCAGGATCTGCAAACTTGCCGGCAGGTCGTAGAGGCGCCGCACGCCGGGTTCGGCGAGCCATGCCACGACGCCGACGGCCAGTGGCGCAAGCGCTAGCGCCAGCCAGAAATTGCCGGTGGCGCTCACCAGCGCGTAACACAGATAAGCCCCGACCAGGTAGAAGGCCCCATGCGCGATGTTGATGAAGTGCATGATGCCAAAGATGATCGAGAGACCGATCGCGATCATGAAGTAGATCATTCCGATGCCCAGACCGTTGACGATCTGGGTCAGCAGCAGGTTAACGGACATGTCGGGCGCTCTCCGGTCCGGACGTGGACGATAGGGCTCAGGTCATCGAGGCTCAGGTCATCTTGCAATCGGAGTGCTGCGCGTCCGGGAAGGACTTTCCGAAGCTTATGATGTCGACGTAGTCGTCCTTGTCCTTCTTCTTGGTGGGCGCTTTGCCGCGCAAGAGGTAGTAATTCTTGATGCACTGGTGGTCGAACGCGCGCAGTTCCTCGTCTCCGGTCGGCCCCTCGTACTTCCGGCCCTCCAGCGCCTTGATCACCTGTGCGGGATCGGTGCTGCCGGCGGCCTTGATGCCCTCCATCAGCAGCATGGCGGTGACGTAGCCGTTCACCATCGCGTAGGATGGCGTGACGTTGAGGTTTTTGCGGAACAGCTCCACCACGCGGCGGTTGCCGGGGCTGTCGATCGCCGCGTCGTACTGCGCGCCGACATAGACGTCCTCCAGCACATCGCTGCCGATCTCCGCGTACTGCTCCGTGCCCGCACTCCAGGCCAGCAGGATCTTCATCTTCTGCTTGAGCCCGAAATCCGCGGCCTGGCGCAGCGTGTTGGTGCTCTGCGGACCGAAATTCAGGATCGCCAGCACATCGGCCTGCGCTGCTGCGGCGTTGGTGAGATAGCCGGAGAACTCGGTCTCGGTCATCGAGTGATAGCTGTTGCCGACATGCTCGATGTTGCGTTCCTTGAAGATGTTCTGCGCCTCGCGCAGCATCGCTTCGCCGAACACGTATTTCGGCGTGATCGTGTACCAGCGCTTCGTCTCGGGGTGCTTGTCGATCAGCGGCACGATTGTCTGCCGCATCGCGCCATAGCTTGGCACCGGCCAGCGGAACGTGCTGCGCCGGCAGGCCGAGCCCGTGATCTCGTCGGCGCCGAC
This sequence comes from Bradyrhizobium sp. AS23.2, assembly GCF_001908185.1. Lineage (GTDB taxonomy): Bacteria > Pseudomonadota > Alphaproteobacteria > Rhizobiales > Xanthobacteraceae > Bradyrhizobium. The sequence goes on from NZ_LGHM01000064.1 coordinate 12,494, forward strand.
GCTGGAGACATACACGCCGCCGCCATTGCTGACCTCCGCCGACATCGGCAGTCCCACGTTCGAGAGCACCGCACCGGAGAAGAAGCGGACGCCCTGCTGCAACGCCACGATCAGCTTCGGAATGGCGCGGCCGGGATTTCCCTCATCGTCGATCATGGTGAGCGAGACATCGAGGCCGTAATCCTTGGCGAGCGCGGAGACGGCAAGCCTGGTGCCTGCTTCCGCTGGTTGGCCGGCCGATGCGAACGGGCCGGAGAGTGAAAGCGCGGTGCACAGCCGAACCTGCTCCGCCGCAAGCCCGCGCGTGACAACGGCGGGTGAAGCGATCGCCGCTGTCAAGGTCGTTCCCAGAAAAGTCCGCCGTGTAATCATTTTTCGTTTCCTCCAACGCAACATGCAGCTTGGCGCTGCCACTTAATCGAGCCGCAGCGGCTCCGTAAAAACAGGCTGATCCGTCCGCCGGTCAGCCGGCGGAACGACGATGGCTTCGGCGCTGAGCACGTGCTCGAGCATGACGCGCCTGGCGCGCGCCGCGTTGCCCGAGCGGAACGCGCTCAAGAGGCGCTTGTGGAAGTCGATATTCTCGACCGTGAACGCGGCGGAGAACTCCTGCACGCCCAGCTTGCCGATCAGGTGGCGGATCGCTTCGTTGACGAAGCGACAGACCAGCCCAAGCAGCGGATTGGGGCAGGCATCGATCAGGATGTCGTGGAAATCCATCTCCGCGTGGCGATGGTGTTCCCAGTCGGCGGTGCCGTCTGGATGATGCTCCTGGACCGCAATTGCCTTTTCAAGCGCTGCGAAGTGCGCGGACGTCAGATGCCCGATCACGCTGAACGCGAGCTCCGGCTCGGTCAGGCGCCGGATCTGATAGATCTGCGCGGTGCTGGTTGGTTGAAAATAGAAGTAGTTGCTGAGCAGTCCGACGATCCGGTTGATCGAGACCGGCGCGACGCGGGCTCCGCCTCCGGGACCGGTCGTGTTCTGAACCAGGCCCTGCACTTCCAGCGATTTGAGCGCCTCGCGGATGGTGGAGCGGCTGCAGCCGAACATCTCGATCAGTTTGGATTCCTGCGGCAGCCGGTCGTCGGGCTGCAAGCCGGCTTGGAAGATATGGCTGCGGATCAGATCGGCGACGACGTCGGAGCGCTTGCGCTTGATCGACGCGCGGCGCGATGGATCGAGAGTGCTAATGCCCGGTTTATCCATTTTATCATCATAAATTTGTTCAGCTGAAATTCAAGGGTCTTGCCGGTTGTGCCGGGCGGGAGGTGGTGAATCGGCAAAAAGTCGAACTTTGGCAAAGGGGTGTACGTGGAACGTATAGGCTACAGACGGGCGGGCTTTCCCTGGCGCGTGGTACGGATCAAGTCGGGCCGTCCTAGCCGGCACTCTGTCGAACAGGCGAAACCACCCGTCGCCGCCTCTCGCGGCCGCTATGGTGTCGGGCCCGGTGTCGAAACCAGTGCGACGGCGCGGCCTATCCGCGGCGGATGGCGTTCAAGAGCTTGCGCGCGATACTCGCTGGCGTCTCCCCACCGGGGCGGTACCAGGTGATCGCCCAATTCATCGATCCAAGCAGCCCGAGCCTGAAGATGCGTTGATCGATTCCTGCCAGCAGCGGCAGCTCGGCAATCAGGCTCTCGAACACGGCTTCGTATCTGTCGCGCAGCGTCACGACCTGCTCGGGAAGACTGTTGACGGACAGGTGTGGGACCAGCACGGCGCGCAAAGCGGTTCTTGTCCAGCAAGCCCTGCATATGCGCGATGCACGCCGCTTCCAGGCGGGACCATGGATCGACACGGCTCGTCACGGCCGCTTTCACCGCGTCCAGGGATTGCGACACCGCAAACGAGTAGACCGCGACGAACAAGTCCTCCTTGGAAGGAAAATGATGATACAGCGAGCCCGGCAGGATACCGACGACCGCCGCGATGTCGCATCGACGTATTCTCGTAACCCTTGCTGCCGAACAGCCGCGCAGCCTCGTTGATCAGGACCTGTCGACGGTCGTTCGGGAGTTCCTGCCGCTTGCCGGGAGCTCGCGACCGCGGTGTTGTCTTCGGGCGTCGAGCTTGAGGTGCGGGGCAGGCGCTTCGGCTTTTCGCGATCATCTGTTCTCGTTCGGGGTTGGCTCGCGTCCTATCGGACGAACCCGGGTGCCGTCGAGAACGATACCGCAGCGACAAAACAATCAGTTGCTTGGTTGTTGACTCCAGCGAAACCTGCCGGGTCGATCGGTGGATGGCGAGGTCTATGGTTTCTCGGCTGTCTGGGCTTCGCGCCGCGAGTGCATTTCCAAAGCGTCCAAGAAGCAACGGACCTTGGAAGGCACAAACTGTCGGGCCGGAAGCAAGGCATGGACAGTGAGCGGCTCGCAAGCGTGATCCGAAAGCAACCGGCACAGCGAGCCATTTTTGACGGCACCTTGAGTGTAACTCGCCGTTACCCGCAATACGCCATGGCCGGCGAGAGCCGCTTGCAGCCTGATGTTGGCATTGGAGCTGGTGAGCCTTGGGCTATCAAGCTCAATATGCTCAGTCTCACCGTGAGGAGTGGTCAGAGCCCACGGAGTATCGCTCGGACCGGTTATGAGAGGCAATCTCCGAAGCTCTTCTATTGTCCTCGGTTCTCCGTGCTCCTGAAGTAACGAAGGAGCGGCAAACAGGCCCCGCTCCAACGAATAGACCTTCTTTATGACGATTCCAGCGGAGGTGAGCGGCGCTTCCACCATTGCAAGGACAATGTCGTAGTTTTCGGCGACCGGATGAACCAGGTCGTGTTCAACGTCGATCCGAATGCGCAGATCGGGGTATCTGCTCATCAGTTCACAGGCGACAGGTCCCGCATGATGCGCCCCGAATTCGTATGGTGATTTGATCCTCAGCGTGCCGGCGATGACGCCGCTAAGGGAGAGCGCTTGATCTCGCGTTTCATGGAGTGCAAGGAACAGCGGACGAGCCCGTTGATAGATAGTGTTGCCGGCGTCCGTGAGACGCACGTGCCGTGTCGTACGCTCAATCAGCCGGACACCAAGACTCCCTTCCAGACGCTGCACTGCAGCACTGAGGCTCGACTTTGGGTGATCCAGCGCGCGCGCCGCTGCGCTGAAGCCGCCACGGTCAACCACCTCGCAGAACAGTTCCCAGTCGCGCCAGTCCATGTTGCGATTGTCCATTTGGACGGACGGTCTGTCCAGAGAAACCGTGTTCTTCGGGCCTGCCGTATGACCTACAAGTATGACCTACAAGATGCGAATAAGATGCACTTGCTGATTAGGGAGAGGCGCATGAGCCATGACGAAGTCTTTCTGAGGAATTCCTGGTACGTAGCGGCATGGGCTCACGAGCTGATCGACGGAAAGATGGTGGCCCGCACGATCCTCGAGCAGCCTATCGTGATCTATCGGGGCGAAAGCGGAAAGGTAGTAGCGCTTGACGACCGATGTTGCCACCGGGCCGCCCCTTTGTCGATGGGCCGCATCGAAGGCGACGACCTCCGTTGCATGTATCACGGCATGAAGTTTGAGCCTTCCGGAAAGTGTATTCAAATTCCGGGCCAGGAAATGATTCCGCCGAAGCTGGGTGTTAGGAGCTATCCCGCCGTGGAGCGCTATGGCCTCGTTTTCATCTGGACCGGCGATATCGAGAAAGCCGACCCGGCGCTGATCGTAGATTACCCGCCGTTGGCCGACGCAAAGTGGCGCGGCCTGCCGGGATACATGCATTATAAGGCAAACTGGCTGCTGATCGTCGACAATCTGAGCGACTTCGCTCATCTGGCGTTCGTCCATACGAACACGCTGGGTGGATCGGAGGAGTACGCCTACACAACCAAGCCGGTAGCGGTTGAGCGCCTAGACGACGGCTTCCGCGTTGAGCGGTGGCATATGAACGCCGAGCCACCCCCTTACCACAAAAAGGTAATCCGGAACAAAACGGACCATGTGGATCGCCGCAACATCGGGCGGATGCTGGTCCCGGGTATTTTCCTGCTGGATACGATGTTTGCGCCGGCAGGCAAGGGGGCCGAAAAGGGCGTAGCGGTGGAAGGCACGAGGCAGTACCGGAACGCGCAGTTCATGACTCCCGAGACGCGCAGCTCCACGCACTTCTTCTGGAACTATCTGCACGATTTCGACATCGATGATCCGAACATCACGCTGTCTTTGCGGCACAGCCTCGAAGAAGGGTTCATGGAAGACAAAGCCATTATTGAAGCCCAGCAGAAGGTTTTCGACGCTGACCCGAACTATGAGCTGCTGGCTATCCGCGCGGATGCACCGCTCTCGCACTTCAGGTGGGCTCTCAAGGGCCGAATGGAAGCGGAGCGAAACGCGCGTGCTGCCGCCTGAGGGCCGGCAACGCCGGTAGAAAGAGCCGTCCGGCCGCCCTCTTGAGTGGGGGCGGGTTGGCGTTTCGTTATTTCACGATGTTTACGAGGGAGGGCTGCTTGGAAGAGCTCAAGCTTCGCGTCGCCAAGCTTTCGCCTGCAGCCGAGGGTGTGGTCGTGCTGGACCTGCGTGGCGAAGCCAATCAGGTGTTACCTTCCTTTCAACCGGGGGCGCACATCGAATTGCGGCTGCCGATTGGCGTTCCGCGATGCTATTCCCTGTGCGGCGAGCCCACCGACGGGGATCGCTATCATGTAGCGGTGGCTCTGGCCGAGCAGAGCCGCGGCGGGTCCTCCTATATTCATCGGACGTTGGCCGCTGGCGATACTCTGCTCACGAGTCCACCCCGAAACAATTTTCCGCTCGTTGAGGAAGCAGCGTCATACCAATTCATTGCCGGCGGGATCGGAATAACGCCGATTATAACCATGGTGCGCTGGTGCGAGCAGCGAGGACGTGCATGGCGCTTGCTCTATCTTCTACGCAGTCGACGAAATGCAGCTTTCCTTTCCGAAATCGAGACCTTCGGTGACAAGGTCAACCTGCACTTCGACGATGAAGCCGGTCACTTGTTTGATGTCGAAAGCTTCCTGAGAGGAGTGAGATCCGACACCCACATCTATTGTTGTGGTCCCTCGGCATTGATGGAGGCCGTTGAAAAGTCGACAGCGGACCGGCTGCCCGGCCATGTCCACTTCGAGTGGTTTACGCAGAGGGATATCGCCGGCGCCAGGAACGAGAGCTTCACCGTCGTCCTCGCAAGGAGCGGCCGCGAAATCACAGTAGCGCCGAACCAATCCATCCTCGAGGCCTTGGAGGCGGAGGGAATAAACGTATCTTTTTCCTGCCGGGAGGGGCTTTGTGCGACATGCGAGACCGCAGTGCTCGCCGGAACGCCGGAACATCGCGACCAAATTCTCACACCTGCCGAGAGGGACGCCGGCAAGACGATGATGATCTGTGTTTCGCGTGCGGCGTCCGACTCGATCACATTGGACTTGTAGGGCTCCGGCAAGTTCAAACCAGCTTCGCTTCACTGCCCGGTTCGGACGTCCACTATTTAAAATCGAGCGGCGCTGATGGGCGGGCGAACGACGAGTGGACTGGATGTATTTAAGTAGAAAAGGGGGGGACTGCGATGATAGCAAGGTACTTTATGAGGGCATTGGGCGTTGGAGCTTCGGTGCTGTTTGTCACGAATGCTGCGGCCCAAATCTCTGATGACGTCGTTCGGATCGGCGTCTTGACCGACATGTCGGGGCCTGCGTCGACTCCGACAGGCCAGGGCTCCGTGACCGCGGCCCAGATGGCGGTGGAAGACTTCGGAGGATCCGTACTGGGAAAGCCCATCTCCGTCATCGTCGGAGATCATCAGCTAAAGCCGGATGTCGGTTCGGCGATAGCGCGCCGCTGGTACGATACCGAACAAGTCGATCTGATCGTGGACGTGCCGATATCGGCAGTCGGGCTCGCGGTGCAGTCTGTTGCCAATGAGAAGCACAAACTGATGATCACGCACGCGACAGGCTCGGCAGACTTCCACGGCAAGTACTGCTCACCCTACGCCTTGCAGTGGGTATTCGATACGCGTGCACTCGCGGTGGGAACCGCGCAAGAGGTTGTCAAGCGCGGTGGGGATAGCTGGTTCTTCATAACCGACGACTACGCATTTGGTCATTCGCTGGAACGCGACGCGTCGGCAGTGATCTCGGACCACGGAGGGAAGGTGATCGGTTCGGTCAAGCCTCCCTTCGGCACTCCTGATCTTGCCTCGTTTGTGCTGCAGGCCCAGGCTTCGAAAGCGAAGATCATAGGTATAGCGAGCGGTCCTCCGAACAACACGACCGCTATAAAAACGGGGGGCGAGTTTGGTGTTTTCCGCGGCGGGCAACAGATGGCCGGATTGCTGGTGCTCATCACCGACGTGCACGCGCTCGGATTGCCCGTAGCGCAAGGACTGCTGCTTACGACCTCCTTCTACTGGGATATGGACGACAAGACGCGTGAGTGGTCGAAGCGTTTCTTCGCCAGGATGAATCGCATGCCGACCATGTGGCAGGCCGGTGTTTATTCGTCCGTGATGAACTACCTCAACGCCATCAAGGCTGCCGGAACGGATGATCCCTTGGCCGTGACTGCCAAGATGCGCGAAAAGCCAATCGAAGATTTCTTCGCAAGAAATGGCAAGCTGCGCGAAGATGGCCTGATGGTGCACGACTTGATGTTGGTACAGGTAAAGTCGCCTAACGAATCGAAGTATCCTTGGGACTATTTCAAAGTGCTGACCCGTATCTCCGGTGAGGACGCATTCGGTCCGCCGGATCCCGCTTGCAGGCTGTCAAAAGGGTAACCGCAGACATCCGAACATCGGTGGCGAACCTTCTTGCGTAGGCACGCGCCAGATATTGCCACCGTGGACCGGTTGTTGTGATCTGCTCTCCGCCTGCGTCGAAGACCGCAGAGAGCTTGTCTGGGTCAACATCACAGCAAACCTGCCGGCACAATGGGTTGCGGGTCAAGTAACAGACACTCCGCACTGTCTGATCCGCGATCGCGACCGGATCCTTGGCAGCGTTGTCACCCGCTGACTGCGCGCCATGGGTATCCCGGACAAGCCTACCGCACCAGCTTCGCGTTGGCAGAATGGCTTTGCCGAACGACTGATCGCATCGATCCGGCGGGAGTGTTTGGTTGTCCTGGGCGAGGTGAGTTCGCCTGGCGAATCTCATCGTGGCCGGGGCGGCCTTGACGATCGTTGTTGCGGGCGGGTGGCTTACGAACATTCGTTCGTAAGCCACCCCGAAGCGGGCAGCGCGTCGCGGCAGGGAGGCTGTGAATGCACATTATTATCGTTGGGGCGGGTATCGCCGGCATGGCTGCCGCGATTGCGTTACGTCAAAAGGGCATTGACGTGACGGTTCTCGAGCAAGCGTCTGCACTTAAGGAAATTGGCGCCGGCATCCAGCTCGCCGCCAACGGCTCGCTTGTGTTGCGGGAGTTGGGCCTCGAGGAGGCGGTTGCGGAAAAGGGTGTCATTCCGCAATCCTACGAAATGCGGGATATAAGCACCGGCAAGTTGATCTATGGGTCGCCGCTTGGCGCCGCCGGCACGAAGCACTGGGGTGCGCCGCTCTACAACATCCATCGCGCGGACTTGATCGACATCCTTGCGAGCGCAATGCCGGATGGGATGCTGCGACTCGGCGTGCAATGTGCCGGCTTTGAACAAGACGACGAAGGCGTGACGGTCAGCCTGGCCTCCGGAGAGAAGCTCCGCGGCGATGCGTTGATTGGTGCGGACGGCATTCACTCGGCGATCCGGAAGCAGATGCGCGGCGAGGAGCCGACGCATTTTTCCAACATCCTGATGTGGCGTGCCCTGATTCCGGCGGGCAGGCTGGCCTCTATAAATCTCGAGGAAAAGGGCAACTACTGGTTCGGCCCTGGCCGCACGCTGATCACCTACTGGGTTCGTCCGAATAATCTCTACAGCATTCTCGCCTCTGTGCCGGCAACTGAAGTTCAGCGCGAATCGTGGACGGAAAGCGGCGACATTGACGAGCTGCACCGTTCATTCAGCGACATCGAACCGCGCGCGCGGAAGATGATGGAGCAAATCGATTCCTCGTTCATCACGGGAATGTACTACCGCGATCCGATCGACCGCTGGACCTACGGCCGTGTAACGCTGATGGGCGACGCTGCGCACCCGATGGTGCCGTTCCTCGCGCAAGGCGCATGCCAGGGTATCGAAGACGCCTGGACGCTCGCCACCGTCCTCTCGCAGCGCGCAGACAAGAACGTTCCGGCGGCTCTGCTGGAATACGAACAGCGTCGGCGTCCCCGTACGACGCGCGTTCAGTCAGGCGCCCGCGCCATGGTCAAGTTGACCCATGAATCCGAAGCGGACCGCATTCGCGCACGAAATGGTCGTTGGAAGGGCATGCAGCACATCGACCCGATGACCGAAACCACGTGGGGGTTCGTCTGGGGTTACGATGTTCTCAAGGCGGTGAAGCAGTCGCCGGGTGAAGTGTTGGGGCTATCGGCGACCCGCGAGGGCAAGAGCCTGAAGCGGCCGGAGAGTCAGCGCGCATTCACGATGTGGAAGAACACGTTTTGGCCCGAGAACGTGGCGCGGGGGCACGATGGTTTGCGAGAGGGCTATGATCGGTTTCTGACGACAAGCTTCCCGCTGCCAAAGCAGGTCCAGGTTGAGAAGCTTGAGCTTCGTGGCGTACCGGCGCTGCGGGTTCGTTCGAGCAAGGCGGGCTCGTCCGGCGGGCGGACTGTTCTGCATTTCCATGGCGGCGGTTACGTACTCGGCTCGGCGAGCGGATCGGTGGAGTATGCCTATCGGCTCGCGGAAGCCGTTGGCGGCGACTGTGTCACTGTCGATTACCGTCTTGCGCCGGAACATCCATATCCCGCAGCCGTCGATGATGCCGTCGATGCTTATCGCGGCCTGCTCGACAGCGGCGTTCCTGCATCGTCCATCATATTGAGCGGCGAATCCTCGGGGGGCGGGCTGGCACTCGCTTTGACGCTTGTGTTGAAGACGGCTGGAAACCCGCTCCCGGCCGGGATCATCGGTGTTTGTCCGTTTGTGGATCTCACCTTGCGGGGACCGACTGTTGCCGAGTTCTCCGGCGACGACCCCGCCGCCAATCGCGACGTGTTGGCTTATCTCGGCGCATCATACTTCCAGGGGCACGAGCCGACCGATCCGCTGGTGTCGCCGCTGTATGGCCATCTGTCGGGATTGCCTCCGATGTTCCTGACCGCCAGCGAAGGCGAGGTGTTGCTGAGCGACACCACCCGTTTTGCGGAGTGTGCCAGGCAGGCTGGCGTGGATGTGACCACGCGGATCGTTGAAGACTCCGTGCACGTCTACACGATCTTTCCGTTCCTGCCGGAAACCGTCTCGACGCTGCAAGCGATCGGGGCGTGGGTCGGGGAACGCGTTAAGCGTTAGACCTCCTGCGAGCAGGTTGGTGATCGGCGGCCTGGTCAGTGATGGCCAGCCGGCGGCAATCTCCACACGAATTCGAAAACAGCAAACTGCGAGGATGTCTCATGAAGGTGGTTCAAACATTCGCGGTTGCCGCTGCGATAGGCCATTTGTCTTTGTACCAGCCGCTTTCAGAGTCACGTTGCCCGTTGGTCAAGAACTAGACGATGGCGGGTTTCAGAAAGTACGCACGTGCAACCTCGCGCGCCGAAGGGATGTGAATTCCAGCGCCGCGCGAGGAGCGGTGGTCCCAGCCAGTCTGCACCGGAAGAGTTGCAGGTGACGCTCTTCCCCCTTTGCCTGAAGTCGAAAGAAAATGATGCGACAGCAAAAGCGATTTTGGAAGGTTTGGCCGGCTCGGTTGCCCGAGGCAATTGAGCCGCCGGCTGTCTCGCTCTGGGATAGCCTGTCTGTCAGTGCAAAACGCTATCCGAACAAGACGGCCTTGGCTTTCCTTGACAGCAGTATCACTTACGCGGAATTGGAGAATGCGGCCGTGCGGCTTGCCGCGCGGCTTGCTGCACTTGGCATTCAGCCCGGTGATCGCGTGCTGGTGGTCATGCAGAATTGTCCCCAGCTTGTCATAGCTCATTATGCGATTGCCCGCGCGAACGCAGTCGTGGTGCCAGTGAACCCGATGAACCGGGCGGCGGAGTTGCGTCACTACATCACCGATGCGCAAGCCACAGTGGCCATTACAACCGGGGATCTTGCAGGTGAGGTCGCTGCCGCGAGCGACGGGATAGAGACGGCGGGTCATCTCCATCATTTGATTGTTACGCAGTTCGGCGATGTCATCGATTCATCGCATGGTTCATCTACTGTGCCGGTGCAATGGCAGGAATGGCTGAGCCGGCGTCATCCATTGCCGAGTTTGAAGCGAGGGGCCGTCCATCATTGGCAGGATGCGCTTCAGACGCAGGATGCCCTGCCGGATCCGGTCGCGGGGCGCGATGATCTGGCACTTCTTCCTTATACTAGTGGCACAACGGGATTGCCCAAAGGCTGCATGCTGACTCATGCCAACGTCATGCACAATGCAATGGCGACGTCGTTCTGGCTTGATGGTACGCCCGAGATGGTGAGCCTGGCTGTTCTGCCGCTGTTTCATATCACCGGTCTCGTATGTGTAATGCACGCCTCGATTCTTACCGGTGGGACATTGGTGATCATGCCGCGCTGGGACCGCGAGGTAGCGGGACAGCTCATCTCGCAACATAAGGTGAGCCACTGGACCTGCATTCCGACGATGATCATTGATCTGCTGGCCAGTCCTCAGCTCGAGCAATGTGACCTTTCCAGTCTTGTCTATATTGGCGGCGGCGGCTCAGCCATGCCACAGGCCATCGCCGAGCGGCTGTTTGATCAATTCGGGCTGCGGTTTGTCGAAGGCTACGGTCTCACGGAATCCGCTGCTGTCACGCTGTTCAACCCATGTGATGCGCCGAAACTTCAGTGCTTGGGCATTCCTTTCATCAGTGTCGAGGCGCGGGTAATTGACATTGATACGGGCGCCGAGGTGGCGGTGGGCGAGCAGGGTGAGATCGTCGTTCACGGCCCGCAAGTCTTTGGCGGATACTGGCGTCGTGCCGATGCAACGGAGCAGGCGTTCATCACGATCGACGGGAAGTGCTTCCTGCGGACGGGCGATCTGGGGTATCAGGACGAAGACGGCTACTTCTTCATTACGGACCGGCTGAAGCGGATGATCAACGCGTCCGGCTACAAGGTGTGGCCCGCAGAACTCGAGGCGCTGATGTTCCGGCATCCCGGAATCCAGGAAGTATGCGTTATCAGTTCAAGCGATTCTTATCGCGGCGAGACGGTTAAGGCGGTGGTGGTCCGTAAGCCGTCGCATTCAGGGCTGGCGAAGCAGGATATCATTGATTGGTGCCGTGCGCAGATCAGCGCATACAAGGCCCCTCGCATAGTCGAATTCGTTGACGCCTTGCCGAAGAATGCATCCGGCAAGGTTATGTGGCGAGGGCTTCAGGAAGCAGAGTCGGCCCGGTCTCAATAGGCGACATTGGGGGTGTAGATGTGGCCCAACCGATAGTCCGTCTCTTGGCCGGCTTTAACCTCACCCGGCGCCCGCATTTGATACCTATGTTGTTAGAGCGTTTTCGAGAGAAGTGGATACCGGTTCGCGTAAAGAAAACGCGTCAAAACAAGAATCTAGAGCCCCGTTCCGATTCCATCGGAACGGAAATGGCTCTAGCGCTGTGGGGGCATCGACGGTGGGTCGCTCCAGGTTCGATCCGATTTGTGGGGCGCAGTTGTCAGGCGGCGGCGGGTCAGCTACCTGATCCGTAGATGAGCACGAACCCGTGGAGCGGGCAGTCCATGAGCCGGGCAGGGATGAAGCGTACTCGAACAGGAGCTCGGGTCCCGCAGGACGGGGTCGGCCTCAGCTATCTTGGCCAGGCTATCGACGAAGGAGCGATCGTCGAGCGGCAGGAGGCGTCCGTCGGCCGGATGCGGGGGCACATACTCCTGACGGCCATCGCATTGTTTGCGGAGCGAGGTTACGAAACCTGCAGCATGCGCACGATTGCCAGCGCAGTCGGTCTGAAGGCGCCTACTCTCTATAACTACTATTCCTCAAAGGAGGCGTTGCTCGTTGAGGCGATCGAGTTCGGGATGAACGATTTCTTCTCGTATGTTTTGCAAGACATCGATTCAACGCCCCGCCACGAACGTTTGATCGAAATCGCCCGACGTCATGTGAGCTACAAGATACGGCACGGGGTTATCGCTCGAGCAAACGATCGCCTGATCGATCCGCAGTTTGGCAGGATGTTTCTTCCTGAAAGGGAGCGAAAGCATTTTGACAAGCGGCTCGACGATTATCGCTACAAGATTCATGATCTTGTGAATGAGATTGTCGGTTCGGATGAGCTCGTCGATCCAATGTTTGTGACGCTGTCCGTCATGAATCAATGGGATAGAACCGCCTATTGGTACAATCCCGAAGGAAAACGAACTCCGGAAGAGGCCGTCGATCAGATGCTGGTGTTGACGGGCCGCCTGCTCGGGCGTGCCGAGGTGTCGCGTCCCGCGAAAAAAAGCAAATGAGAAGTTGGCCGCGACGCGTCGGACGAATTCCTGATGCGGCGACTATTTGATCATCGAAGGCTGTTGACCTGCTTATGCAAACTTGATTAACGAAATGAAGATGCGCCAGTCTCTCGCGCAACGTGGAGGAACATACGGTGACGTTATTGCCTGCTATTCATCCGTTCGCCGAGACGATAGGGCTCCGCATCGACGAGCGAAGTTCGGGACGCAGCACCTGTTCGATCGAGATCGCCCCAGGCGTTCATCACAACCCGCATCGGGTCGCCCATGGCGCCGTGCTCTACGCCCTGGCTGACACCGGTATGGGGGCGGCGCTCTACCCAACACTCGATGAAGGTGAGTCGTGTGTCACCATCGAGATCAAGATCACCTATTTCCGTCCGGCTGCCGCAGGGATTATCCGTTGCGAGACGATGCTGTTGAACCGCGGGCGGACGATCGCAAATCTCGACTCCCGGCTCTATCTCGATGACAAGCTGATTGCGCAAGCCAATGGTAACTTCGCAATCCTGAAGCCGAAGGGCTAGGTTGTCGCCGCTCCATAAGCCATGCGGACCGCGGCAACCCGGTGCGTTTATCTAGGCTCGGTGCGATTACGGTCTGGCACCGCCATCTCCGCGGGTGCCTTCTAATTTGCAGGCGCTCGGAACGGTAAGTTCAAACGATGGCGGAGTTCATCCATCGCAGGAGCATTGCAACTCTTTGCCATAGTGACGCTGAAACGTATCAGCGCCGCTCCCATAATTGCCCGACCAGAATGCCCGCCCTGTTCTCGATTGCTTCGCCGGCATCGAGGCACAACGCCTTCCGGTCCTCAGTCCCCCTTAACCTTCACCAGCGGGCATTCACTCCGATCGAGCGGGCGGAACGCCTGGTCGCCCGGAATGATCTTGACGAGCCGGACGATGTCCCAATCTTCCTTCGGCGTGGCGGAAGCTTCAGCGGCTTCCATCAGATACATGTCGTGCACCATTCGACCGTCGATCCGAATGGTTCCTGATGGCGTGAAGGCGTCGTTCACGGGCTTCGACCGCATCTGCGCGATGACCTTCTCGGAATTGTCCGACCGAACTGCTTCAACGGCCTGCAAATAGGCTGTGACGGCGGAATAGACACCTGCGTGCGCCTGTCCGGGAATCGAGCCCTTGCGTTCCTTGAAGCGTTTTGAGAATGCGGCCGACTTGTCATTGAGGCCGGCATAGAAGGCTTCGACATATTGCAGGCCGGCTGCCGACTGCTTACCTAGAGCCTTGATATCGGTGATGGCGATGGCCGGCCCGGTGAGGCGTGGCGAATTACCGGTCATGCCAAATTCCCGCGCCTGCTTGATCGACTGCACGAAGTCCGCGCCGCTGTTTGCGAAGACGATGACCTTCGCGCCCGACGACTGGGCCTGCAGAATGTAGGAGGAGAAGTCACTGGTACCGGACGGATGCTTGGCCGATCCGAGCACCTTGCCGCCGCGTTCGATCACAACCTTCGAAACGGTCTCTTCGAGAGATTTGCCGAACGCATTGTCCATCGTCACGAAGAACCAGGTGTCGAGCTTCTCATCCATCATGGCGGTGGCGATCGCTCTGCCGCTGGCATAGGTGTCGTAGGTCCAGTGGATGCCGTAAGGAGAGCAGCTGTCGTTGGTCAGGCGATCAGTGCCCGGTCCCGAATAGATCGCCAGTCGCTTGTGGTCGCGCACCAGGTTCTGCACCGCCAGCGCAACACCCGAGCTGCCGAGATCGGCAATCAGGTCGACGCCCTCGATATCGAGCCACTGCCGGGCGATGTTGGAGCCGACATCCGGCTTGTTCTGGTGGTCCGCGGAAATCAACACGATCGGTTTGCCATCGACGGTGCCACCGAAATCGTCGATCGCCATCTGTGCGGCGATGACCGAGCCGAGCCCGGTCTGGTCGCTGTAGGGGCCCGCCATGTCGGTCAGAATGCCGATCTTGACCACCGAATTGGAGATCTCGGCGCGAACCGGAGCGCTGTGACACATCAGGGTCGCGGTCAGCGAGACCGCAGCAACCCGGAGCATTCCAAACATATCTTCTTCCCCCACTACATTCTCATTGAAGCGCCATGGATCGCCCCGATATTGTAATACAATAATGTAAAATAATGTGGCCGGCAAGTCGATCCTGGTTTCCAGCTGCGATGAAATCCAATACAAGGCCCCGGTGGAGATTCATCCGTGGCTGGTGCAAAGACAAAGAGCGCGACGGGCGGCGCCGCAAAGGCCGCAACCGCCGATGGGCAAGTCCGCGGCTCGACAGTCACCAAGGTCCGCGAAACGATTCGCGAGGCGATCTTGGCTGGCCATCTCGCGCCCGGCCAGCGCTTGGTCGAAGCCTTTCTGACCGAACGTTTCGGCGTCAGCCGGCCGTCAGTCCGCGCTGCGCTCAGTCGCCTGGCCGTCGAAGGCATCGTCGAACTGGTGCCGAACCGAGGCGCCATCGTGCGCCGGCTGCGCCGCAAGGAAATCTTCGACAGGTACCAGATCCGCGAGCAGCTCGAGGGACTGGCGGCCGCGCTTGCCGCCGAACACTGGCAAAGTAACCCGCGCAAGATAGAGCTTTTGGCGGCGCTTCGGCCCTCGACCGGACCAAATTTTCAGGTCGAGGAACGCCGCGCGGAGAACCTTCGTTTCCACGAGGCGGTCGCCGAAGCTTCAGGCAATACGCAATTGTGGGACGCGATCAAGCGCGTCTCACTCCCCACCGAAATGGTCGCGCTGCGCAAGCTGCATGACGCCGATCCGGATTATTGGGATTTGGCTCGCGCAGAACATGGGAGCATCACCGCGGCGATCGTGGCAGGTAATGCGGACCTCGCAGCGGCGCAGATGAGAAGCCACGTCCGCCGCGTGCGCGAAGATTTCATGAAGCTGCCGCCGAGCCTGTTTGGAATCGATTGATCGCTTTGACCTTCCCTTCGCGCCTCCGATGAGCGCCGCCGTTCGCGACGCGAGTGTCCACGCCCCTACTTGACAGTCGCAGAATTGTATTACAATCGTGTAACTCAATTAAGCCAAGCGAGGGATTGTATGAAGTCGGCCTATTTGATCTTGGACATGCAAAACGACCTCGTTGCCGAGGACGGCCCGAACGGCAGGACCGCTCTCGGAGCCGAAGTCCGCGGACGCAGCATCATCGCCAACACCCAGCGGGCGATTGCCAAGGCGCGCGCGGCGGCGGTGCCGATCATATTCGTCCAGGTCGGATTCTCGGCGGACTACCGCGAATGTCCCGCGACATCGCCGATCTTCGGTGCGGCAAAGCAATATGGCCTGTTCAATCGCGCGGGCCGAGGGTTCGATATCCATTCCGCGTTGGAGCCGGCCGAGAACGACACCTTCATCACCAAGCACCGCGTCAGCCCGTTCTATTCGACGCGGCTCGAAGCCTTTCTCAGGGCCAACGAGATCCGGCACGTCTACGCCAGCGGTGTTTCCACAACGGCCGTTGTGCAGGCGACCATTCGCGACGCGCATGATCGCGATTTCATCTGCACCGTGATCGAGGATGGCTGCGCGGCGGCAACCAGGGAAGAGCATGACAGCTCCATCATGATGCTGAAGAAGTTCGCGTCGGTCATCAGCAGCGAAACGCTGGAGTTTCCCGGCTGACCCCACCCCAAGCGTGGTGATCAAAGTGCAATCCGACGAGGCCAGTTCATGACCACAGCTGCTCTATTGCGACGCCTCCTGGCGCGCCCGCAAATGTTGATCGCTCCGGGCGCCTATGACTGCATCACCTCCCGTGCGATCGAGCAAGCGGGCTTCGACGCTGCCTATATGACCGGCGCCGGAACGTCGGCCTCGTTCGGCTTTCCCGATTACGGTCTGCTGACGATGTCGGAAATGATCGCCAACGCCGCGCGAATCGCGGCGAGCCTGCGCATCCCGTTGATCGCGGACGCCGACACCGGCTACGGCAACGAACTCAACGTGACGCGCGCCGTGCGCGATTATGAGCGTTGCGGGGTCGCCGCGATCCATCTTGAGGATCAGGAATTCCCCAAGAAATGCGGTCATTTCACCGGCAAATCGGTGATCCCCGCGGCGGAGTATATTTCCAAGATCCGGGCCGCGGTCGCTGCCCGGCAGAATCCGGATTTCATCATTATTGCGCGCACCGACGCACTCGCCGTGATCGGCTTCGACGAAGCGATCGCGCGGGCGAACGCCGCACTGGAAGCCGGCGCCGACATCGCCTTTGTGGAATCGCCGCGCGATATGGACGAGACTGCCCGCGTTCCACAGCTGGTCCGTGGGCCGTGCCTGCTCAACATCGTGTGGCGCGGCCGCTCTCCCGATATCGCGTTCGCTGAGGCGGAGAAGCTGGGATACCGGCTCGCGATTCTTCCTAGCATCCTGTTCAAGTCCGTACTCGGGGCGTCCGAGGCCGTTCTGGCGCAGGCGCGCGACATCGGCCGTCATCCCGTTCCGATCGGCGACATCGACGTTGCCGATGGTGCCCGCCGCCTGGGAGCGGCGGAGTGGGACGCCATTCGCGCCCAAGCGATCGACGCGCCCTAGCTTCACCACCGTCACCGGCGCAGCGCGCGGACGAGCTTCAAGATCAACGGCAGGATACAGAATGCCCCGTTCTCTGTTCGACAAGATTTGGTCGCAGCACGACGTCCTGAGCCGACCGGATGCGGGCACATTGCTATATATCGACCGGCACCTGATCCATGAGGGTTCGCGACGCGGGTTTGACATCCTGCGCGACAAGGGGCTGTCGGTGCGCCGTCCCGACCTGACCTTTGCCACGGCCGATCACTACGTCCCCACGCGGGCGCACGCGACGCAGGGTGTGCCGGATGCCGACAAGCGCGGAATCGTTGAGGCATTGGAAGGCAATACGAAAGCAGCCGGCGTGCAACTGTTCGGCATCGGACATCGCCAGCAGGGCATCGTCCATGTCATCGGGCCCGAACTCGGTCTCACGCTACCGGGCACGACGGTGGTGTGCGGCGACAGCCACACCGCCACCCATGGCGCGCTGGGCGCGCTGGCGTTCGGAATCGGTGCCTCGGAGGTCGCGCATGTGCTGGCCACACAGACGCTGTGGCAGCACAAGCCCAAGGCGATGCGGATCACCATCAGCGGCCGGCTGCGGCCGGGAACGAGCGCCAAGGACATTATCCTCGCGATCATCGCCCGGATCGGCATGTCCGGTGCCTCTGGCTATGTCGTCGAATATGCGGGGCCGGTGGTCGATAGGCTGTCGATTGAACAGCGCCTGACCCTCTGCAATATGTCGATCGAGGCCGGCGCCAAGTTCGGCCTGATCGCGCCCGACGACACCACGATCGCATACCTGGCTGGTCGACCGTTTGCACCGACTGGCGACGATTGGGACCGCTACGTCGCCAGATGGCGAAAGTTGGCTTCCGACCCCGACGCGGTATTCGACCGCGATCTCGCCATCGATATCTCGGACCTAAGGCCGATGATCACTTGGGGGACGAGCCCGGAGGATGCAATCCAGGTGGATGGCTGCGTTCCCGATCCCGATCATGTCGACGCTAAGGCGCGCGACCGCGCGCGCGCGGCGCTCGACTATATGGGCTTGTCCGCGGGCATGCGGGTTACTGACATCGCGTTCGACCGCGTGTTCATCGGCTCCTGCACGAACGGCCGGATCTCTGACCTGCGCGAGGCGGCCCGCGTCATCGACGGCCGCAAGGCGATCCTGCCCGCGCTGGTCGTTCCCGGCTCGACCGAAGTCAAGACGCAAGCCGAGGCTGAGGGACTGGACCGCATATTCACAAGCGCCGGCTTCGAATGGCGGAGTTCCGGCTGTTCGATGTGCGTCGGCATGAATGGTGATCTGGCAACATCGGGCGAACGCTGCGCGTCGACGTCCAATCGCAATTTCGTCGGCCGTCAGGGTGTCGGCGTCCGGACCCATTTGATGAGCCCGGCCATGGCAGCGGCGATCGCGGTTTTTGGCAAGCCGGTCGATGTCAGCCAGATTGTCGATGGAGACCGGTAATGCAGCGCTTTGAATCCTTTTGCGGCAGCGCCGCGCCCCTGCCGCGGGACAACATCGACACCGATCAGATCGTACCGGCACGATTTCTGGCGCGGCGACGCGCCGACGGCCTCGAAGCCGCCCTGTTCCATGATCAGAGGTTCGACAAGACCGGCACTCTCGTCGAGTCGTTCGCCCTGAACCGGCCGGAACACAGGGGCGCGCAAATTCTGCTGGCCGGCAACAATTTCGGCTGCGGGTCGTCGCGCGAACACGCGGTCTACGCGCTGCTCGACTATGGATTTCGCGCGGTCGTGGCGCCCAGTTTCGGCGCGATTTTTTTTCAGAACAGCCTTCTCAATGGCCTGTTGCCGATCGTGCTGCCGCAGCGCGACGTCAACGTTCTGTTGGTCGCAGCGGCCGGCGGCACCGCCAACAGTTTCTACATCAGCCTCGAGCGCCAGACGATCACAACCGGCGCGACCTCGTTCACGTTCGACATCGACCCCTTCAGGAAGGAATGCATGCTGCTTGGGCTCGACGACATCGACTTCACGCTTCGACAACTCGACGCCATCATCGCCTACGAAGGCGGAAGCGGTGATC
The DNA here is from genome assembly GCF_001908185.1 of Bradyrhizobium sp. AS23.2. Classification (GTDB taxonomy): domain Bacteria; phylum Pseudomonadota; class Alphaproteobacteria; order Rhizobiales; family Xanthobacteraceae; genus Bradyrhizobium. The sequence goes on from NZ_LGHM01000064.1 coordinate 31,564, forward strand.
CGTCCTTGTCCTAATCGCCTCACTGATTTTCAACTCCTACGAATGTTCAGAGGAAATCCCGTCATGCAGATGAGCAAGAGCGAATACGACACGCTGATGGACTACCGGCGGAACAATGTGCCGCTGTACAACACACAGAAACTGAAGCTCGGCGTGTTCGGCATGAATTGCAGCAACGGCTTGATGATCAGCGAGGCGCCGACCTCCTTCAGGATGACCTGGGAGCAGAGCCGCGAGATCGTGATGCGCGCCGACGCCATGGGCTTCGAGATTGCGCTGCCGCTCGGCCGCTGGCGCGGATTTGGCGGCACTACCAACTTCAACGGCACGTCGTTCGAGACCTATACCTGGGCTGCGGGCTTGGCCGAGGCCACCAAGAACATCATGCTGTTCGCGACCTCGCACGTATCGACGGTGCATCCCGTGGTCGCTGCCAAGCAGGCCGTGACCATCGATCATATCTCCAACGGACGCTTCGGCATCAATCTCGTCATGGGATGGTTCCGGCCCGAACTCGAAATGTTCGGCGGCCGGATGCTCGAGCATGACGAGCGGTATCACTATGGCGCCGAATGGCTCTCGGTGGTGAAACGGCTCTGGACCGACAACGAGCCGTTTGACCACAAGGGAAAATACTTCGACCTCAAGAACGTGCAGGCGAGCCCAAAACCGATTCAGAAGCCGCATCCGGTCTTGATAAATGCCGGCAATTCGCCAGCAGCGATCGAATTGTCGGCCCGTGAAGTTGATTTCTGCTTCGCCACCCTCGACAAGCCGGAAAGCATCAAGAAGCATCTGGCGATCAAGGAACGCGCACGAACCGAACACGGCCGCGAGATCGGCCTATGCGCCTCCGCGCTGATCGTGTGCCGTGATACGGAAGCCGAGGCTCTCGCGGTCTATCAGAGCATCCTCGACCATGGCGATAGGGAAGCCGCTCGCAACATGATGAGCGTTCTCGGAATCGAAAGCCAGTCGTTCAATGAGCGGCTGGCGAAATCGCAGGAACGTTTCGTCGCCGGCTACGGCACTCATCCGCTGATCGGCACGCCGGAGCAGATCGTCGAGCAATTGGCCAACTACTCGAATCTGGGCCTCGACGGCCTCGTCCTGTTCTTCCTCGATTACAACGTCGAGCTCGCTTATTTCGAACGCAACGTCATGCCGTTGTTGAAACAAGCCGGCCTGCGGCACTGACGCAAGCCAGGGATGGAGAAGATCATGTCCAATCCTGCAGGGCGGCTTGCCGGCAAGCGGATTCTCGTGACCGGCGCCTGCGGCGGCATCGGCCGCGCGTCGGTCGAGATGTTTGTCGCCGAAGGCGCATCGGTTCTGGCGTGTGACCTGTTCGAGACGGCGTCCGCCGAAGTCGCGGCCGCCTTCAACCGGACTGACGGCGTACGCTACCACCCGCTCGACATCACCTCCGAGGCGTCTGTGAAAGCGGTTGCCGACCATGTCCAGAGCATCTGGGGCAGGCTCGACGTGTTGTTCAACAACGCGGGCGTCATTCTCGGCAAGCCTCTGGTGGAGACGACGCTGGACGAGTGGGACCGGCTGCAGAATGTGAACGGGCGCGGCACCTTCCTGATGATGCGGGAGTTCGTGCCAATGATGACCGGAGTCAGCCCTTCGATCATCAACATGTCGTCGGGGGCGGGCGAGAAGCCGCAAAAGAACATGGCGCCCTACGGCGCGGCGAAGGCAGCGGTGGTGATGTTGACCAAGGCCGCCGCGCTGGAATTGGCACCGATTCGGGTCAATGCCATCCTGCCTGGCGTCGTTGATACGCCGATGCCGCGCAAGTTCATATCGGGCCTGGAGCCGTCCCGGCAGGCAACAGCCCTAGCGGGCCTCGCCGAAGGACGGGCGCTCAATCGGCTCGGTCATCCCAGCGAGATCGCCGCGTTGGCGGTCTATCTGGCGAGCGACGAGTCCTCCTACATGACCGGATCTTCGATCGTCATCGATGGCGGCAAAGCTTGAGTTCCCAATGGCAAACGTCGCCCCGACCAAACAGGACTATCGCAATGCAATGGCGCAGCTCGGCGCGGCCGCCAGTATCGTCACCACCTCTGGCGGTGCAGGGCGCGCGGGCTTTACCGCGTCCGCGGTCTGCAGCGTGGCCGACGATCCGCCGATTCTGCTGGTTTGTCTCAACCGATCCGCATCAGTGTATGAGACGTTTCAACGCAATGGACATCTTTGCGTCAACGTCCTGACCAGCGAGCATATCGGGCTCGCCGGGATATTCGGCGGTCGAACCGATTCCGAAGCCCGGTTTGCGGCCGCGTCGTGGACCGCGATGGAGACGGGATCGCCAGTCCTTGAAAGCAGCGCAGTCGCATTCGACTGCAGGATTGAGAACGTCGTGCCGGTCCAGAGCCACGATATTCTGCTATGCCGGGTGCTGGCGCTCAAGCAACGGGCATGCGGACAAAGCCTGATCTACTTCAATCGCAGTTTCCACACTGTTTCGGTCGCGACATCACCCCGAATAGAACTACGAACCCAATCGCCGACCTAACCGGCTGTTCCTTTGCTGGGGCGGCATTTGTCCCCCCTGAGATAGTCATGCCTGCCAATCAGGCACTCCGCCGACGCGGCGGGCTGCGGCCAAGCGAGCGGACGACGTCGGAAAGCTGTGCGTCAGGCAAACGTCACCGCACCGTTGGTGAGCACCACGACATCGCGCTCCACCACGCGGCACCGGAACAGGGCACGGTTCACGCCGTCGTGCCAAACTTCCGTTCGGATGGTTTCGCCGGGATAGACAGGCGAGGAGAAGCGTGCGTCGAACGTGCGTAGCCGCGTCGGATCCGCATTGCACAGAAGGCGGACGACCGCGTATCCGGCCAACCCCCAGGTCGCCGCGCCATGCAGGATCGGGCGCGCATAGCCGGCGGCCTTCGCGACGGCGGGATCGGCGTGGAGCGGATTGTAGTCGCCCGATAGGCGATAGATCAGCGCCGACTGTTCCAGCGTCCGGACGTCGAGGTGCATGTCGGGTGGTTTGTCGGGGATTGCGGCGGTCGGTCGCGTGAACTTCGCGGTGCCACCGAATCCGCCGTCGCCGCGCGCGAAGATGGTGTTGGTCACGGTCGCGATCAACTCATCGGTGCCGGCATCGAACACGTCGCGGCTCGTGTAGAGGAGCGCTCCCTTGCCAAGTCCCTTGTCCACGATCTCAACGACGCGCGTGCGCCCGATCACGCGTCCCTCCGGCGCGAGCGGACGATGCAGGATGAGTCCCTGCTCGCCGTTCAGCACCTGACGCCAGTCGATGCCGGTCGCAGGATCCTTCAACCAGAATCCGGGGTAGCCGAGCACGCCGGCGAAGGTCGGAAGGCATTGAAGATTTTCCTCATAGAGGAAGCGAAGGTCGACATCGACGGTGTCGTGTCCGCCAAGACTGAGCCCAAGCGCGTAGAGTATCGTATCGCGCCGCGTGTAGGTGTGCTCGCGCGGCTCAAATGCCCAAGCCTTTAGTTGCTCGTAGTTGATCATCGACTACCGCCTCCCCGGATGTCGATGATGTGTAGCCCGGCTCGCGCAACGCCACAATGCACGTGCATCGCCGCGACGATCTTGTGAAACGATGCGTTGCCGATCGGCGACATTATTCTCCATAGAGAATGTGCGTTCGTTTCGTCGGAATTCGTTTGCTCTTTCACAGGTGCGTCACTAACAGGGCCCGCGCCGCACAGGAGGAAATCGAAATGTCGAAGGCGCTCGAAGGAAAGGTCGTTCTGGTTACAGGAGCCGGGCGAGGCATCGGTCGCGAGATTGCGCTGCTCGCAGCGCAGGAAGGTGCGGCCGTCGTCGTGAACGATCTCGGCGGGAGTGCTCTCGGTGCGGGCAGCAGCGACGAACCCGCCAATGAAGTCGTCAGGGAGATCAAGGCTGCGGGTGGACGCGCGATAGCCAACACCGAAAGCATCACGGATCCGGAAGCCGCGGAGCGCATGGTGCGGCTCGGCGTCGACAGCTTCGGCCGCATCGATGCGATCATCAACAATGCCGGAATCTTGCGCGACCGCATCTTCCACCGGATGACGCATGATGACTGGACAACGGTGATCAACGTGCATCTGCACGGCTACTTCAACGTGTCGAAAGCGGCCGTACCGTTCTTCAAGGAGCAGAACAGCGGCTCCTTCGTTCACTTCACCTCCACGTCCGGTCTCGTCGGCAATTTCGGCCAGGCCAACTACATGGCCGCCAAGCTCGGCGTCGTCGGTCTTTCCAAGGCCATCGCGCTGGATATGGCACGCTTCAACGTTCGTTCGAACTGCGTTTCGCCATTCGCCTGGAGTCGTCTGGTGGGGAGCATTCCAACCGAAACTGAAGCTGAACGCGAACGGGTCGAACGCGTGAAAGCCATGACTGCCGCGAAGATCGCGCCGCTCACGGTGTTTCTGGCCAGCGATCTTTCGCAAGGAGTGACAGGACAGATATTCGGATCGCGCAAGAACGAGCTGTTCCTGTTCAGCCAGAACCGCCCGATCCGCTCGGCGCAGCGCAGCGACGGCTGGACGCCGCAGACGATTGCCGAGCACATGCTGCCCGCATTCAAGAGTTCGTTCTATCCGCTGGAGCGCTCGGGCGACATCTTCTGCTGGGATCCGATCTGATCCGCAAGGCGCGCTCGCCCGGCCGAATGATCACCGAAAGTTGCCGGCGCTGTCGGAGACGGCGCCGGATTATTCGCGTCGCCGAGGCGTGATCCGGCGCCGCGCGCAGTCTGCGTGCGGCGGTTGATCCCGGCGCGGGTGCAGAGCGGCGAGAGCCGAAATCCTCTAGACAATTATCCGAAAGAATGCCACGTCGTATTTATTCGAATAAATATCGGGAAGCCTAATGGCCGCGCCAGACGTCAAATATAGTCCAAAACCGACGCCGGAGACGGCGCATTTCTGGGAAGGCACCCGGTCCGGGGAGCTGAGGCTCCAGCGGTGCGGGAGTTGCAATCACACCTACTTTCCGCCGAGGCCGTTCTGCCCGGCCTGTCAGTCTGAGGCCATCCGTGTCGTTCCGGCGTCGGGCAAGGCAAAGCTGTACAGCTATGTCATCAGCCACCGCCCCGCGCCGGGCTTCAAGCCGCCTTACGCCATCGCCGTCGTGGAGCTGGAGGAAGGACCGCGGATGATGACCAACATCGCCGATTGTCCGCAGACGCCTGAGGCACTTCAGGTCGACATGCCGCTGGACGTGGTGTTCGAGAAGCTCGATGACGAGATCACGTTGCCGCTCTTCCGGCCGGCGAAGGGAGTTGGCCGATGAAGCCCGGTTCGATCGCGATTGTCGGTGCGGCGGAAACCACCGAGATGGGACACATTCCCAATGCGTCTCAGATTCAACTCCACGCCAATGCCGGATTGAATGCGATCCGGGATGCCGGGCTGACGGCCGCCGATATTGACGGCTACGCATGCGCAGGGGAGATCCCGACCAACGTTGCGCACTATATGGGGATCACGCCGCAATGGGTGGACGGCACCTATGTGGGGGGCTGCTCCTTCATGCTGCACGTCCGACATGCTGCTGCGGCGATTGCTGCCGGTTACTGCAAGAACGTTCTGATTACTCATGGCGAGAGCGGCCGCTCGCGCATCGGTCTCGTCCGTCCGGTGACCCAGCCGGAAAGCTATGCGGGGCAGTTCGAGCTGCCGTTCGGGCCGAGCGGTCCGCCGACCATGTTCACTATTCCGGTGATGCGCTATATGAAGACCTTTGGGCTGACGCACGAGCAGCTTGCGATGGTCGCGGTGATCCAGCGCGAATGGGCGTCACGGAATCCACGTGCGTCGCATAAGGATCCGATCACCGTCGACGACGTGCTCAACTCGAAGATGATCGCCTATCCGTTCCGCATCCTGCAGTGCTGCCTCGTCACCGATGGCGGCGGTGCGCTGATCCTGACCTCGGCGGATCGAGCCAAGGATTTCCCGACGAGGCCGGTCTATGTTCTCGGCACGGGCGAAAGCACCGAGTCTCCAATAATCAGCCAGATGGCGGACTACACGTCGTCGCGGGCATTCAGGATCTCCGGCGCCAACGCATTTGCGTCGGCCGGCATCACGCACGCGGATGTCGATCATCTGATGGTGTACGACGCGTTCGCACACCTGCCGATCTTCGGGCTCGAGGATCTCGGCTTCGTGCCGCGCGGCGAGGCCGCCCGGTTCATATGGGATCGCAACACTGCCCCGGCCGGCAAGCTGCCGATGAATACCAGTGGCGGAGGTCTCAGCTACATGCATTCGGGGATGTACGGCATGTATGCTCTCCAGGAGAGCGTCAGGCAGATGCGCGGCATCGCACCGGCGCAAGTGGACGGCGCGAAAATCTCGGTCTGCCACGGCGTTGGCGGCATGTTCGCCGCGAGCGGCACGATCATCATGTCGAACAGCTCAGTGAACTAGGGATGGGGCGCAGCCCCAGGCGTCTCGGTGGGAGGTACGATGGCAGGAAATCCGTTGGCGGGTCAGGCGGTGGATGAAAGACCGGTTCTCATCGAGGTTCGCGATGGTGTTGCCATCATCTCGATGAATCGGCCGAAGCGGCACAATGCCGAGAACGATGCCGCGCGTGCCGAACTCGGCGAAGCCTTCCGCAGGGCCAAGGCCGATCCGGCGGTGCGTGCGATTCTGTTGCGCGGCGAAGGTCCCTCGTTTTGTTCCGGGCGCGACAAGTCCGGCTTTCTCAGCCCCGACGCGCAAGGATCCTACGTCTCGCTGATCAAGACCGCGCAGGACGTGCGGCGCGACCAGTTCGGCATCGACAAGCCTGTGCTTTGCGCGATGCACGGCTACGTCATCGGCGCCGGCGCCGAGCTCGCGCTCGGCTGCGACATGCGGATCACCGCCGACGATCTGAAGTTCAGCCTGCCCGAGGTCGGTTTCGGTATCGTTGCCGACACCGGTTCATCGACGCGTCTGACGGCGCTGGTCGGCCCGGCGCGCGCAAAATGGATGCTGATCTCCGGCGCACCAATCGGCGGACAGGAAGCCGTTGCGTGGGGATTGGCAGAGTGGTGCGTGCCGCGCGCCGAGCTCGACGCCCGTGCAGTCGAGCTTGCGCGGCAACTTGCCTCACAGCCGCCGATCGCAGCGGCGCGGCAGAAGCAGCTCGTCGATCAATTCGCTTTCGGCAACCAGGACGACGGATTGAACCGCGAGATGCTCGTCCAGCTCGAGTTATTTGACGGGGACGAATTCCGCAAGGTGCAGGGCCGCGGTTAAGCCAATCGTCCGAACTGAAACCGCTCGATCTATTGCGACAGGGGGGCGCCTTACGAGGGGGCGCCCGAGCCGTGCTGTCCGCCCGGCGTGGACTTCCCGTCGGCCACTTTGTCGGTTGCATCCTGTGCGCGGATTCGCTCGCGCGCCACGGCCCATTGTTCCTCGGTCCAGTCGAGGTAGTTGGTGAAATATGCGCCATTGGCGAGATGATGGGCGCCGTCGATGGCGATGGTCTCACCGGTCAGCCATTCGTTATCAGGCGCCATCAGGAACGCAGCGAGGTTCTGCAACTCCTTCATGCGCCCGAGGCGGCGCATCGGGTTGACCGAGGTCTCGTAGGCGTGAGGGTTGGGCCCGGGGCGCAGCCGCGCCGACGCGCCGGGAGTAGGGAATATGCCGGGCGCTATCGCATTGAGGCGGATGCCGTAGCGACCCCATTCGATCGCCAGCGATTTGGTCATGGCCTCGACACCGGCCTTGGCCATTGTGGAAGGCACGACGAACGGCGCGCCGGTTCGCGTGAAGGTCGCCACGATGGAAAGCACCGACCCGCCAGACCCGCTCTCGATCCATCGTTTGGCAATCGTATGGGTGATCGAGAACGTGCCGTGCAGCACGACGTTGGCCACTGCGCTGAAGCCCTTGAGCGAGATATCTTCGGTCTTGCTGATGAAGTTGCCGGCGGCATTGTTTACCAGGCCGGTGAGTGGACCCCAGCTGGTCCAGATGCGATCGACCAGCGCCTGCACCGACTCCGGCGAACGCAGGTCGCAGGGACAGGCGCGGACAATGCCGCCGAATTGCTCCGACAGCTCTTTCGCCGTTGCCTCAACCACGGCCTCGCGTCGTCCACAGATGACGACTTCCGCGCCGAGCTCGGAGAACCGCGCGCTCATCTCGCGGCCGAGGCCCGTGCCGCCCCCGGTGACGAGTATGCGCTGGCCTTTCAGCAGGTCGCCCTTGAACATTGCCTCCTCCTGTTCCGTTCGGTCTAATTGACACTGCTCATATCATCTGAATAAATCAATATAGTTCGAATTTAATATCGGATCGGTCGTGCGCCCTGGGGCGGGCGCGAGGGAGGCACAGCAATGCTGACGCAGGAAGTGAATGGGGAGACGCTTGTCCTCACCCTGAACCATCCCGCCAAGCGCAATCCCCTGACGCAGGAAATCCGCGCCGGTCTGCTCGCCGGCATGACCCGTGCTGAAAAGGACCCCGCGATCCGGGCCGTGGTCATCACCGGCGCCGGCGGCAATTTCTGCTCCGGCGGCGACATCGAAAGCATGAAAGAGGTCACAGACCTCGCCGCAGGGCGCGAGCGGTTTCGCGAGACGCATCAGTTGGCACGACTGATGGTCGGAGGATCGAAGCCGAGCATCGCCGCAGTGGAGGGGTGGGCTGCCGGAGCGGGCATCGCCTTGGCGCTGTGTTGCGACGTGGTGATCGCGACCGAGACCGCGCGGTTCATGGCGAGCTTTGGTCGAATCGGCCTGATCGCCGACTTCGGTCTGCTTGCCACGCTGCCGGCGCGCGTCGGGCAGGGGCGAGCACGCAACATGCTGATGACGGGCGAGCCCGTCGGTGCCGTGGAGGCCGAGCGCATCGGCCTTGCCGACGCCGTCGTGCCGGAGGGCAAGGCGCTGGAGGCGGCGCTTGCCAAGGCCGCCGTCATCGCCCGCAACGCGCCGCTGTCGATCGCCTATACGAAGGTGGCGTTCGCCGCGAATTTCGAAGCGCTGCTCAGCTGGGAGCGCGAGGCGCAATCGACACTGTTGCTGACGCAGGATCATGCCGAAGGCCGAGCCGCGTTCGCCGAGAAGCGGCCGCCCGTTTTCCAGGGGCGCTAGAGCATGATCCGGAAAAAGTGCGAAGCGGTTTTCCCTCGCGACAAACGCGGAGCGCGTTTGCGCGGAGATCATGCTCAAACAACAACCTAAAGCGCGATGACGATTCATTCCAATCTCATCGCGCTTTAGACCAGGCAACACGAACAACAGCGAGCTGCGCCGCCGGCCGCGGCTTCCGTCCGCGTGACGCTGCGGGCGAGGTAATCAGGAGAGACAGGATGGCATTCAAGACGATCACGACGGAGATATCCGACAACATTCTGACCATCACGATGAACCGGCCCGACCATCTCAACGCGATGACGATCGAGCAGATCGATGAAATGATCGTGGCCTTCGACATCGCTGACAACGACGATAACGTGAGGGTCGTGATCGTAACCGGCGCGGGACGTGCATTTTGCGCTGGTGCGGACCTCAGCGCAGGCCCCTCCGCCTTCGACCGCAGGACCAATGCCGAACAGGAGCCGCCGCCGCTCCAACCCAGTGGCGAGGTCGTCTGGAGTGACGAGCGAGTGCGAGATGCGGGCGGGCGGCTGACATTGCGGATATTCGAATGCTTGAAGCCGGTCATTGCCGCGGTAAATGGCCCGGCCGTCGGCGTCGGCATCACGATGCAGCTCGCCATGGACGTGCGTATCGCATCGGAGAAGGCTCGCTTCGGATTCGTCTTTGCGAGGCGGGGCGTCGTACCGGAAGCCGCCTCGACCTGGTTCCTGCCGCGCATCGTCGGCGTCTCGCAGGCGCTCGAGTGGTTCTACAGCGGTCGCGTATTTCCAGCGGAAGAAGCGCTGCGCGGACGTCTCATCAGCCGGATCGTGCCGGCCGATGAACTCATTCCCACGGCGCGGGCGGTCGCCCGCGAGATCATCGACAATACCGCCCCGGTTTCGATCGCGTTGATCCGGCAGATGACGTGGCGCCTGCTCGGCGCCGATCATCCCATGGAGGGGCATCGTCTGGATAGTCGCGCCATGTATGCGCGCGGCCTGTCGGTCGACATGCAGGAAGGCGTCAACAGCTTCCTCGAGAAGCGCCCGGCCAAGTTCACTGACAAGGTCTCCCGCAACCTGCCGTCCTTCTTCCCGTGGTGGAAGAAACGAAACTATGATTGATGCGGGATGGTTGCCCCCTCGAGGGGCCTGGCTCCTCCTGTCGATCGCCTGCTGATGCCCAACTGCGGCGAGGTCCCGATCCAATTAGAACAGAGGACGCCGCCGTCGCAGCTTTTCGCTAATTAACGCGGCCCTTCTAATCCGGAAAATGCTCTAAGCGCGCTGGCGGATCACGCTTTCGATGGAGTAGCGGTCCGCCGGATAGAGATTGTGCGAGACCTCGAAGGCAAGGCCTGTATGCGCTACATAGCGGCGCTTGATCAGCAGGGCCGATGAGTTGGGCTTGGCCTGCAACAGCTCAGCGATCGATGCGGGGATGTCGGTCGCGACGATCTTCTGCTCAACATATTCCAGCCGCAGCGCGTGCTGCGCCATGACCAGCTCGTACAGCGCGCTTCGGCCCTCGTGGATGCTCTCGCGATTCGGGACGAAGCGCTCGGAGATCGCGACTTCGGCCCAGCACAGAGGGAGTGTCTCGCCCTTCTTGGTGCGCACTCCTGCGATTCTCAGCCAACGGTTGTCGGCCAGGCCGAGATCGTTGTGCTCGTCATGCGAGCTGACATAGCCTTCGTAGTGGATGGTTAGCTGCGTGCTGTGAGCGAAGTCGAACAGACCGCGAATATCGCGAAGGCTGTGAACGTAATGCTCGACCGGGCGAAGCGCGAGAACGACGGTGCCGGTCTTGCGACGGCGGCCGAGCAATCCCTGCTCGGTCAATATTTTCAACGCCTCACGCGCCGTGTGGCGTCCAACCTGGAAGCGGTCCTGGAGTTCCTGCTCCGTCGGAAAGCGGGAGCCCTTGGGATACTTGCCGGCGGCGATCTCTTCGGCCAGTTCCGCCGCAAAGGCCTCGTGGCGGGCGGGCGAGCGGGGGCCTACTGATTTCAAGCGAAGCAATCCTTTGTAGTCATGGGGAATCCGGCCAAGGCTATATGCCCTTTTATCAGAAGGAAAGCGACCGGGCCGGCGCTGCTTGGGGATTGATATCCACTCCGCCATCCTTGATGCGTCTATTTATACGAATTATTTCGACAAATGACTCGACGCTTGATTGATTGGTGTGACGCGCTGCTATATTATACGAATAAATAAATTGGCGGGTCGCACCGCCTGCATTGCTGACGAGGATGGATGCTCGAGAATGTACTTGCCGGCCTTCGGGTCATTGACCTGACCCAGAACGTCGCCGGGCCCTACTGCACGCAGGTCCTCGGCGACATGGGGGCCGATGTCATCAAGGTGGAGCGGCCCGGACGAGGAGACGATACGCGCGACTGGCGTCCGCCGGAGATCGGCAACCAGTCCTCCACCTTCCTGGCGCTCAACCGGAATAAGCGCAGCATCAGCCTGGATCTCGATGCCCCGGAGGGACTCGATATCCTGCGCAGGCTGGCGGCCACGGCCGACATCGTCGTGCATTCCATGAAGCCCGGCAGCGCCGAAAAGCGCGGCCTGGGCCACGAAGATCTCAAGGCATTGAATCCCGCCTTGATCTATTGCGCCATCAGCGCTTTCGGTCAGGTCGGGCCGCTGCGCGCGCTGCCAGGCTATGATCCCCTGATGCAGGCTTTCACCGGCATCATGAGCACTACGGGGAATGACGGAGAAGATCCCGTTCGCGTCGGCGTCTCGCTCATCGACATGGGGACCGGCATGTGGTCCGCCATGGGCATCCTCGCAGCCGTGATCCTGCGGTCTCGCTCGGGCGAGGGGGTGTCGGTCGAGGCCAGCCTGCTCGATACCGGCGTGTCCTGGATGACCGTCTTCATCGCCAGTTATCTCGCCACCCAGACCCTGCCGAAGAAGCTCGGCTCGGCCATGGCCATGACGGCGCCTTATGAGTTGTTCCGGGCGGCTGACGGCCACGTTTTCATAGCTGCCGGCAACGACCGGCTCTTCGGGTGCGTTTGCAAGGGGCTCGACGCTCTCGAGCTGGCGAGCGATGCCCGTTTTCGCACCAATCCGCTCCGGGTGGCAAACCGGGCTGATCTGCATCGGGAATTGGAAGCGCGCACGCTGGTTCGGCCGGCGGCGGACATCGTCGCCAGCCTTCGCCGGCTCGGCGCGCCCTGCAGCGAACTCAACAATGTCGCGCAAATGCTGTCGAACGAGCAGGTGGCTGCATCGCGCATCGTGGAAGACCTGCCTCTCGACGGCGTGCCGCACCACAAGGTGGTGGGGTTGCCGATCAAGGCCGGCGGGCGTCGCAGCTCAGCGATGAAGCCGCCGCCATCGCTCGGCGCAGACACATTGGCGGTGCTCGCCGACCTCTCTCTTAGCGAAGAGGAAATCGCGCGCCTTCGCAAGGCAAATGTCGTGGGTTGATGGCGGCGGGCCGTCCCGGCGGCAACACGCGACCGAAAGAGGCTGAAATGGACTTCGAGTATACCGACACGCAGGAAGAGATCAGGTCGGCGGTGCGCAGGCTCTGCGCCACGTTCGGTCCCGAATATTGGGCGGAATGCGACCACGATGCCGCCTATCCGGAGCGGTTTGTCCAGGCGATGACTGACGCCGGATGGCTCTCTGCTCTCATTCCGGAAGAATACGGCGGCGCTGGCCTTGGCGTCATGGAAGGCGCGATCATCCTCGAGGAGATCAACCGCTCCGGCGGTAACGGCGCGGCGTGCCACGCGCAGATGTATACGATGGCCTCGATTCTGAGGCACGGTAGCGAGGAGCAGAAGCGGAAATATCTTCCCAAGATCGCCGCCGGCACCCTGCGGCTCCAGGCGTTCGGCGTGACCGAGCCCGACGCGGGGTCCAACACGCTCAAGATCAAGACCTTCGCCCGCAAGATCAATGGCGGCTACGTCATCAACGGCCAGAAGATCTGGACGTCGCGCTACATGCAATCCCACATGTATCTGCTGGTCGTGCGCACCTCGCCGTTCGAGGAGGCGAAGAAGAAGACCGACGGGCTCAGCCTATTCCTCGTTGACATCGCAAAGGCCGGACCGGCGCTGAAGGCGCGTCCGATCCGAACCATGCTCAACCACCACACCAACGAGGTCTTCATCGACAATCTGGAAGTCAGCGACGATGATCTGATCGGCGAAGAGGGTAAGGGCTTCTACTATCTCGTCGACTCGCTGAACTCCGAACGCCTCCTGGTGACCAGCGAGTGTATCGGCGATGGCAAGTGGTTCATCGATCAGGCTTCGCGTTACGCCTCGGAGCGGATCGTGTTCGACCGTCCGATCGGTCAGAACCAGGGCATCCAGTTTCCCATTGCCCGCGCCTTCATGAACCTCCAGGCGGCAGAATTGATGCGCAACCGCGCCGCCGCACTGTTTGACCAGGGTGCGCCTTGTGCATCCGAGACCAGCATGGCCAAATATCTCGCGTCGGAGGCGTCGTGGGAGGCAGCCGATGCCTGCATGACGACGTTCGGCGGCTATGGCGTTGCCGCGGAGTATCACGTCGAGCGGAAATGGAAGGAGGCGCGCCTGTTCCGAACGGCGCCATTGTCCAACAACTTAATTCTTGCCCAGGTTGCCCAGCACTCGCTCGGCATGCCGCGATCGTATTGAAGTGGATGCCCGATGTCTCCAGAGCAGGCGATGTTCCGCAAGGACCGACTGGCGCAGCGCGCGCCGGCGACGGAGGCGCTGGCAGACTACGTTGTCGGTGCGCAAGTAGGGACGCCGACGCTCGATCGAGCCAGGCTGGCCGTTCTGGATACCCTCGCGGTCACGCTCGGCGGCAGCACCGAACCCGTCACGATGCGACTCCTGGCTACGCTGGAGCCGACGCACCAGGCGTCATCGGTGCCCCTCCTGTGGTCCGATCACACCTTCAACCGCTTCGATGCAGCTCTCGTAACCGGCACCGCAAGCCATGTGCTTGACTACGACGACGTCAGCATGCTCTCGATCTGCCATCCGAGTGCGCCGGTTCTCTCCGCATTGTTGAGCGTGCGCGATTGGAGCGGACTTTCTGGGCGGGTGTTGCTGGAAGCCTTCGTGATTGGCACGGAAGTGCTGATCCGACTGGGTCAGACCATGGGCTTCCGTCATTACCAGCTCGGCTTTCATGCGACCGCCACGCTTGGCGCCGTTGGCGCTGCGGCGGCATGCGCCCGGCTCATGGGGCTCGATCAGCTGCGAACCCGTCATGCGCTTGCGATCGCAGCCAGCATGTCGTCCGGTTTGCAGGTCAATTTCGGCTCGATGGTGAAATCGCTGCATGTCGGACTTGCGGCGAGCAGCGGCGTGAGGGCCGTGCAGTTTGCGGCCGGCGGCGTCGAAGGTGCGCCGGAGGTATTTTCCGGCAATGGCTTCGTTCGTGCGTTCTCGGGCGATCAGAGCACCGAGTGGCCGGATGATGTCCGGTTGGGCGAGCCGTTCGTCATCGATGACCCCGGTTTCGAGCAGAAGCGGTATCCGTGCTGCTACATGCTCCATCGCATGATCGAAGCATCGCTCCAGTTGCGGCGCGAGCACGGGATCGCGCTGGAGCAGGTGGCAGATGTGCTCGTGGACATGCCTTCCGGCGGCACCAAGCCGCTGGTCCACCCGCGGCCGCAGAGCGGCCTCAACGCGCTTTTCAGCGGACCCTACGCTGTCCTCGCGAGCCTTGCCGACGGCCGGGTGGACCTGAAGAGCTTCACTGACGCGGAGGTGCGGCGGTCTGCCTTGCAGCAACGTTTCAGCGACGTGATATTGCGCGAGCGCGCGCTCACGGAACCGGCTGAAGCGATCGGCGACGCGCCGGTCACCGTGACCGTGAGGCTGCGGGACGGCAAGGCGTTCACGCGGACCATCACCGTCTCGCCGGGGTCGGCCCATGATCCGCTGACGCCCGGTCAGCTTCGTGCCAAGTGGATCGATTGCCTGCGTCGTGCCTGTCCCTCGGCGGATGATGACGATATCGGTGCTCTGTTTGAATCGGGCTGGCGGCTTTCCGATATGGTCGATGCGGGCGAGTGGACAAGGGCCATCCGTGCCGTTGTCACGCAGTCGCCCCTAACTTGCGAGGCCCGTCGATGATCGACACCTACGAGACCCTGTTGATCGAGACCGTGGCGGAGCACGTGGCCCGCGTGACGCTCAATCGGCCCGCCGCGATGAACGCGCTCAACACCCAGATGGGCAGGGATCTCGTCGCGTTTTTCGAGAACGTCGCGCTGGATGCGCGCGGCCTTCGCTGCATCATCCTCACCGGCAGCGGTGATAGGGCGTTCTGTGCCGGCGGCGATCTCAAGGAACGCAAGGACATGACGGACGAAAGCTGGACGCGCCAGCACGTCATTTTCGAGCGCATGGTGCGGGCATTGCTCGATTGTCCCGTCCCGGTCGTCGGTGCGATCAACGGCGCTGCTTACGGCGGCGGGTGCGAAATCGCCGCGTGTTGCGATTTTCTCTACGTTTCGGACAGCGCCAGATTCGCGCTCACCGAGGTCACGCTCGGGATCATGCCGGGCGGCGGCGGAACGCAGACGCTGCCGCGCGCCATCGGCGAGCGGCGTGCCAAGGAATTGATCATGACCGGGCGGTCATTCACCGCGGCCGAAACCTGCGCCTGGGGATTTGCCAACGCATCCTTTGCGCCGAACAAGCTGATGGAGGCCGCGCTCGACACCGCGGCCGCAATCGCACGCAACGCCCCAGTCTCGGTGCGTCAGGCCAAGCAATCGATCCATCGCGGGCTGCAACTGTCGTTGCGTGACGGTCTCGCATTCGAGATCGAGGCTTACAACCGCCTGGTGCCCATGGAGGACCGCCACGAAGGCGTGCTCGCTTTCAACGAGCGGCGTCCGCCGCGCTTCAAGGGACAATAGGACGGGTCATGGGCGAGCCGGCCTTCATCCGCGACGTCAGCCTGCGCGACGGTCTGCAGATGGTCCGCACGCAGGTGCCGACCGCGGTCAAGCGCGAATGGCTGGATGGTCTCGTCGCAGACGGCGTGAGACGCGTCGAGGTGACGTCGTTCGTGCCGGCTTCCGTGATCCCGCAGTTTGCCGACGCGCAGGACGTTGCCGCACACGCGCTGGCCAAGGGCGGCGCCATCGCGTCTGCGCTGGTGGTCAACCTCAAGGGCGCGCAGCGCGCCTTCGACGCGGGCTTTGCGAACGTCAGTTATGTGGTCTCTGCGAGTGAGGCGCACAGCGCAGCCAATGCGCGACGATCCAGCTCGGCCGCGCTCGATGAGTTTCGCCTGATCGCGGCGGAGCGCGATCTCCGGCGTGGCGAACGAGCCATCACGCTCGAATGCGGCATTGCGACCTCGTTCGGGTGTTCGATCCAGGGCAAGGTGGATGAAGCGCGGGTCGTAGAGATCGCGGAACGGCTTGTCGCCGACGGCGCGGACACCCTTCTTGTGGCGGATACGGTCGGATACGCCAATCCGGCGACGGTGAGGGGATTGTTCGCAGGTCTGCGTAGGGCCGTCGGAGACGTTCCTGTCGCCGCACATTTCCACGACACGCGCGGGCTCGGTCTTGCCAATGTGGTCGCGGCGCTGGACGCGGGTATCCGCCACTTCGACGCGTCAACAGCGGGTCTTGGCGGCTGCCCCTTCGCGCCGGGCGCCACCGGCAACATCAACACGGAGGACTGTGCGTTCATGTTGGAGTCCATGGGATTTGCCACGGGCATCGACATCGAGGCGCTGGTCGCGCTCAGAAGCCGGATCGAAGCTTGGCTGCCGGGCGAGCGCTTCCACGGCGCGATCGCGCGGGCGGGCCTTCCGAAGGTGTAGGCGGGCACGGGTGGGGGAACGGGGGCCCGGAGGAGACATGATGCGCGGCACGGCGACGCAAATCAGCTCTCGCGGAAGACTTCCGCATCCTGCTGCCCCGTTCAAATCGGCCAATGCTTTCGCCAAACCTGCCATTCGACCGATGCGCGGCAAACGCGTCGGCGCCGTGGTCAACGCATTCGAGATTCTGCGTCATCTTGACGGCGAGGATACGGCTCTACGGGCAACGGAGATCGCTCGCGATCTCAGGATCAATCCCAGCACCTGCTTCAACGTTCTCCAGACGCTGGTGACCGAAGGCGCGGTCGGCTTCGATCCTGCAAAGAAGCTGTACCGGTTGGTTGATGAGTGGCGGCAGGCCATCTCATGCATTGGAACCAAGGCCGAAGTCCTGACGCTGAAGCCGGAAGCCGAGTGCCTTGCACGAAAGCACCAATCGTTCATTACCTTGTGGCGGCGAGCGGCGAGCGATCGCCTCGTGCTGGTCTTTTCGACCGATACGCCGCTTCCATTCGAAGTACGAATGCCGCCGGGTTCTCGCGTGCCGCTGTTCGTGGGCTCGGCCGGAAGGGTGATGGCAGTGGCATCCGGCGTATCGGAACGGGAGTTGCGTGCGAGTTTCGAGCGCCTTCGCTGGGACCGCCCGCCGCCATTCGAGATCTATGCCAGAGAGCTCGCCGCTGTCAGGCAGAAAGGATGGGCGCTCGATCGCGAGAACTTTGCCCGCGGCTTCGTCACCATCTCGGCGCCGGTGCGGGATGCCGCCGGGCAAGTGAGATACGCTTGCAGTGCCACCATGCCGAGCTTCCGCTGGAACGAGACGCTCAGTCCGGCAATCGCTGCGGACCTGCTGGAACTGGGGCACTCGTTGAGCCGCACGGCAACGCGGTCGGCGACACCACGGTGCGTCACCACGAGGCCAGAAGCGTATCCCTGACGAGATCCACGTTCTTGCGGAAGCTTTGCTGCGGATCGGCGTTGAAGTTCTTCAGCGAGTTCGCGAGGATGCGATCCGCCGATGACCGCGGAATATCGAGCTGAGACAGGCGTGTCGGCATTCCGATGCTTCGAAAAATCTCCTCCAGACGGTCAGCCGCGCGCAGCGGCGCGTCGGCGACGGGATCGCCTTCGCGCCAGACCTCGAGCGCCGCCGCGATGTTGCACATCTCGCGCGGATTCTGCGATCCGACGCGCCTCAGTGCAGTGGGCGTGAAAGCGCAGTGGGCTTCACCTTGCGAGACGCGTTCATGCAAGTTGAAGAGGCTCGCCGCAAACGCATAGACCAGTCGCGCGACCCAGGACTGCGCGGGAGCGCCGCCTTGATCGGTGTCGAGGTTCTGTAGGTAGGTCGCAAGACACAGATCCAGCCGCAGTGCTGCATCATTCGGGTCGCTGAGGCGAGGCCGCGCCCTTGTCATCATTTCCAGCACGTGGCGACGGTTGAAATCGACCAGCGGCGGCGCCTGCGTATATTCCATGTTCATGACCGCGCGCCAGAAAATGGCTCCAAAGCTCGCAGCGATCATCGAGGCGGGTGCAGTCGCCAGCGCATCCTCATCCCAGAACAGCGCAACCGGTCTGGTTTTCGGATCGAAGAATTCGAGCCGGTGATCGAGACCCGTCATCTTTGCCGGGGAGCCGCCCCGGTTTTGCGCGGTTGTTCCTGCAGTTAAGACGTTGATGATCGGGACCTTTCGGGCCATGAGCTTCGGGCTGATTGCCGGTCCGTCGTCCGGATATTGCGTCGCCAGTGCCTCGATGGGACCCTTCTCTGCCATCAGAATCGCGACCACCCGCGCGCCCTGGATGACACTTCCGGCTCCGATCGCGATGAGCATGTCGGCTTCAGCTTCAAGTGCCGCGTCGCGCGCCGCCAGCACGTCGTCCAACGGTGTGTCCTTGCCGAGCCGATCGAACACTCCGGCGAGGGCGTTGCCGAGCAACGACATGATGCGCCGGATCAGGTCGGTGCGTTCAGAGACAGAGCGGCCGCAGATGACAAATGCCCGTTGTGCACCGTGTCGTCTCACTTCCGAGGGAAGATGATCCAGCGCGCGTTTGCCGCTGTAGACGCGGTGAGGATAGCTGACGAGACGGAAATCATGTTGAACCGAAGGAGACATCCGAAGAAAGCCCTGAGTAGCGGAACGGCAAGGAATGCAAGGGCGCAGATAAAGCCAAGCGGATTGCCGTGTCAAATATTCGAATAATATAGTTAGCGAGGCTCTGCCTGGCTGAGCAGGAGGGGATCCACCGAGACCGACCGTTTCAGGGTTCGCAGGGAGAATGTCGAGCGCGTATGGCGGATGCCCTCAATCCGATAGAGCCGATCGCGCAGGAAGCGTTCGTAGTCGGCAGTATCGGCCACCGCGACCTTGACCAGGTAATCATACTCGCCGGTGACGAGGCTGGCCTCGATCACCTCGGGAATGCGCGCCAGTGCCTGTCCGAATCGCTCGAGGACCTTGTCGTCGTGCTTCTCCAGCGTGATTTCCACGAACACGAGGTCGCGCAGACCGAGCGCAGCCGGGTTGATGATAGCCGAATAGCTTTCGATCGTTCCGTTGCTTTCCAGCCGCTTGACCCGCGCCCAGCATGGCGACGTCGAGAGTCCAACCTGTTCCGCCAACTCGCTGATCGACAGCCTGCCATTCCGGTGGAGCGCGGAAAGGATTTTGCGGTCGATGCGATCCAGCGTCCTCGGAAGCGAGGATGGGTCCTTCGCCTTTCCAGTCAGATTTTCTGCCATTTTTGCCTATTCCAGATGATCTTGCTCAAGAAAGTATCACGTGCCTGAAAAATAAGAACCTATTTCTGATAAGTTCGAAGATAAAAAA
>NZ_LGHM01000065.1 GCF_001908185.1 Bradyrhizobium sp. AS23.2
CTTCGGGTCATTCGCAACGAACCCCACCGATCATGACCGACATCCGATGTCCGCTTCGTCCCGCTTGCGACCGAAACGGCGTGGCACCGCAATATGTCGCGAAGGGCCAAATTCCGATTCAGAGGCTAGGATAGGCTCGCCAAAACGATTTCCCGCAACACGCGCGTCGGCGGGATCCACTGATCTTCGGCCCCGTAGTTTCCAGCCGTCAAAGCGATGACGAGCTGCAAGGCAGGAATGATGAACAGGCGTTGGCCGCCTTCTCCCTGCGCCATCCACATGCGCTCCAGACGCCCGGGCGCCCATCCCTTCGGCTTGCCGAAGGCCACATCGAGAAGAAACCATTGATAGCCATAACGGCGAAGCTCGTCAGAACTGATCACCGGCGTCGTGCAACGCGTGATCCACTCTGCGGGAACGATCTGCTTGCCGTCGATCTGCCCACCCGAGAGCATCAACGTCCCGATGCGTGAGAGGTCGCGAACCGACATCCGGGCGCCCGACGCAGCGAATGGCTCCCCATCAGGCCCAGCAGCCCATTGCGTCGGTCCCATGCCGAGCGGATCGAAAAGAGACTCGCGTGCGAAGTCATGCAGTGACTTGCCTGACCCTTTTGCGATCAAGCGGGCGAGCAACGCGGTCGCCCCGCCGCAATAGGTCCAGTGCGCACCAGGCCTATCGACGACCCGGCGTTCTAATATGTAACGATAACGGTCGGGAGCGTCGTCCATTGCGGTTTCGCTGTTGCGAGGATCGACATAGGGTAAGCTGCTCTCATCCCAATCGGTTCCCATAGTCATAGAGAGCGCATGATGGACGGTTACGCGGGAGCGTTCCTCGTCGGCAAGATCACGATATTCCGGGAATCCGAGAAACAGGCTCGCCTCCGGCGCCGGTACCTTCCCTTGCTCAAGGGCGATCCCATAGAGCAAAGCCACGATGCTCTTCGAGCAGGATCGCAGATCATGGAGCGTCTCCGCCGCAAACTTGACCGTCCCGAGGTCGCCGATCCCTCTCTCGCGATCTTGACCCTCGAAATAGCGCTCGACGATCAGTTTCCCGTTCTGGAGAACAAGAAGACCATGGATATTCCACACGCGCCGCTCAGCGACTGCTTGATCGAGCCGTCGGATCACGTCGGTGGCAAATTTATCAGGAGGGAACGTGGGCCGTTGCTGCCCCAACGCCGGCAGGATCGGCGAAACCACGGCTGCTGTTCCTATTCCTGAAAGTATCTGGCGACGATTTGGCACGGCCGAAACGCCCTCATGTGGAGATGTATCGCTTTATATCAAACGCACGTCTTGCAGTGAATTTCGGCGCTGGGGCTAGAAGGAGACGCTAGCCGTGGACGCCATTGACCAGTTGTTGCAGTTATCCCGGACCTAAGGAGATCGAAATTAGAAAGTCAGGGCAAGCCAAGAGATCAGCGGATAAGACAAGGTAAGTTGTGCGTTGAAAAGAGCATGGGCCAGCCAACCTGGTGACAGGGATTCGTAACGAAAGCGCAGCGCATAGGTTGTGATGCCCAATAGAACCATCGCTACGCTCCACACGACGCCGAGCGGCAGAATATGATTTGCTGCAAACACAAAGCTGCCGAAGCCCAAGATGGTGAGGTCCCTCCAGCCAAGCCGGCGCAACCAGGCAACTAATACCCCACGATAGAGCACCTCTTCGCACACGGGCGTCGTAACCACGAATAGAAACACTACGATGGTAACCGACCGCGCATCATTGAAGTCGATGCGAACGTCCTGGCTTCGACCGCCCGTCACTAGAGTTAGCCAATGCGTCAGGAGGGGTACGCCAATCATGACGATTACCGAACCCGCTACGGCCGCAAGGAAGGTGGGCCAAGTGAGTCTTCGAAAAATAAAGACCTCTTGCTGCATGTCCCGATGTCTTGACCAGAACCATGCCAGGGCCACAGCGATCCAGCTACTCGCGGCATACGATAACAATCCATAAAGCCTGATGTTCTCCGGCGTAGGCAGTTGAACAGCCCGTCCCTGTCCGACTTGCCACGCTGCCTGGGCGGCAAGACCAATAGCCATGACAATCATGGCCAATCCAATCGGAGAGAGCACGATCATAAAAGCGAGAATGTTCTCACGCCAATGACTGGAGACCTTAGCACGATCGGGACCAGCGCTTTCGTCGACACCGACAGTGGAAAATGGGGCGCGAATGCCTGGCGGATTCATCGCAGCCTCGAAAAACCACTGACGAAGCTCGACAAGGCATTCGCCCTCTGAAGAGACGGTTATCTCTTTTAACACTAAGGACTGTCGCGTGTATCGTCAATGCCACGCATCTCTTGCGCGAATGAGCTCGAAGCCGACGCACACAGATGACATCGCCACTCGTCTGGTCGAGCCGCGCCGTCTCCGCGAGCGAATTAACCAATCAGGTGCGTCGCCGACAAAAGGCCCCGATTTTGTGGTATTATCTATTCTTGCGGCCATCCCCGCTGAATGTGAGGGAGTTTTCCGGTCGCAGATGCGCTTCGTCCGCGCATTCATGGCATGGCACGACATCGCTGGGCTGATCGCCTCTCTCGGAATTCGAGGGGCTCTCTAGGCGTGTCCAACCATCACCGGGCCTGAAAGGCACCCAACATCGTTGTGAATTCGTGTCCCCATCTCGCCCGCAATCCGGGGCGGTCGGTATGGATTCATTGTTGCGATTCAATGGCTTGTTTGTAAGCCATTGAAATCAGATTCTTTTTTGAATCTTTCCTTGGGACTCTTGCAGGGTTTCCGAGGATCCTCATCGAGAGGTCAGTACACCTCGAAAAATCAGGCGGTCCCCGTTCGCGCGAGGACCGCCTGCAATCCGGGGCCGAAACGACCCGGACGGCGCCTGCAAAGGCATCCGGATTCTGCTTCGTCGAGCTGCACGATGCAAGCTCGTTTGTGAGTAGATCACTTCTTCGGCCCCAACACCCAATGCCCGACGACGGGACCTTCCCGGCGAACGGCAGAGCTTTGCCCGAAAGGCAGGAGCCGATGACGATGACGCTCGAAGAATACTTGACGCCAGATCCGTCGTTGCGGGCGCCGCGGCAGGAGCCGGATGTACTCCTGGATGCGCTGCCGAGCCTGGCGAGCCGGCCGATCTCGCTGCACTCGGCGATCTCGGTCCACGGCTGGGATTTCTTCGGCGGCCGCAAGGTTTGGTATGAAGCAGAACTCGAGCTGAACTTCGCGCTGCTCGCCGCGATGCGCCCCGACGTCGCCGAGGTCGCCGAGCAGCCGTCGGCGGTCACTTACGTCGACGACGATGGTCGCGAACGGCGGCACACCTTCGATTTTCAGCTCAAGCTGACCACCGGCACCATTGGTCTTGTCGCAGTCAAACCTGCAGCTCTGGTCGAGCATACCGGCATCGGCCGCACGGTCGAACTGATCGCCGAGCAGATGCCGCCGTCGCGCGCCGACTGGGTGCTCCTCTTCACCGATCTTGATCTCTCGCCGATCGATCTCTTCAACGCGCAAGTTGTCCACCACGCCCGACGCGATCCCTGGCCAGAGGACGACGCCGCCTTGGCCCAGCTGCTGAGCCGACTCAAGGGCGAGACCACCATCGGTGAATTGGTGACCGCTTCCCGCCTGGGCGGCTACGGGTTTGATGCCGTAGTCCGCGCCATCGCGGCCGGCAAGCTCCGCCTTCTCGAATACGGAATGCTCGACGACAACTGTCTCGTCGTCGCTCCGCGCCGCAAGCGCAAGGCCTGAGAGCCCGATGCTCCAGCGCGCCCACGAGCTCCTCCCTCCGAAGCCGCCGCGCTCGCGGCAGGCCGTGCGCTGGCACGTTGGTGAGACCGCCGTGCTCAGCCTCATGGGTGAGCCGTGCGTCCGCAAGAGCTGCGACAAGAACGGTTTCGTGTTCGAGACCATCTCTGAGCCGAAGCGGTCCATTCCACTCACCTTCGAGGAATTTGACCTCCTCAAGGATGGCTACGAATTCGACATCGACCATGTGGGAGCAACGCCTGGCAAAGCCGCCGCGGTCCTCAATAGCGGCGAGGAAATGATCGCGGACCTCCCAGCCGTCGAACGCGAGCTCGTCAAGAATAAGCTCATCGCTGTCCGTAAATTCCTGGTCCTGCAAGCGCGCGGCGCTGCCTCGCGCACTCGTAAAAAGCTCGCTCCCATCCTGCTCAAGATGCAGGACGAACTATTCGCGCCAAAGGCGCCGGCTAAGGGCGGCCAAATGGCGCCTCCCACCTTCACCCTCGTTGGCCCCAAGCGCTTCCTCGAGTGGGCCGATGCCTACCTGGAGAAGGGACCGCTCGGCCTGGTGAACCAGTATCATCTCTGTGGCCGGCGTGGCGATCGCTACAATTGGGAAGAACGTCTGGTTCTTCTGGACCACGTCTACCGCTATCTCAGTCGCGAACAGCCGACCATCGCCTTTCTCTGGGGAGAGATGGAGAAGGAGTTCGCGAAGCTGAACCGCGAGCGCATCGAAGCTGCTCACCTCGATCTTCGTGACTATGCCGGCATCGACCTCGCCCGCGTCTCCACGGAATTCAAGGAGCACATGGAGGCGCGCGGCGTTGTGCTGCTGACCTGCCCGGCCATCGACCTGCTCCGGGTGGAAATCCGCCGCCTGCCCCCGTTCGACGTGATCGCCGCCCGCAAGGGTGAGGAAGTCGCGATGCGCTTCTTCCACCCGTCCAAGGGCGGCGTGCAGGGGCTGATCCGACCGATGCAGCGCGTCGAAGCCGACGATTGGAAGACACACCTCCATACCCTCGTCATGGAGCTCCGGCCGATTTGGGACGCCATCAGTCCCGAATTGCGGGAGGCAGCACCAAAGAAGCGCTGTGTCTTCAGCGCGGCGATCTGCTGCACGACGCGGGTCATCCCGGCGATGACGCTCGCGCTCGGCACCGGCGCCTCGAACACCAAACAACTGCTGCGAATGTGCGTGTCCGACAAGACCGCACTGGCGCGCTCCCTCGGCTGCGAAACACCCTGGGAATACCGGGCGACAATGGACACCTTCGTCGTCGACGAGGGGTCGGCCCTGCTCAACGGCGAGACCGAGTTCGTCTGCACCGATCTCGGAATCGGGTTCAAGAGCCCGCAGATCAATACGCCGCAGCAGCGCCCGAAAATCGAACGCTTCTTCCAGACCCTCGATATCCGGGGCTTGCTGCGCTTCTCGGGCCGGGCGTTCTCCAACCCGCAGGTGCGCGGCAAATACGAGTCCCTGGCGCGCGCCTGCGTCACCGTCGAGGAGCTCGCGGCGCTCATCGTCCGCTTCGTCGTCGATCAATACCACAACATGCCGCACGCCGGCCTCGGCGGCGAGACACCTCGCGCCTGCTGGCGCCGTCTCACAAAGAAGCGCGCACCTACCACGCCACCTGGTCCGAACCGGGTCCGTCTTGCGTTCGGGGAGCCGTTCACCGTCACGATGCAGGCTGAAGGCATCGAGATCTTCGGCAATTGGTATCGCTCGCCTAAAACCGACGAGCTGTTCCAGCGCCGCCCGCAGCGAGACTACACCGTGAAGGTCGACGGCGAGGACCTCGGCGCCATCTCGCTCCGGGTCGATGACGGCTGGCTCACGGTGCGCGGGCCCGACATCATGAAGGGCGTCAGCGTCACCGTCTGGGAGGCGGCGCTCAAGAACTTGCGCCGGCAGGATCAAGACCTGCAAAACCTCGTCAAACCCGTGGTTCATCGCGCCATCGAGTTCGCGCAGCAAGGCGATGCCGAAACCCGCAAACGCCTCAGCATCCTCTACAGGCCGAAAACCCGCGAGCAGCTCGAAGCTATCCGCACGCGCATGAACCAGACGGTTCGGCACCGCCAGGTGCTTCTCGCCCCGCCCACCGGTCCGGTCGATGTGCTCGGACGCCGTATTCCCGTCGGCACGAAGGCCCTGCCGCGGAAGGAAGTCCGTGCTTTGCCGCCACCGGATGCACCCGCCCAGCCCACGGGTAACCGCGCCGTGCGCACGCCTGCGCGCCCGCAACCCGCAAAGACCCGCCCCATCAGCAAAACGCCCGCACCTAAGCCGACCCGTCCGTGGAAACCCAAGGAGCGCAAATGATCATGCACGATAACGCGGACCCGGCCGCCTATCTCCGCGCGCTGCTCGATCCCTCCGAGCGGGACTTCGTCGACCGCGTCGAGAAGGCCAAAACGGCCTACATGACTTCCGAACGCGACGAGGATCTCGCGCGCCTGCTCAAGCGGCTGACGACGAACGCAGTCATCCGGCGTGACCCCACCAAGCCGCACGCGGCCAACAATCGTGCGCCGGGCAAAGGCGTCGTCATCGTCGGCCCCAGCGGCGCCGGCAAGTCGAGACTGCTGGACGAGACCTTCCGCGACAACGCGGCCTTTCCCAACTTCGGCATCAAAGGCACCTGGTGCCCGTTGATCTCCGTGACGGCGCCGAGCCCCTGCACGCTCGGCCAGGTCGGTATCCGCCTCCTTGACCTGATGGACTACGACCTCCGGCGCGAAATCCGCGAGAACAATGCCTGGCTCCGGGTCAGGCAGCAGCTGCGCGAGAACAACATCCTGTTCCTCGCATTCGACGACCTGCAGCATGTCCTTCACGGCTACAGCGAGGACGAGGTCCAGAAAGTGCGCGACACCTTGAAGGACCTGATGACCAACCCGGAGTGGCCGGTGCAGCTCATTCTGTCCGGCATCCCCGAACTGCTGCCGTTCTTCCGTCATGACCGTCAACTGCGCCGCCGGCTCCGCTTCATGTACCTGGCGAAGCTCACGCCCAAACAGCACGCTGAGTTCCTGGAGCAGGCGCTCGACCATTACGCGAGTGAGGTCAAGCTCAAGCTCGCCATCAAGCCCGAAGATGACCTTGTCGCCCGCTTGCTCCACGCTGGCCAATACGAGATGGGCATCACGCTCGAGATACTCGCCGAAGCCATGGAGGAGGCGCTCGACCACGACGCCAACCGCGTCACCATGACCGACTTCGCCAACGCCTACGCCAGCCGCAACCTGATGCCGGACGATCAGAATCCGTTCGTCTCCAACGCCTGGCATACGATCGACACCACCCGCCTGCAGACCAAGGACGAGGAGGAAATCGACGACGCAACAACGCCGGTCGGTAAAAAGCGCAAGGGCAAGAAGTCGTGAGGCCCCTCCGCCAGACCGTCCCCCTCGGGACCGGCGAGACTCCGGCCTCGTTTGTCTCGCGCCTCGCTATCCGGTATGCGCCGTCCGCGCGCGAATTCTGTCTCGACTTCGGCACCACGTTTCAGAAGGTCGTCGATGGAGATCCAGAGGCGCTGGCCATCGTGGCCGCCAAAGGCGGCGTTGAACCTGCCTCCCTCGCTGCAAGCGCCTTCGTCAAGATCGGCGAGCGCCGCTATCACTGGCACGGTGAGGAGCTCGTCCGCGGCAGCCTGCGGCGGGCAGCGGTCGCGATCTGCCCGAAGTGCCTTTCCGAAGACATCGCGGCCGCGCCCCACCTGCGACCCGAGCTTGCGCCGTACCAGCGCGCGATTTGGCAGATCGCGGCAATCAGGACCTGCCCGGTCCACAACACCCCATTTGTCGTCCTGGAAAAAGATCTGACGCCGCAGCTCCTGCACGACTGGTCCCACCACGTCGCCAAGGCACTGCCGAAGCTGGACCAGCTGGTGGCCAATGCGGAGGCGCGGCCCCTGTCCGGGCTCGAGACTTACGTCACCGACCGTGTCGGACACGGTCCCGTCGGCGGTCGTCTGCTGGACACGTTTCCGCTGCACGTTGCCATTGCCGCCTGCGAACTGTTCGGCGCTGTGGCCGCGTTTGGTCGCAGGCCGAACCTGAAGCAGCTAACCGATGAGGAGTGGCGTCAGGCCGGCGGTGCCGGCTTCGATATCTTTGCCGGCGGTTCGTCCACCGTCCACGCCTTCCTCGAGAAGCTGCGCGATACCTACGCGTATTCGCGTTCGGGCAACGAGGGGCCCCAAGCCCTGCTCGGGCGCATCTACCAGGTGCTGGAGTTCGGTCGGGAGGATAAGTCCTACGACCAGCTGCGAGACCTAGTCGGCGACTTCATCCGGTCGCGCCTGCCGGTCGGCCCAGGCGACATCGTGTTCGGCAAACCGGTCGAACAGCGGGTCCTGCATTCGATCCGGACGCTCTCGATCGAGACCGGCCTCCACCCGAAGCGCCTCCGGAAGCTGCTGCAGGCGTCAGGAACGCTCCCGGAGGGCTCAGACGGCCTCGTGGACGGAAATTGCCTGTTCGACGCTCAGCGGGGCTACACGCTCGCTGCGCAGGCCTCGGCGTCTGCCTTCTCCCTCCGCGAGGCTGGCAAATATCTCAACGCGCCCCGCGTCCAGCGGGACCGGCTCTATCGGGCCGGCATTATCGTGCCCCGGATCAAGGGCAGCGCGCACTGCGCTGCCGACCAGTTCGCCCCCGAGGACCTGGACGCCTTCCTCGCCAGTTTGCTCGACAGTGCCCGGCTGGTTGCGACCGCCGGCGACGGCCAGGTCACCATCCCGCAGGCGGCCAAGCTGGCGTTCTGCATGAGCGAGGACATCGTCCGGCTCGTCTTGGATGGGAAGCTGCAGCGCAAATGGCGGATCGCTAGCGAGCGCGGCTACATGTCCCTGCTGCTCGACCTCGATGAGGTCCGGGCACTGGTCCGGGGGCCCGACCATGGCGGACTGACCTGTCTCCAGATCAGGGACAAGCTGTCCACCACGGCGAAGGTCGCGGCCGCCCTCATCAAGCACGGCCATCTGAAGTCGATCACTGTCGTCAACCCCATCAACCGCTGCCCGACGGTCGTGGTGCCCGCGGAGGAGGTCGCGCGGTTCGAACGGGAATACGTCTCCCTCTTCGCCCTCGCCAGGCAGCGCGGGCGGCATTTCCGGGCGGTCAAGAAGGAGCTCCAGGACGCTGGCGTTGAGCCGGTGTTCAATCCCAGGAAAATCGGGGCGACGTTCTATCGGCGACGTCATCTCTACCCGGACGCGGGTGTGTAAGGACTTCCGTGTCACTTCGCCAGCGCCCCGACCAGTGTTCGATTGTTAGGAAACGGCTGTTGGGCCGCGCTCGACCGTGGCACATTGCCGCAACAAATCCATTGCGCCGCGTTTCGCGCTCATGGCAGATTTCAGCAAATTGATTTTGCCGACCTCCCGCATTGCATCACAGATAGCCAGAGATGATCCGATCCGTTGTTGCCCTGATCCTTGCCGCCTGTCTCACAATTCCCATCAGCCAAGCCAACGCCGCTACCGATGAGCAGCGCCAAGCCATCGAATTGTTGCGCGTGGCGCTCGATTGCCGCTCTCCGGTTCAGCAAGGCCAGGAAAACAAGACCGTCAACCAATTTCGATTTGTCGGCGATGAGGAGACCCTGATTATTGAAGTCGATAGCTCCAGTGTATGGATGCCGACGAAGACGCAGAGCCCGACGGCGGCAGGACAAGACACCCGAAGTTTGTTCGTGTTTGCAGCAAAGTATGCCGATCTTGATCCAACGGAGTTCAAAGCTATTGAGCCAGGCTGCCGCAACGCGGAGCTCTGCGCCAGTAATTTGACGCTGCGTCACGAGGGTTGTGAAAGCCGGCGGGACGGCCAAAAGGTCTGCGATAGTTTAGGCGCGGCAGATGCTTATCCCCGTAGTGACAGCGCGGTCTCGTTCAAAGGCATCTGTCCATCACAGCTTGCTAATGTGACGTTGGCACTCACCACGTTGCACGCTGGGGCTAAGCAATCGGTACGCGGTAAATACATGCCTCGGGTTGATAATGCATTGGACGCAGTGCCGATCCGCGAGCAACGAACCACCAACTCCAACATCATTGGAGGTATCGGTTGGCAATCCAGCCCGGTGAATCTCACCAACTGCAGCGGCGGCTGGTGCCAGATCAAATGGGGTGAGACCATCGGTTATGTGCAGAAGGCGAATTTCACCGAGGCCAGGCGATGACGAGCCCGTACAAGCGGATACGTCGCGCAATGATCAAAGCCCGCATCGTTCCGCTTACCAATTTACTGATCGTTGCCAACTTAAATGGGGCGGGACGCTCGGCTGGGTCGAGAAAGCACACTTCCGTGAGATGAGAAAGTGAAAACGAGATGAGAAAGTGAAAACCAAAATCCTGCATGGCACCGCATGATCCGAAGAGCGCTTTACCCCTCTATTCTCGCCGCCGCACTTTGCAACCTAAGTAGTCCAGTTCCTGCCGCGACTGACGAACAGAAGCAGGCCGTCGAGCTGTTACGCGTTGCCTTGGAGTGCCGTCCTCCCGTTCAGCAAAGCAACCAAGGCAAGACCATCAGCCAGTTTCGGTTTATCGGCGATGAAGATACCTTGATTGTCGAAGTCGACGGCTCCAGCGTCTGGACGCCGACAAAGACGCAGAGCCCGGATAATGCCGGCAGTCAAGGCAGCAGCATGAGGCGGTTTGCAGCCAAGTACGCGGATCTTGACCCAAAGGGATTCAAGGCTGTTGGCCACGAGACAGTGGGCTTTATGATAGCATCGCGTTGCCGCAACAGCGAGCTATGCGCGATCGAGTTGACGCCGCGCCACGAGAGTTGCGAAAGCCGGCGGGACGGGCAGCAGGACTGCCACAGCGGTGACGAGTCCCAGCCAAGCATTAACAGTTCGAGCGCAGTGTTCATCAAAGACATCTGCCGATCGCAGTTTGACAACGTCACCTTGGCGTTGACCACGTTGCATGCTGCTGCGATGCGAACAGCGCCAGGCAAATACGCGGCACGCCCCGCGAATATTTTGGATGCCGTGCCGATCCGCGAACAGCCCACGACCACCGCCAAAGTCATCGGTGCCATCGGCTCGCAATCCAGCCCGGTGAACCTCACCAACTGCAACGGCGCCTGGTGCCAGACCAAATGGGGCGAGTACACCGGGTATGTGCAACGCGCCAATTTCAAAGAGACCAAGAAATGAGAGCGCTAATCCTTGCTGCCATCTTCTTGTCGGTCGTGCTGTCGTGCGCCGGCGCGCAAGCCGATACTGGCGAAGCCTGCCCATCGGACAATTATCTCTATCCCGAACCGACGATGGAGGAAGTCTGCGGTCCAGTGCCGCCAACGAATCAATGCAGTGGCGGCGACGGCCCTTGCTGGGCTGCCGTGAATGAACAGCAGAAAAAGCATCAACAATGCCGCACCCAGTTCTCCAAGGATGACGCGGAACGCAAAAAGCACAACGCGCTTGTGCTCCGCTGTCACGGCAAGCAGAGCGAACAGGAACCGCAGCAGAAGCCGGTCGCCAAGCCGGATCAGCAGGGCTCGACCAAGGACGCGCTAAAGGCCGCGCTTGAAGACGCCAAGAAAAAGACCGAAGCAGCGAGCCGTCCGACCACTTTCCACCAGGAGCAGGAGCAAATCAGGAAGGAAGGTCAGGACTACGTCAAGGGCGAGCAAAAGCGCTACTCCGACGAGCTAGAAGCAAAGCGCGCTCGCGATTTGGAGCTCGAGCAAGAGCGCCGGGAAGTCGAGAAATTGGAGCGCGAAGTGGAGGCCAACAAGGCATTAATTCGCGGCGATATGAGCCGGACATACGAAATTTCTTGCAACATGAACATTCCGAAAATCAGAGTACTGATAGAGAACATCAAGGCGTGCGCCTATAGGCACTGCCCGAAGTTGGCGACTTCCCAAGATGCATTTCATTGTTCGCAGCGAGTTCACGAGGTCGATTATAAGTGCTTCTTTCCTATTGAAAGTCTTTGGAGAGAGATGGAGCGCGCGCAGTGCAATTCGATTGCGAAGCAATAGCGCGCTTGCCGGCGATCCGCCTTTGAGCTTGATCTGCTGTCGAGATTCCAGTCCTCATCTGTCTGCGCCCCGCGTTCGGTGCCATGGGGATCAAAAATCGGCTGTAGTTTGATGAATTTTGTCTGGCTAATCGTTCCAGCCGGCGGGTGGATCGTCCGCTCGCGCTTGAAAGGAGCGAAGCCATGTGTGTTGAAATCAGGATCAGCATAGCGTTGTCTGAGGTTTGTATCTTAGCAGCCTGGCTAGGCGGACTGCTCGATTGGTTTCTGTAAATTCAGTCAATGCTCGCCCGCCGTCCTGAAGACGGCGGCACAAGGCTATCCGAATCTGTCCCCGGGCGGAAAACCTGCTACCTGGTTGCGTCGCCGACGGCCGCTGCGGCCCTGCGCAGGATCGCCAGCACTCCGTCCGGATTGAGCAGGTCCTCCGCCTCCCTCTCGAATTCGGCCCGATCCATGGTCGCGAACGTTCGCCACCATTCCGGCCCCCGACGCTTGTCGATCTGCTCGCCGAGTAGCACCCCGGGTCTGATTTTTGGGGACGTACTTTGCTCGGCAACCGCCCATCTGTCCGTGGATACCCGGGATCCAGATGGTACGATTCCAACGACTTACGGACGAATTAGGGGATGTACTTTGGTAGGCGCCGCAGCCCCCGGAATCTTATATTCTGACTTGTTGTTGATGCAAAAAGCCCCGCCTCATCGGCGGGGCTTTTTGTCTGCGCAGGTGTGTTGCCGAATTCAGGGGGCGGTCAGCGGTCAGCCCTTGCCGGCGCGGCCCTCGAACAGGGAGCGCCGAAAGGCGTAGTCCTCATCGCTTTCGTCCGGGTCGCGCTGCAGTTCATAATTCTCCAATGAGAACGGCGGCAAGGCATAGTTCTCTTCCAGGTCTTCCGTGTCGGCCGATAGGGCCGCGGCGAAACGTCTGCGAAGGGCCTCACGCACCAGCTCGGCGACGTACGTCGACGCGTCCTTGCCATCATCTGCTGCGGCAGCAGCCACGCGGGCGTAGAGCTCATCGTCGATCTGTATCGGAAACGGCATCACTCAGTCCCTTTTCGAATCTGATGTGTCGTTTTCGAGTTGGATTGCGATCTCATCCAGCGTCCGGACGAGCTCGTGCGCTCTCTCCACTTCTCTGAGCTGCCCCGCGCGTCGGGACGCAACGAAATCGCCGACAAGGTTGTCTCAATCTGGAACGAATTTGGCGCCGGTCGTGACGTCATGATCGTCACCCCCGTCAACGACGGTCCGTGTGGCGTCACCGGCCTCAACCGGCGTCTCCACGAGGAATATCTGCGCAGGAAAGACCTGCAAGAGCTCAAGGGACCGCTGGGAGACCTGTTCTCACCTGGTGAGCCCATCATCCACCGGCGCAACTGCTACAAGCGCGGCCTGTTTAACGGATCGATGGGGACCGTGCTGCGGATCGATCGGACCGAACGCCAGGTCACCGCCGTCTTCGACGACGAGGAGCACGTCTTCACCTCCGAGGACCTGGTCGACCTCTCGCTCGGCTACACGCTTACCTGCCATCGCGCCCAAGGCTCAGAAGCCGACTACGTCATCGTCGCCCTACCGTCGAGCCGACTGCTCGATCCGTCCTGGCTGTACACCGCGGTCACGCGCGCCCGACAGCAGGTCATCATCGTCGGACAGCCTGAGACCATGCGGGAAGCTTTGCAGCGGCCCTATGCTGACGAACGGAGGGTGGTCGGTCTCTCCTGGTCCTGACCCTTCAGGGGCTGCTTATCGGGGTAGAGCGGACGTCCTCACGGCATGATCAAATCGACGCAAGTGACCCGTAGCAGACTTCCCCATATGCGCGCGCCTCAGCGCGCCGACTTGGATGACCTGACAAGTGACTAGTTTGTCATTTGATTAGATCTACAAGAACGAATCTT